>JANXUR010000017.1 GCA_025356095.1 Acidobacteriaceae bacterium | reverse complement strand
GCGACCGAAACCCCGACCTTGCTCGCCAGTGACGGCTTTGCGTACGGCGCCAGCATGCTGGGCGGCAACGGTGTTGGCAACATCTATCGCGTGAGCCTGACCACCGGTGCTATTACGAACTTATACTCATTTCCAGCCGATTTTTCTCAGGGCGTCAATCCAACTGGCGCCATGGTTGAGGCGACTGACGGCACCCTCTATGGTGTAGCCAGTGGTAACGTTGACACCAACACCTGCGGTTCCGTGTGGAGCCTCACGACGGCCGGACTGTTTACTCTCCTGCATACTATGGTCTCGTCGGAGGGCTGCTACTTAGAAGGCGGCATTATGCAGCACACCACCGGCAAGTTCTACTTTCTGGCGCATCAAGGCGGTGGTCGCGGCGGTGGTGCGGTTCTCAGCCTTGATATGGGTCTCGGACCATTCATCGCGTTGCAGAAGTACCAAGGCAAGGCGGGCAGCACGCTGCAGATACTCGGCCAAGGTTTCACGGGCACATCAAGTGTAACTATCAATGGCGTGCCGGCGACGAGCTTCTCGGTGGTCTCCGACACTTACATGACGGCAGTCGTCCCCACGGGCGCTACCACGGGCAACGTGGTAGTTACTACCCCCACGGGCGCACTTACCAGCAACAAGCCTTTTACGGTGAACCCCTAGCCGCAAGCAGTTAGCGGTTCAGCCGTCAGAGCGCGGAAAGGCCGGCAGATACCAATATCGTTACCAATTTGGAACTACAGGGACGGGCATTACGCTCGTCCCTGACTTTTTTGTCCGCAAGCTAAGGCTAAGCCAGAAGGCCCAACCCAGCGAGGTGCCTGCTTCGCCTCTGCCTACTCGCCGCTATTGGCTGCCGCTTCTTGCGCCGGGAGGGAGGCTGGTGCGGCAGTGGGCGCGGGCACCACCGCTGGCCCGCGCTGCGAGGAGCGCTCGTCGAACTTGCCAAAGATCATCTTGCCTGCCGTGGTCTGCAACACCGAGGTCACCGAGACGTCAATCGTCTTGCCAATCATTTTCCGGGCGTTATCCACCACCACCATGGTCCCATCATCTAGATACGCTACGCCCTGGCTGTATTCCTTGCCTTCTTTCAGAATAAAGACGCGCATAATCTCGCCCGGCAGCACGATGGGCTTAAGTGCATTGGCCAATTCGTTGATGTTCAACACTTCCACGCCCTGTAACTGCGCGACCTTGTTCAGGTTAAAGTCGTTGGTCACGATCTTGCCTTCGTAGACCTTAGCCAGCTCAATCAGTTTCAGGTCCACTTCGCGCACCATGGGGAAGTCATCTTCCACGATCTGAATGTTGAGCGTGGCGGCCTTTTGCAGCTTCTGCAAAATGTCGAGCCCGCGGCGGCCACGGTTACGCTTCAAGCCGTCGGCAGAATCGGCCACCATCTGCAACTCGCGCAGCACAAACTGCGGAATCACAATGATGCCGTCGAGAAAGCCAGTCTCTGAGATATCGGCGATGCGGCCATCAATAATCACGCTGGTGTCGAGAATCTTGTATGACTTTTTCTGCTGCTTTTCCGCACCGAAGATGCCACCGAGGGCAGCCAGGTTCAGCAGCTCGCCCTTGTTGGCTCCCACCGCAAGGCCCACATAGGCCATCAGCAGCATCACTAGCAACTGCAGAAAGCTCTGGGTGTTGCCGGGGCTCAGGCTGTTGCGCAGCACGAGGCTGAACAGGTATGCGCCCAGTATGCCGAGCACACTGCCAATGGCCGCACCAATCAGCCGTTTCAGGCTAATCAGCCGGACGCGGGTCTCAAACAAGATGATGGCAAGCCCAATGGTCAGACCAACCCCTGCGTCCCACTCATGAGGCAGGCTGAAGGGTTGAATCACGTAACAGGCAACAGTAACCAGACCAACAAAAATAACGCGCAACAGTATGAGATCCACGACAGCTCCAACAGCTCCCCGGTTGCAATTCGAGACGCCGCACTGAGCGCAGTGTGTCTTCCGGGGAGGGAAGAACGTATTAGCTAGCCGCCATAAACGGGAGTGGATATGAGTGAAGAGAACTCCCGTTGGTGAGCCTGCCCAAAATCGGCGACGCACTGCGCCAGTATATACCGACCGATGGGTCGGTTTCGGGTGAAGGCGATTTCGGGGCGGCTCGTCAATGGCCTACCCTCCGCTGTCAGGCGACTCTGCGGTACTATGGCGGTATGCGCGCCGTGATTCTTACCCGCTTCAGCGGACCGGATGGACTGGAAGTTCACGAGATTCCAGCGCCCCAGCCCAAACCTGACGAAATCCTGATCCGTGTGGAGGCGGGCGGCGTGAACTTTGCCGATACCATGATGGCCAGTGGGGGCTATCCGGGGACGCCGCCGCCCCCCGTGATTGTGGGCCGCGAGTTTGCTGGCGTGGTGGAAGCCACCGGCGAGAGGGTGATGGGCTACCTGCAATACGGAGCCTTTGCCGAAAAGATCACTGCGCGGCGCGCCTTATTGTGGCCCCAGCCTTCGGCGTGGACTTCGCAGGAATCAGCCGCCTTTCCGGTCAACTTCTTTACTGCGTGGCTGGCTTACTGGAAGGCTGGCTTGCTGGGGCCGTTCGACCCCAAAGCTCCCCGGCCTCGTGTGTTGATCCACGCTGCTGCGGGTGGGGTGGGGACGGCCGCCGTGCAGATTGGCCATTTGCTGGGCATTGAAACCTTCGGCACTTCCTCTTCTGATGAGAAGTTGGCACGACTGGCTCCGCTGGGGCTCGATCACGCCATCAACTACAAGCGCGACGACTACGAGCAAGCGGTGCTGAACCTGACCAACGGTGACGGAGTGGATGCCGTCTTAGAGATGCTGGGTGGGGTACACACTACCAAAAGCCTGAAGTGCCTTGCAGACTTTGGCCGCTGTATTCTGTATGGCACCGCAACTGGTGCCATACCAGAAATTGACACCCGCATTCTGTATTCCAAAAGCGCCAGCGTCCACGGCTTGTGGTTATCGGTATTGGCAGGGAATGCGGCGCTGATTCAGCAAGCTTGGGATGCCATGCTTCCATGGATGACCGAGGGTGCGATGCGCCCCGTGATAGGCAATCTCTTCCCTATGGAGCAGGTGGGTGATGCTTACCGGTTGATGCTGGAGCGCAAAAACTTCGGAAAAGTTGTAATCACGGTTTAATGTGACAACTGAGCCCCACATCCGTTCGCTTGTCACAACCGACGACAGAGAAGCCCAATACGGCACAATTTTGCTAGAACAGTAGCTGCGAGTTGATGCGCACTGCTCACCCGTCCCATTCTGCTGCGTCCAACTAACTGAATTGAACTGAAGCGAACTAAGCGAACTGGAGTATGCCCGGAGTGTGCCCAGACTGTCGCGGACGTATCAGACATATGTGAATGGATATGGGGATGCGGAACTTTTCACCCGTGTCTGCGTATCTATAGGCGGAACAGAGCAGGCGGAACAAAGCAGGCGGAACAAAGCTTCACTCGAACGGAATACTCTGCGAGCTTCTAACTTGCTGCTCGCCGGGCGCACTGAGGAACTGCAAGCAAGCGTGGTACAAGAAGTTAGGGACTGACTCGCTCTCGGTTTGGCGGCCAAAGCAAACCAGTCCCCGGCAGAGGATTAGCCGAACGCCCAGCCCAACCATCGGCAGGTACGGCCTCTCCACGCTCGCAGTATTTTAGGCCATTGGCGCGGAATTGCAAACAGCTTCCCCGCGATGCGCTTACTCCCAAAGGCCGCCATTGCTTACTGCCCCCTGCGGGCAGAGAAAAGGAACTACATCATGAGCATCAACAAGATTACACGGATGGCGGTAATTGCTGCATCTCTGGCGTTGGCTATGGCTTCCACGGCATTTGCCGCTACCAATTCAGGCAAGATATTGCTATCGCAGGGTGCGACGGTGAACGGCACCACCCTGAAGGCAGGCTCTTATAACGCCAAGTGGGAAGGCGAAGCAAACAACGTCACGCTGAGGATTTTGGATGGTAACAAGGTGGTAGCCACGGTGCCCGCACATATGGTGGACTTAGGCAGTAAGGCGGACAACAACGCGGTTCTGCTGACCGGAGCAACCTCCGTGCGCTCGATCGCGCAGATTCAATTCGCGGGCAACGCGCACGCCCTAGACCTGACGGGCAGTGACAGCAGCAAACCGATGGGAAACTAAGTGCGCTGCAAGTAAGTGCGTTGCAAGTAAGTATGCTGCAGGATGGTAAAAAGGGGACGCATGGAATGCGTCCCCCGCACTACCGACTTAATAGAGTTCACTTAGTACTTCGGCATGGTAGGGTCAACCTGATCTGCCCAAGCCATAATCCCACCCTTCAAGTTATGCAGCTTGCCGGTGAAGCCAAGTTGCTGCAGGGCGGCAATGGCTTTGGCGCTGCGTACACCCGCTTTGCAGTGCACCACCATCTCGCGAGCCGGGTCCAGTTCGCCAGCGCGCTTTTCAATCTCGCCCAAAGGAATCAGATGGCCGTGAAGGTTGCAGATTTGATATTCGTGCGGCTCCCGCACGTCGAGCACAAACAAGTCTTCTTTGGCGTCAACCCGCCGCTTCAGCTCTGTCACTTCCATTTCCGGCATACCACCTACTAGTGCGCTCATCGGTTTCTCCTCCCCGCGAATGCCACAAAACTCGTTGTAGTCTATCAGGCCGGTGACGGTTGGGTGGGTACCGCAAACCGGGCACTCAGAGTTCTTGCGCAACTTCAGCTCGCGGAACTTCATGGCGAACGCATCCACCAGCAGCAGGCGTCCGATCAGCGAGTCCTTGGTCTCGCCATTCAAGATGAGCTTAATCACTTCGGTGGCTTGAATCACGCCGAGCAGCCCCGGCAAAATGCCCAGTACTCCGCCTTCCGCACACGAAGGCACCAGACCAGGCGGAGGCGGCTCGGGGTACAGGCAGCGATAGCAGGGGCCGTCTTTGGTACCGAAGACGCTGGCCTGACCCTCAAAGCGGAAGATGGATGCGTACACATTCGGTTTGCCGCTCAGCACGCACGCGTCATTCACCAGATAGCGCGTCGCGAAGTTGTCGGTGCCATCGGCGACGATATCGTATTCCTTGAACAGGTCGAGCGCGTTGGCGCTGGTTAGCATGGTGTCGTACTTCTTCAGGTGCAAGAAGGGATTCATGGCCAGCAGCTTGTCACCCGCCGAATCGAGCTTTTTACGGCCAACGTCAGGGGTGTGGTGCAAAATCTGTCGCTGCAGGTTGCTGTAGTCCACCACGTCAAAATCCACCATGCCGAGGGTGCCGACGCCCGCTGCCGCCAGATAAAGTGCCAGCGGCGAGCCCAGTCCTCCCGCGCCAATGCACAGCACCTTCGCCGCCTTCAGCTTGAGCTGGCCTTCCATTCCAACTTCCGGCATGATCAGGTGCCGCGAATAGCGCAGCACCTCTTCGTTGTTCAGCGTGGCCGTTGCCGCAGAGCCTGATGCACTGGTTGCCGTGGTCATGACTACCCCCTGCCGCCCGCGATCGAAGGCACGATGTAGAGTGTATCGCCATCCTTCACTTCGGTGGCTTCCTTCTGCATGTAGCGGATGTCTTCTTCATTCAAATACAAGTTGACGAAGGCGCGCAGCTTGCCCTCGTCGGTGTACAGGTGGCGGCGCAGGTCGGGATGCGCGGTAGTAATCGCCTTCATGGCTTCGCCTACGGTGGTGGCTTCCACTTCAACGGAATCCTTCTTGTCGCTGTACTGGCGAAGGGGTGTAGGGATTTGCACCTTGATCTGGCTCATGTGGTTGTTAGCTCCGGTGAAGATGGGTTCAAAGTTCGAGTGCTGCTGTTAACGGTATGCGATGCTGCTAGTGTACCGGCGATGCGCTGCATGACAGGTACGTTATCCGGGTACGTTAATCGGGTGCCCCTCCAAGCTCTGCTTGGGTCAGGATTTCTACTGCTCCGGATTCTGCACGATCATCTCTTCCTCTTCCAACTGCTTGGCGCTGCCGTCTGGGCTGCCATAAAGCACCCATGACTTGGTGAACACAGCTTTGCCGGTGGTCTTATCGCCGTCCACGCTGGTGATGACGTAGGAGCAGCCAATCCAGTGCGCCTCAGCAAGGTCAGTGGACGACCACATCGCCGGGTGGTCGGGATGCGAGTGGTAGAAGCCGATGATATCCTCTCCGCGCTTGCGGCCTTGCATCTGAATACGAATCAGCTCGGCAGGGTCAATGCTGTAGCGGTTGTGCGGCGAATCGGTGCGCGTGTTGCCCGCCCGCACCACCGATTGCACCACTCGCGTATCGGTGTCGAGGTTCACTGAGCCCAGCAGCACTCCACAGCATTCGTGCGGATAGGTGTCTTCGCCATGCTGGCGGATGGCGGCGTATTCAGTTTGAGAAAGCTTCAGCATAACTTTTCTTTGCAAAAGGTGCCGCCCCTATGGGGCTCGCTCAACCCTTGTTCAATTCCCAGCGCTCACGCGGTGGGTTTCACAAATTTCTTCCCCTGCGGTGACTCTGAATCCAGCAATGATGCGGCGACTTTGAAACTTCAAACCGCTTTATTCTTCCCAGAACCGCTCACTCAAGTATTTGTCCGCCGAATCGCACAAAATCGTCACAATTACCGCTCGCTCACCTTCCGGAATAGTGCGGGCAATCTGCTCCGCCCCGACCACGGCTGCTGCTGCCGAAATGCCTACCAGCAAGCCCTCTTCCCGCGCCAGGCGTTTGCACATGGCATATGCCGCCTCAGTTGAAATCTCAATGTTCGCATCGGCCAGCGTGGGGTCGTAGATGCCGGGCACAATCGCCGTTGGCATGTGTTTGGCGCCTTCGATGCCGTGGAAGGGCGAATCCGGCTGCAGGCTGATGCACTGGATGGCAGAATTCATCTCCTTCAACTTGCGCGCAGTGCCCATAAACGTCCCACTAGTGCCGAGCATCGAAACAAAATGCGTCACCCGGCCTTCGGTCTGCCGCCAGATTTCCGGCCCGGTGGTCATGTAATGTGCGCGCCAGTTGGCGTCGTTGGAATACTGGTCGGCGTAGAAGTATTTGTCTGGGTCTGCCGCGAACATCTCGCGTACTTTACGAATCGCGCCATCGGATCCCAAGTCGGGGTCCGTCCACACGATCGTCGCCCCGTACGAGTTCAAAAAGCGCTTGCGCTCAGGCGAAACGTTGGCCGGGACGCATAGCGTCACCGGAAACCCCATGGCCGCGCCCAGCATCGCATAAGCAATGCCCGTGTTCCCGCTGGTGGAGTCCAGCAGCATGCGTCCCGGACCAAGCTGGCCCGCCTTGCACGCTTCCGAGACGATGTTCCACGCAGCGCGATCCTTCACCGAGCCGCCGGGATTGTGCCACTCGGCTTTGCCTAGAATCTGGATCGCATCATGGTTTGCATAGGGTTGCGCGGCCCGAGCCAGCTTGGTGAGCCGCACCAGCGGCGTGTTGCCAATGCCATCCGTCACGCGCTGGCCCAGCGGCGCGCCCGGAGCATACGCTACCGGATACGGGTCGGAGGGGAATGAAAGCGCGACTTCAGGTGAAAATCTTTGCATAATCAATTCTTGCACGGCTGCGGACGCCGCTACCCGTTTAACAAAATTGCAAACAGAAACCAGCGACAAGGACGCCCGCAGGGCTTTTGCCTTACAATTTCCTTTCGACGTGTTGCTGCTTGCGTCTGACTTTCGATTACCCTTAGATTACGCAGAGACGCTTGCGGATACATTTGGTGGGGCGTTACGCGGTCGGATCTCGCTGAGTGCCACTGCTGCCAGCTTTGTAAGCGCTTGTTTTCACTGGTGTTGTGAGTTTTTGAGAGGATTTTATGGCGATTCCGTTGTTTGGCGGTGGACCTAAGATTCAGCCTGCTCGTACCTTTGACGAAGCCACCAGTTGGCTGCGCGGTCACGGCTTTACCCTCACCAGCAGCGGTGCCGGAACCGTGGTGACGAAAGACGGGTGCACGGCAACCATCGCTGCCACCGCCAACGGCGTAGGTTTGACGGGACATCCCGCCTATGTAGTCGACGGCGAGCCAGCCAAGCTGGTGAACAAGGGCTACCAGCAGTTCTTCGTCACCCCTAAGCGCAGCGTGCCAGCCACCGCTGACGTGTTGAAGGCGCTTCACACTTTTAGCGAAGAGGTAAAAGTAGCCCTCAACATGGAGAGCCTCTACAACGAGTCGCTCGGCACGGTCAGCACCAGCTACCACTATGACCGCGTAAGCGGCCGCGAGTAGAAGCGCTAAGAACCCCTGTGAGCGAGACCAACCAATTTGACACGATGGTAAGGGCGACCTCCTCGCTCGCACCCATGTTGATCGTCCGCCGCAGCGCGGCAGCCGCAGAATTCTACATGCAGGCCCTTGGTGCCGAGGAGCTTTGGCGAACCACCTCGCCCGAGGGCGAAATTGTGGCCCACTTTCGCATAGAAGGCGCGGCGAACCCCAGCGAGTTCTGGATCCATGAAGAATCAACGGAATATGGAAACTACAGCCCCGCAGCACTTGGCGGCTGCGCCTGCCGCCTCATCCTGAACGTCCCTGACCCAGATGCGCTGTTTGCCCGCGCCGTTGCCGCCGGGGCCAAGGTGATCTCCGAGGTGCGGGATCATGAATACGGCTGGCGTCAAGGCCGCATCGTAGACCCCTTCGGTCACCACTGGGAGATTGGCAAGCAGTTGGAGTAAGCTTGGGCTTTAGCGCCGGAAGTACCGTCCTGCTTGCCTGCGGAGGCCACTGCAATGACACGAGTCCTTATCGCTGTAATCCTCGTCGCCGCGCTCGGCGCGCAACCCTTCGCGAAGGCCCAAACGGCCGCGAAACCGAAACCCGCTTCCCACCAGATGACTGGACCGGCCCAAATCGTCCAGTTGATTCAATCCCAGCAGGCGGCGTGGAACCGCCACGACCTCGACGGCTTTATGGCGGGCTACTGGAACTCGCCCGAGTTGACGTTCTTTTCCGGCGGCACCGTGAACCATGGCTGGCAGGCCGCGCGCGACCGCTACGTGAAGCGCTACCAGAGCGAAGGCCGCTCCATGGGCCAGCTTGAGTTCCGCGAGTTGCATGTGGAAATGCTCGGCCCGGCTAGCGCATTTGTCCGCGGTGAATTCCACCTGACTATGCCAGACAAATCTACCCCCCACGGCATCTTCACGCTGGTGTTCCGTAAGTTCCCCCGCACCGGCGCGACGAGCGGATGGAAGATCATCCACGACCACAGTTCGACCGAGTAAGCAGCGCAGGACGAGCATTGGGAAATTGCTAATCTCTGCGCTGGCAACCTTATCGCTTAGCGCTTAGCGCGTATAGCAGAGATGCGATTCTCGCTTGAATATGTTGACCCCATCAGTCGAGTGGGAGGCAACAAGTGGTGACTTCTTCAGCTCGGCCGCAGCGCCAGCGTTGACGAGTCCTGTGGATGTCCGTCCGCTCTGCTAGCATTTTGATGTGAGCCATCTCCAAAAAACCGAAAGTTCTCCTGTGCGGGTGCGCTTTGCGCCGTCGCCAACCGGACACTTGCACGTAGGCAATGCCCGCACCGCGCTCTTCAACTGGTTGGTCGCCCGCCAAAGCCCCGGCGGCGTGAACGTGCTGCGCGTGGAAGATACCGACATGGAACGCAGCGAGGCACGCTTTGAAGCTCAGCTGGTGGAAGACCTGCGCTGGATGGGCATTGACTTTGACGAAGGTCCCGAGCAGGGCGGGGAGTATGGCCCGTATCGTCAAAGCGACCGGCTGGAAGTTTATCGCGAGTATGCCGAGCGCCTACTCGCCGAGGGGAAGGCCTACTTGTGCTTCTGTTCCGACGAACTATTGGAAAGCGATCGGCAGGCCGCCATGGCCGAGCAGCGCCAGCCAGTGTACATCGGCCGCTGCCGCGCTATCGCGCCGCAAGAGGCGGCCCGACGTCGTGCCGCGGGCGAGCCTTGCGCGGTGCGGCTGCGGGTGCCCAACCACCCCATTCGCTTTCATGATCTGGTGCGCGGCGAGGTTGAATTTCCCAGCGAAATTGTCGGCGATAACGTGATCGTGCGTTCCGCCAAGCCGGGTGAGTCATTGCCCGGCGGCCTTGGCATCCCCATCTACAACTACGTAGTCGTTATTGACGACGTGCTGATGAAGATTACGCACGTGATTCGCGGCGACGACCACGTCAGCAACACGCCCAAGCAGGTCGTGGTGTATGAGGCGCTGGGCATGCCCGTGCCGGAGTTCGCACACCTTTCTACCATCCTCAGCGCGGACCGTGAGCGGCTTTCCAAGCGCCACGGCGCGACCTCCATCGCCAGCTTCCGCGAGATGGGCGTACTGCCCGAGGCGCTGGTGAATTACCTGGCGCTGCTGGGGTGGGCTCCCACTGGAGGTACCCGCGAGATATTCTCCGCCGCCGAGCTTGTCAAGGAGTTTGACCTCTCCCGCGTCACCCCTTCTCCCGCTGTATTCGACATGGAGAAGTTGTACTGGCTGAACCGGCATTACCTGAAGCAGGCAGCCCCCGAGCGCGTGGTGGCGTTGGCGCTGCCCTATTTTGTGCAGGCCGGATATTTGCCGCAAGGCGCTGGCGAAGAAGTGAGTACAGAGACGAACGCCGAGGTGCGCTCATGGTTCGCACGCGTGGTGGCGCTGCTGGTTCCCTACGTGGACAAGCTCGACCAGCTGCCGGAAAAGGCCGCGCTGTTCTTCCGCTATGACGCGGCTGCGGCGGTGGCAAATCCCGATAATGCCGAGGTGCTGGGCGCGGCAAGTTGCAGCGCGGTACTGCAAACCTTTTACGCCAAAGTGCGCGCGGAGAAAACTGAAGTAGATACTTCAGTTTTGCCGGGGCGCACCCATCATGGCATTTCCGCCGAACGTTTCAAGGAGATTATCAATGAGGTCAAGGCCGAAGCGGGCGTCAAGGGCAAGGAGCTGTTCCATCCCATACGCACGGTGATGACCGGCTCGCACTCCGGCCCCGACTTCGACAAGCTCATCCCGCTACTGGAAGACGGCGCGGCTCTTAGCTTGCCAGTACAGGTCAAGAGCGTGCGCGAGCGGGTGGAGGAATTTTCCGGGGTGAAGGGGTAGGATGAAGACGCTCAGGTTCCTTGCCGCTGGCGCTTTGTTCAGTGCTGTGTGTGGCACTCTGCTTGCGTCCGCAATCCTAACGGTAATCTGGCTCTTCGAGCCGGATCGCCAGGTCAGTTGGTTCGAGGTACTATTTTTAAGTCTATATTACGTCGCATGGCTTGGAGTCCCGAGCGGAATTACCCTTGGGCCGCTGGGAGCTTGGCTGTTACTGAAGTCTCGCTTTGTCAGACAATCCCGTTTGTCTGCTGTAAAAGCTGGAGCCATCATCGGGCTGATCGTCAGCGGGTGGCTGCCCATCGCTATCTTAATTTGGTCGATTTGGTTAGGCGGTCGCCTGACGATCGAAGCGTGGCGAACTCTAGGGATTATCATGTTCGTAAGCTGCGCAGTCGGCGCGTCGTTCGCATGGCTCATGCAGCCTAGGCTCCTACGAATGTTCCACCCTGATCCTAATCCCTCCCCGAGGGACGCAAGCTAAGGGCGGTTTCCCGCCAGCCGCACGCCAATGAGCCAAGCGATCGGCCGCCGAAGCCAAGCGTTCTCGATAACTCTTTGCCATGGAATTCTTTGCACCATATGCATTTATAATTGTATATAGTGCTACTAAACGCAACCAGAAGTGCATTTAGCGCAACTGTATGATTTTAATGATTCAAATTTGCTGCAAGCGCTGCGGTCAGTTGCGGCTGACGGAACTGGTAGCCGCTGGCCAACAGGCGTTCGGGTAGGGCTTTGGTGCTGCACAGCAGCGCTTCGTCGGCCATTTCGCCAAACACCAGGCGTAAGGCAAAGGCTGGGACGGCAAACAGCGCTGGGCGACGCAGTATGGTTGCCAAGGCGCAGGTGAAGCTGGCGTTCGTCGCCGGATTCGGTGCGGTCAGGTTGTAGGGGCCGCTGGCTGCCTCGTTGTGCAGCAGGTGCCGTATCGCTCCTGCCACATCGGCAGAGCTGATCCAGCTCATCCACTGTTTGCCATTGCCGAGAGGCCCTCCCAAGCCGAGTCGAAATATCGGCAACATTTGGCCTAGGGCTCCGCCCTTCGGGCTTAGCACAATACCTATGCGCGGGTGCACTACGCGAATGCCAGCAGCTTCCGCTGGCTCGGCGGCGGCTTCCCATGCGCGTGCGACGTCAGGCAGAAACCCGGGAGCATGAGCAGCATCCGTTGGGGTCGCCTCGGTCACGGTCTGGTCTCCCCGACAGCCGTAGATGCCGACGGCGGACGCGGAAAGAAAGACCCCTGGCTTGCGTTCTGCTTGTGCCAGCGCCATAGCAAGTGTTGTGGTGCCCTGCACGCGGCTATCGAGAATGGCGCGCTTCTTCGCATCGGTCCAGCGGGCGGCCACGGATTCACCTGCAAGATGAATCACGGCATCGAAGCCGGAGACTAGTGTTGGGTCGAGGGGCTGGCCGGGTGCCCACTGAATTTCGTTTGCCGATGCGGATGGGCGTCGCACCAAACGGACCAAGGTTGCGCCATCAGCTTCCAGCGCCGGTTGCAAAGCAGCACCGATGGGGCCAGAGAATCCTGAGACGAGCACGCGGTAGGGCATGGCCTAGGGTACAACACCCGCTAGCAGACTGACCGCTTACAGCCTGTGCGCTCACGGTTAGCGGTGAGCTGCAAGCCTCCAGCGTAAGCTGCGCGCTGCTTCCCGAGCTATAATCCACTATGGCGCTGTCTAGCCAAACTCCTCCGGGTACTTCACCCATCACTCCCGCAGTGATTGCGCCCGATCTGGCTGCGCGTTTTGATGCAATGCTGGAAACCATGCGAAACAATCGCCCTACGGACGACTTGGGCATTGTCCGTCGCGCCTTCGAGCTTTCTGCCCAACTTCATCAAAATCAAAAGCGTGATTCCGGCGAGCCTTATCTGATGCATCCCCTGGAAACGGGCATCGTGCTGGCGGGGATGAAGCTCGACCCGGTGGCCGTAGCTGCGGGGTTGCTGCATGATTCAGTGGAAGATACATCCATCACCATCGCCGACATCAAGCGCGATTTTGGGACGCACGTGGCGCACATTGTGCAAGGCGTCACCAAGATTGGCAAGTTAGACTTTGCCTCAAGCGAAGAGCGCCAAGCAGAAAATATTCGCAAGATGATGCTGGCGATGGTGGATGACATTCGCGTGGTGCTCATCAAACTTGCCGATCGCCTGCACAACATGCGAACGCTCCAGCATCTTTCCCCCGAGCGGCAGGAGAAGATTGCGCGCGAGACGCTTGAAATCTACGCGCCCATCGCACATCGGCTGGGCATGGGTAAGATCCGCGGCGAACTGGAAGACCTGGGCTTTCAGTATGTGGACCCCGCCGCGTACATCCTTGTGCGCGATGCAGTGGAAGAAAAGCGCAAGCAAGGCGAGCCTATTCTGGCTGCGAGCGAAGCTCTGGTTCGCGCCCAGATGAAAGAGGCGGGCATTGAGTGCAAGGTGGATAGCAGAGTCAAGCGGCTTTACAGCATCCATCGCAAGCTGGTGAAACAGCGCATCACGGTGGATAACGTGTATGACTTGTTTGCCATGCGCATCATCACCCGCAACAGCACCGATTGCTATGCGGCACTGGGGCAGATTCACAGCTTGTGGCGCCCCGTGCCCGATCGCATCAAGGATTTTATTGCCATGCCGCGGCCGAATTTCTACCAGTCATTGCACACTTCGGTAATTGCCGAGCAGGGCACGCCATTCGAAGTGCAGATTCGCACCGAGGAAATGCACCGGGTCGCCGAGTGGGGTATCGCCGCGCACTGGAAGTACAAAGATGGGCCGGTTTCCGCCAAAGACGAGCAGCGCCTCATGTGGTTGCGTCACATGGTAGAGATGCAAACCGACACCTCCAGCGCAAAAGAGTTTTTCTCTGATCTGAAGGTGGATCTGATCTCTGACGAAGAGGTCTACGCTTTTTCGCCCAAGGGCAAGGTGGTGATTGTGCCCAAGGACTCCACGCCAGTGGACTTTGCCTACATGATCCATACCGAAGTGGGCCACCAATGCGTGGGAGCGCGGGTGAATGGGCGCATGGTGCAGTTGAAACACCACCTGAAGTCGGGCGACATAGTGGAAGTAATTACCCAGAAGGGGCATCCGCCCAGCCGGGACTGGCTGGGATTCATGAAGTCGGCACGGGCGCGGCAAAAACTGCGCCATTGGTTGAATATTCATCAGCGGGAACAGGCGATTGAGATTGGACATCGCCTACTGGAGCAGGAAGCTCGGCGCTTCCGGGCTGCTTTGAAGGAGATGAAAGAGCCAGACTACAAGCGGGTGGCAGGCGAATATGGTTTAGGCAAGGGCGAGGATCTGATTGCGGGCATTGGATACGGCAAATTCGGGGCTCGGCAGGTACTGAATAAGCTCATCCCCGGCATTACTACGCCGGGTGCCGTAGCCAAAGCAGCAGGCATGCTTAGTGACGTGAAACGCGCCCTGACTGGCAACGACGATGCCATCAAGGTGAAGGATCACGATGACCTGATGGTGTACAGGGCGCGCTGCTGCAATCCGATTCGCGGCGAAGCAATTGTGGGCTATGTGACCCGCGGCAAGGGCGTGGCGGTGCATCGCAAGACCTGCCCCAACGTGAGCAACCTGCTGTTTGAAGTGGAACGCCGTATGGCGGTGGAGTGGACGCGTGAAACCGTGGAACTGCCGGGTGAGTACTCGGTAAAACTGGCCATTGATTGTGACGACCGTCCGGGAATGCTCACAGTGATTTCGGGCGTGATCAGCGACTCCAAATCGAACATTCGCAATGTGGCTGCACACACGGCGCACACCGAGGCAACGATTGACGTGCTGATTGACGTGAAGAACGTGAAGCAATTGGATGGCATCATCAAGGGGCTGCGCAAGGTGCCGGGCGTACATGACGTACAACGGGTGACTCAGGGGTAATACTCTCCCGTCATTCCACGCATTCCAGAGATTCCAAGGCACTCCACAGCGCCGCTCGCCACTTCCCCGCAGTATCGTATCCTTGAGATTCGTAACTCGAAGAGATTCGTAACTTAATGAGATTCATAACTCAGTTAAACAAAATCTTACGTCCATCATTTTCTCTGGGAGGATTTATGAAGCAAGTCATCAGCACGCCCAACGGGCCACAGGCGATTGGGCCGTATTCGCAGGCGATCAAGGCCAATGGATTCGTGTTTGTATCGGGGCAGGTAGCGATTGATCCGGCGACGCAACAGGTGATGGAAGGCGACGTGGCGGCACAAACTGATCGAGTCATGAGGAATCTGGCTGCGATTCTGGAAGCGGCTGGTTCGGGACTTGACCGGGTGGTGAAGTCGGGCGTATTCCTGAAAAATATGAGCGATTTCGCTGCCATGAATGCGGTCTATGGCAAGTACTTTACCAGCGAGCCACCGGCGCGGGCCACGGTGGAGGTCGCCCGCCTGCCGAAAGATGTGTTGGTGGAAATTGACGTGATTGCGCTAGCGGACTAACGGCGGCACGCGGGACTGTGCAACACAACAAAGGCCCCCGCCCGTAGCGGGAGCCTTTGTTTTCAGCAAGATAAACGGAAAGCTACGCCTTTGCGACAGCTACCTTGGCAACCTTGGGTGCGTGGGCGGCCTTGATGACTTTACCCGCACGGATGCAGGCGGCGCAGACGCGAATGCGGCGGTTGCCGTGGGCGGTGGCAGCCTTTACGGGCTGCAAATTGACGTTCCAACGGCGCCGAGCGACGTTGTGCGCGTGACTGACGCTGTTACCGAATAGCGGCTTTTTGCCGCACATTTCACAAACCTGAGCCATAACCACTCCAAGAAATCGAACCAAGATCGAAACGAAAGCCTAAAGCGAAGTCTAAGCTTCGCTGGCAAACCTCTATTTTAGCTGGAAGCTGTGGAAATGAGCAAATGGGGCGCGACGGGAGCGGAGTCAGATCTCTTCGGACAACTGGTCTTTCAGTAACCCCCCTAAATATTCTGCAAGTTCCGTCACGTCAAACTGGCCCTCGTCCCACGCTTGGTCCGCCGCTTGCAGCGCCTTGTAGTATGGCTCTCTGTTTTCGCGTATTCGCTCGGGCACAATCTTTCTCCCTGACAGGATGCGCCCCGCTCTTAAGCAAATAAGGTAGTAGCACGCAGCGCGGGCCGTCCTACCATTCCCCTCAACGAACGGGTGAATCCAATTGAGTCGCCACAGCGCATAAGCTGGCAGCAGGGTTGGATGGTCGGGGTTGATCCAATTTTCGTGCATCACGGAAAAGAACCGATCCATGAGATTGGGGACGAGGTTGAAATGCGGCGGGCGATGATTCCCGACGTAAATCGGCTCCTCCCGATACCGACCTCCGAATTGGGCAATGTTTGCGACCGCTGCGTAGTTCAGTGTCCACAGAGTGTACTTGTCGAATGATTCGACGCCCTTTTCAATGCCGATTTCAATGCAGTTCGACAACAAATCGTACTGACGCAACAGATTCTGTTCTTGAATCTTCGCAAAGAGCACCGGGTTGTCTTTCTCGCGAACCGACATTGGCAAGGCTAGCAGGGGCGCATTCGCGCCCCTGCTAGGTGGGTGCTAAAGGAGCTTAATCTTCTTGGATGCGAGCCTAACGCTGTCTTTTGTAATGAATTCAGAGTTTTGGGGGGCATTCCCAAAAGCGAAGCTGATGCGCTGTTCGTGAAGTTCTTCCTCCGAAACGGGTTTATTGCGAGCTGCTTGCAATAAACGCACCAATTCCGGGTCGGGGGGCGTCACATTCTGAAACTGTTTGCGGTCTGCCATGCGCTGACCCTCCATCTTTTCTTGTCTTCCCAATGATGATACAGCCGACAGTCCATGTGCGACCGTGCGCGACCGTGCGCGAACTCAAATTTCAGCGTCCCATAGTGTACCGGGTCTACAGTGCGATACTAACAATATATGGCTTTTCTGGAAGCGAAGAAGTTGCTGGCACCTGAGGCGTACGATCCGAAGGCGGTGAAGGTGGGGTTGACGTCCGGCGCAGGCGTGGATATCACCTGGGCCGACGGCCACGAAAGCCGCTATCTCTTTGGCTGGCTTAGAGATGCGTGCCCTTGTGCCACTTGCGAAGAAGAACGCGGCGGCAGCGGCCGCAAGCCAGGCGAACCGGCCAAAGCCAACCCGGCGGCTCTGCCCATGTTCAAGCCTGCGACTCGCCCAACCAAGGCGAATCCGATTGGCAAATATGCGATCCAATTCGACTGGAACGACGGCCACACCTCAGGCATTTACTCGTGGCAATATTTGCGGGATGTGTGCCCGTGTGGAGAGTGCGGAAGGCCAAAGGTCAGCGGTTAGCAGTTAGCGGTCAGGGTTGCTGACAATGATACTCACCGCTACCTCCTTAGATGACTAACGACTAGCAACTGAGCACTGACCACCATGTCCTTCCTCGAAAAACTCAATCCGCAGCAGCGCGAAGCCGTTGAAACCACCGACGGCCCGGTGCTTATTCTGGCCGGGGCGGGCAGCGGGAAGACTCGCGTCATCACCTATCGCATTGCGCATCTCATGCAAAATCTTGGCGTAATGCCAGAGAGCATTCTGGCCGTCACCTTTACCAACAAAGCTGCTGCCGAGATGGCCGAGCGCGTGGAGAAAATCGCCGGAGGCATGATTGCCAAGCCGCGGCTTTCCACTTTCCATTCCTTTTGCGTGCGATTGCTGCGGCGCGACATAGAAGCCCTGCTGGTGACCCGGGCCGACGGCCAGAAGATTGGCCTGCGCAAAGACTTCGTGATCTACGACGAGTCTGACCAGCAAAGCGTGGTGAAGGCGGCGATGAAGCGACTGGGCGTGGATGACAAGCAACTCACGCCGCGCAACGTGCTATCGCGCATTTCGTGGGCCAAGAACCAGATGCTCGACCCGCAGGAGTTTTACCTCAACTCCAACAATCCGCAAACCGAGCGGATTGCGCACATCTACAAGTCGTATGCGGACGAACTGCGCAAAGCCAACGCTATGGATTTCGACGACCTGCTGCTGGAAGCGGTGCGGCTGCTGAAGTCGTCAGGCGATGTGCGCGGTCGGTGGCAACGGCGCTTCGAATATTTGCTGATTGATGAGTATCAGGATACGAACCGCCCGCAATATGAGTTGATGCGACTGTTGGCGGGTGAGCGCCACAATGTTTGCGCAGTGGGTGATGAAGATCAGTCCATTTATTCGTGGCGCGGCGCGAGCATTCGCAACATTCTGGAGTTCGAGAAGGATTTTGGCGACGCGAAGATTATCCGGCTGGAACAGAATTACCGCTCGACGCAAAATATTTTGACAGCTGCGTCGGCAGTAGTGGCAAACAATCTGCAACGCAAAGGCAAGAACCTGTGGACCGACCGGCAGGGCGGCTCGCTGATTGGCTACTACGAGGCTCCTGACGGCGAGAATGAATCGCTGTTCGTAGCCGACCGTATCGCAAAATTTTTGCGCAATCCAGAGACTGATTCGTCGAAGGCGGCGATTTTGTATCGCACCAACTCGCAGTCACGCTTGTTTGAAGAATCGTTGCGACGGTATGGCGTGAAGTATCACGTGGTCGGCGGCTTTTCGTTTTACGACCGCGCCGAAGTGAAGGATTTGATTTCGTACCTGAAACTGATTCAGAATCCGGCCGATTCGATTGCGCTGCTGCGAGTGGTGAATACACCGCCGCGGGGCATTGGCAAGGGCACGCTGGAAACACTGGAGCGGATCGCGCTAGAGACGGGGCTTTCGCTGTGGGGCGCGCTGAGTGAGGCGGTAGATCGCGGGCTGGTGCCGCCGCGAGCGGTCATCGCACTAGCCGGGTTCCGCAAGTTGATTCTAGATGCGCGGGCGATGGTGGCGGGAAGATCGCCCGGCGATCGCGACGAGCGGGCGGAAACCAAGAGCCCTTCCACTGCGGAGAATCATTTGCTTCGCGGCTCCTCCTCCGGTCAGGATGATAGTACCTTGGCGAAGCGTCAGGCGGAGGAAGCTAGTTCCACCAGCTTTAATCCGCTGATGTTTGACTTTATGCATGAAGTGGATGCGACCGAGGCTCAAGAGCCCGATGTGGTGGAAGAGGGCTTCGACGCATTTGATCCAGCGGAGTTCGGCGCAGACGAAAGCCCCAACGCAGAGTTGTCCGTACCGCTGCTGCACGCGCCCGAGGATACGGATCCCGATCCGGCAACTGGCGCATTGCCTGTGAACACCGGTTTGTTGCTGAAGACGGTGCTTGACCGCACGGGTTACATCAAGCAGTTGGAGTCAGAAGATACGCCCGAAGCGCAATCTCGGCTGGAGAACTTGAAGGAACTGGTTAACGCCGGCTTCGATTCGTTTCAGCGCGGCGAAGGCCTGAGCGAGTTCCTGGACCACTCGGCGTTGGTGAGCGATGCCGACGCCTACGACGAGCACGCGCAAGTTACGCTGATGACGTTGCATGCAGCGAAGGGGCTCGAGTTTCCTTTGGTGTTTTTGTGCGGACTGGAAGAAGGCTTGTTCCCGCATTCGCGCACGCTGCTTGACCCGGCAGAGATGGAAGAGGAGCGGCGCCTGTGCTACGTCGGCATGACGCGCGCGATGGATACGCTGATTGTGACCCGAGCGCGCTACCGCAGGCGCTGGGGCACCGATATGCCGGAGGCGAGCGTACCGTCGCGATTTCTCGACGAAGTGCCGCATCAACTGGTGGAAGATCTGGGTGGCGGTGCAACCAAGCGCTTAGGTGCGGGCAGATTGAGTGGCGGCGCGGCGGCAGGTGGGGCGAGCTATGGCGAAGAAGGCCATGGTACCCACTATTCCTACGAGGATGAGGACCAGCGGCCGCAGTATGGCGCGGCGCAAGCCAAGGCAAAAGCGAAGGCGGGGGCGGGCGCAGGTGGGGGTGGTGCTTACAACTCGATGGATAATATCGCTGACTTTTTCGCCTCGCGCGGCAAGAAGTTCACTATGCCCAAGGTTGAGGCGGCAGCCCCGCAAGGGCAACAGGGCTTTCGCCCGGGGCAGCGGGTGAAGCATCCGAAATATGGCGAGGGGTTGGTTTATCAGCGGGAAGGCGAAGGCGATCAGGCGAAAATTACCGTGCAATTTGGGCGGTTTGGGCTGAAAAAACTGATAGAAAAATACGCGCAACTGGAGCGCACGTAGGGGCTTGCTTGGTACTTCGCTGAAGTGATGTGGCTGGGCACGGGCTCTGCGACTGCAAAACAACTGCAAGACTCGACGGCGTTGCCGTTGGTTCTCTGCGCTCAGAACCACACCTTTGTTCCGCAGGGGCAAGATTTATCTGCGGTTCTGATTTATCCTAAGGTATTGGCTTTATTGCCGAATTTTTGTCCGAGAGGCAGCACACGCATAATGGCGAACACCACAGCACTGGAAAAGGTCGAGCGCAAGAAGGTAAAGCGCGCCGTCCGCAAGAAGAACAAGATTGAAAAGCCGAAGGCAGAACGCGACTACCCCCGCGGCAGCAAGAAGCAGAAGACCAAGAAATTGGCGCGCGGCACGTCCAAGCGCTAAGTGATGGCAAGATTGCGTCCCGTGATGGCGCGAGCTTCCCGGCCTGTGTTTGGGGCCGGATTTCGTCGTGTGCGGCCTATCGGGTAGAATTCCTTGCTTAGCATTCATGGCTTAGAATTCGTTGCTTAGCATTCATGGGTTAGCATTCATGGCTTAGCATTCATGGCTTAGCATTCATCCCGGTATTCCGGTTGCGGAGCAGGCATCTGACAAGCCAACTGTTACGGCGCAAGTCCATAGACAAGCTGCTGGCGGAGTCTGAGAGCGCGGGCCTGAAGAAGTCTTTGGGGCCGTGGTCGCTGACTGCGCTGGGCATCGGAGCCATCATCGGCTCGGGCATTTTCGTGCTCACCGGCACGGCGGCAGCAGGAGAGAACTTTCAAGCGCCCTCCCTGTGGAAGGCGCAGGTTCTCGATGTTGTGGTGAATCTGGTTTCCACCGGCAACCTGTCGCACGTGCTGAAGCATGGCCGTCCCGCGGCTGGCCCCTCCATCGCAATCTCCTTCATTTTGGTGGCGATCGCTTGCAGCTTTGCTGGCCTTTGCTACGCCGAACTTGCCTCGATGATCCCCATCGCGGGCAGCGCCTACACGTATTCCTACGCCACGTTAGGAGAAATCTTTGCCTGGATCATCGGCTGGGATCTGATTCTCGAATATGCCGTCAGCAATGTAGCCGTCGCGGTGGGATTCAGCGGCTACCTCAAGGCACAACTGGCAGTGTTTGGCCTTAGCCTGCCCGAGGCATGGTCCTCGCCCGTCTGGGCGGGTGGGCAGTGGACGGGTGCCTACTTCAATCTGCCCGCATTTTTAATCGTAATGCTGCTGACGGTGTTGCTGGTGCGCGGGGTAAAAGAGTCTGCCGAGACCAACAACATCATGGTGCTGGTGAAGCTGGCGGCCATTCTGGTGTTTCTGGTGGTAGGCTCAACGCTCATCAATCCGGCGAATTGGCATCCGTTTGCGCCGAATGGTTTTGGCGGCATTGTCACCGGCGGCGCCATCATCTTCTTTACCTACATCGGATTTGATTCCGTTTCCACTGCGGCGGAAGAGTCGAAGAATCCGCAAAAAGATCTGCCGTTTGGCATCATCGTTTCGCTGGTGGTGTGCACGGTGTTTTACGCGGGCGTTGCGCTGGTGCTTACGGGAATGTTGAAGTACACCACCTTCGTTTCCGGGCCGGCTGCGGATGCGCCGGTGGCCTATGCGTTGCAAGTGTTGGGTGCACACCCATTCTTCCGCTCGGTAATCGTGATTGGCGCGCTGACTGGGATGCTCTCGTCCCTGCTGTGCTTCCAGTACGGGCAGGCGCGCATCTGGTACGCGATGTCCCGCGACGGGCTATTTCCGAAGTTGTTTTCTGTGGTGCATCCCAAGTACAAGACCCCGTCTTATTCCACGTGGATTGCGGGCTTTGCCGTGGGGTTACCCGCCGGGTTCATGGATATCGGCGACGCGGCTGATCTTTCCAATATCGGCACGCTGTTTGCGTTTGTGCTGGTTTCGTTTGGCGTCATCTTTTTGCGCCGCCGCGATCCAGACCGCAAGCGCGGCTTCCGGGTGCCGTTTGTGCCGTGGTTCCCCATGCTCTCGATCTTGTTTTGTGGCGGCTTGATGACGGGCCTGACCATCACCACTTGGGTACGATTTATTGGCTGGCTGGCCATTGGCCTGGTGATCTACTTCTTCTACAGCCGGCACCGCAGCGAGTTTGGACGCAACCCGGTTTAGTACGGTCGCAAGGAATTCCTAACGTGGTGGGGCGCAGCGAATGGATGCAGCAAGCAAGCGGGGGGAACGCATTTCGGCCACTCCTAGCGCGGCTGCATCCGGGCGGTTCGCCCCTTCTGCTTTTCTGCGCGCCTTGCCCAAGGCCGAGCTGCATCTGCATCTGGAAGGCACGGTCGCGCCCGCGACCTTGGTCGAGCTGAGCGAACAACACGGCGAAGCCCCTGCCGAGAGAATGACCCTCGGCGACGCGGTGATGCTCTACCAATACGAAAACTTTCAGGGCTTTCTGATGGCCTTCAAGGCAGTGACGCAGTTGCTGCGCACCGGACATGACTACGAGCTGATTACCTATCGCATGATGCAGGAGTTGCGGCGGCAGAATGTTCTGCATGCGGAAGTGTATGTGTCCGTGGGCGTATGCCTGTGGAAGGGCATGGACTTTGCCGCTGTATTTGAAGGAATGGAGCGGGGGCGCGAAGCGGGCGAACGCGACTTCGGGGTCTCGCTGCTATGGATTTTTGATGCGGTGCGCCACTTTGGCGCGGATGCGGGGCAGAAGGTGGTGGAACTGGCGGTGCGCTACCGTACCCGCAATGTGGTAGGCATTGGCATTGGGGGCGACGAGGCGCGCGGTCCAGCCGAGTGGTTTGCGCCCAGCTATCGCTATGCGGCAGAGCACGGCTTGCGGCTCACTGCACATGCGGGCGAGACGACGGGACCGGAGTCGGTGTGGGGGGCGCTGAATCTGCGGGCCGAGCGGATTGGGCATGGCATCCAGGCGGCCAAGGATGTGGAGTTGATGGATGTGCTTGCGGAACGTCAAATCCCCATGGAACTTTGCGTCAGCAGCAACCTGCAAACCGGAGCCTGCCCGGCGCTGGCGGAACATCCGCTGCGCGAATTTTTTGAACGCGGCCTGATGGTGACTTTGAACAGCGACGATCCGGCCATGTTCCACACCACGCTAGAAGGCGAATATCAGTTGGTGCAGCAGCATTTTTATTTCAGCGATGAGCAGATGCGCGAACTGGCGCGCAATTCGTTTGAGGCATCGTTTCTTCCAGCCGAGAGAAAGCTGGATTTTCTGCGAGCGGTAGACGCAGTGGAAGTTGCGCATGACTAGGCCGCGCAGCGGTATCTGCTCTATTGTCTTTTGCATCGCCTTTTCCTTTTTTCCTGTTGTTGCTGTGATGCTGGTGTTGGCAGGTGCGCGCGCCGATGCGGCGGAGCGAACTCCCTCGACCACCGCGACCAGCTCTCATCCGGCACTGGCGATTACCAATGTGAATCTAGTGGATGTAACCACCGGAGCGATTCTGCCCCGGCACACGGTGGTGATCCGCGACGGGCGCATTGTAGGGATTGCGCGAGTCGGGGTGCTGAGCCTCAACCGCAATCTCCGCGTGGTGAATGCCACGGGCAAGTACTTGATTCCCGGCCTGTGGGATATGCATGTACATCTGACCGGTGTTGAGAAGAGGCCCTGGACCGAGGATGTGATTCTGCCCCTCTACCTTGCGAATGGAGTGGTGGGCGTGCGCGACATGGGCGGCGACTTTACCTTGCTGCAGCGCTGGCGCGAGCGGGTGGAGAATGGGGAGATCACGGGGCCGCACATCGTTACACCCGGACCGTTTCTGGACGCGACGATGGAAAACCCCGCGAATACGATTGCCGTGAAAAGCGCAGCCGATGGGCGCTTGTATGTAGATCAACTACAGCAGCGGGGCGTGGACTTTATCAAAGTGCTGTCGCCGCCGCGTGAAGCCTACTTTGGCATTCTCGAAGAAGCGAAGAGGAAAGGCGTAACCGTTGCCGGACACGTGCCAGAGGGGGTTTCTGCGGCAGAAGCATCGAACGCGGGGCAAGCGAGCATCGAACACCTAAGTGGCATATTGCTGGGCGCATCGTTACGGGAACAGGAGTTGCAGGAAGCGCGCACCAAAGCGATTGCGGCGAACGATGTGGTGGCGCTGAAGAAGATTCGGCAAGAATCCTATGACAGTTTTAGCTTGCCCAAACTTCGTGCGCTACTCAAAGAGTTCCAGCAGAACGGAACTTGGCAGACGCCAACGCTGGTGTGGAGCAAGACCATGAGCGAGATGGCTACGAAATCTGCGGGCGACGCGCGGATGAAATATGTGCCAGCGTGGGCACGGCCGCAGTGGGATCCCGCCAAGGTAAGTGAAGCGACCGGCCAATCCGGCGACCCCGCTGCCGCCGATTTTCAGCGGGCGCTTATGGCGCGTTTTCAAGCGGTAGTCGCCGAAATGAAGGATGCCAAAGTGCCGCTACTGGCGGGCACGGATAGTCCTGACCCCATGGTGTTTCCGGGGTCGAGCCTGCATGAAGAGTTGGAATTGCTGGCGCAAGCTGGGCTGAACTCGCTGCAAGCATTGCAGGCGGCGACGCGCGGGCCAGCCGAGTTTTTACACGCCTCGCCACGAGGCCGCACATTTTTCGGGGGATCGCAGGCAGACCTGTTGCTGCTCGATGCCAATCCGCTGGATGACATTCGCAACACGCGTAGGATTTTTGCAGTGATCATGCGCGGCAAATACTATTCGCGGCAAGATCTGGATAAGATGCTGGCAAAGGTGGCGGACGCAGCGGAGCGACAGAAGTGAGCTCGACAGCAGTAGGAAGCCAGTAGTAGCACGGCAAGAAGTGGCACGGCAGAAGTAGCAATTGGAGCAACGCACTCACATGAAACAAACCTTCCACCTGTCGCAAGTGGCGCAAGATTCGCAGGGCGCGGGCGCTTACGCGGTGTGCCGATTGCCGATTGACTCCAAGTTGCCGCCTTGGGCTGGCGAGGCGCTGGCCGAAGCGGGCTTCTGCTCGATTACGCGAACGGCAGAAGAGCTTTCCGTGGTCTGCCTGGCGGAGCGAGTTCCCGAAGAGGTGCAGGCCGCGCGCGATTGGGTGTGCTTTTGGCTGCACGGTCCGTTCGATTTCGAGCAGACCGGCGTTCTGGCAGCTTTGCTCACTCCTCTGGCGGAGGTGCATATTGGCATCTTTGCCATCTCTACCTACGACACCGACTACATACTGGTGAAGCAGGAGAATGCGGCGGCGGCGATGCGCGTGTGGCGGAGCGCGGGACATCAGGTGGATGCAGGTTAGACGCTTCCCCGACGCGCTGCGCCGTTCGACCCGCGAAAGCCGCCAGTCGCTGTGGCGTGCCTTCTCACCGGCATTTCTGCTGTGTTCTACTTAAGATTCAGAGATTTAGCGATAGGAATTTCCCGAATTTCATTCATGCCCACCGACGTCACCAACCCGAATACCAGCGCGGCGCTGGGGGAGTTGAACATTGTCGCCGACGTCGCTCCGGTGGTGGTGCCAGAGAATCTGCCCTCTACCGTCCGAATTGGCCACGTGCCGCCGCTGCGCCGCAATACCTTCCGCGGACGTCGCGCCAAAGTACTGCGTAATCTGCGGTCGTATCTGGCGGTGGGTCGGGCTTTGCTTTCGGAAGACCATCCGTTTCTGGCGCATATCATCCCCATGCGCCGCTGCAATTTGGCCTGCACCTATTGCAACGAGTTCGATGATGTTTCAAAGCCCGTGCCCGTGGACGAGATTTTCGCACGGCTCAACAAGTTGGCTGACCTGGGCACATCTATCGTCACCATCAGCGGCGGGGAACCGCTATTGCATCCGCAACTGGACGACATCATTGCGCACATCCGCAAACGCGGCATGATTGCCGGCATGATCACCAACGGCTACCTGCTGATGCCAGAGCGAATCGAGCAGCTGAACACTGCGGGGCTCGAATTCCTGCAGATCAGCATTGATAACGTGACGCCGGACGAAGTCTCCAAAAAGAGCCTGAAGGTGCTTGACCGTAAGCTGGAAATGCTGGCTGCGTTCGCCTTGTTCCACGTAAATATCAACTCGGTAGTAGGCGGTGGTATTCGCAGTCCGCAGGACGCGTTAGTGATTGGCAAACGCGCGGTAGAACTCGGCTTTAGCTCGACGGTGGGGATTATCCACGACGGCGAAGGTCAGGTGCAGCCGCTGACGGGCGAAGAGCGTAATGTGTACCACGAGATGAAGCGACTGGAGAAATCTGGCTTCACCCGCATCAACAGCTTTCAGGACAACATCGCACTGGGCCGCCGCAATGAGTGGCGCTGTCGCGCCGGAGCGCGCTATCTTTACATTTGCGAATTTGGGCTGGTGCATTATTGCTCGCAACAACGCGGGTATCCCGGAACCCCGCTGGCAGATTACTCCACCGCCGACGTAC
Organism: Acidobacteriaceae bacterium; assembly: GCA_025356095.1. Taxonomy (GTDB): domain Bacteria; phylum Acidobacteriota; class Terriglobia; order Terriglobales; family Acidobacteriaceae; genus JANXUR01. Next base: position 31,292 of record JANXUR010000017.1, on the reverse strand, counting down.
ACCGCGAGCATCGCACAGAAAAGCCCTGCGCACCCTATTGCACGGTCAGTTGTGTGCACCAGACGTCAGCGATTGACAAGTGGCGCACGCCGCAAAGCAAGGGAACGGATCCCGGGCTGGTGCAGCTCCACTAAGCTCAATTGTTAAGAAACTCAAGCAAGCAAAACGCCTGCCTCGCGGCAGGCGTTCTTTTTTGCGCGCAGGCTGATGCAGCGCCCAAGGCTTCAATGCTTAGGAGAAGGCCGCTCCTACGGCGGCTCCGCCTACGGCTACTAGCAGGGCCCACCCAAAAACACCCAAATAGGCAGACTGGCGTTTCAGGCTGCTCGCGTAACTGAGTCCAATGGCGGTCAACACCAAAGCCCAGATATAGAACACGTCCAGATTGGTTCCAATGCCGTACAGAAATTTGTTACCCGCCGGATCGAGAAACGAAGCAAGGTTGGTAGCGATAGGGTTTTGGAAGGTAAAGCCTTCGCCCACCACTCCGGCTGCCACCAGCGCCGCCGTCAGCAGACTCTTAAGCGTCAGTGGCAAACTTGCGTACATTACAACCGCAATCGTTCGAGACACGGTTAGATCCGAGCCAAAACCAAACTTGAAGGTGACGAACAGAATTAGCGCTACAACCACCAGATAAATAATTCCGATCGCCCCGAATCCCCAAGAAACATAGCCGGTGATCTTGGCTTGCAACTGCATCGCCTCCTCGCGCTTGTCTGGCTCCATCTTGTCAATGCGGTCGGCGTTCTTGGGTTGCAACTTCAGAGTGTTTTCGGAGACGGTGCGGAAGCCAATTTTTTGATCCACCATGGCCACATAGAAGACCGATACCAGAATGCTAAGTACCACAGGCCCACACCACCAAGCATTGCGGCGGATGTCGGTGAACGTCTTGCTGGGCGCGACAAAGGCATCAATGATGCGCACGGGCTCAGAGAGTCCGGGGGTGGGGTCGGGAGCAGGTGGCGGTGGAACGATGGCATCTGTGCTCATGAAAAAATCCTCCGTGTAGATTCGGCGTGATTTTAGCGCAAATTGCGCCTGCGGGGAATGGAAAAATGCACTAGGCCGAACGAGCCGTCACTTCCAGCTCTGGAGTGGCTGCCAGCAGGGTGCGGGTGTAAGGGTGATGGGGCGCATTGCAAACCTGCTCGGTGTCGCCAAGTTCCACGATTTGGCCGCGCTGCATCACCGCAATACGCGTCGCCAAATACCGCACCAATGGCATGGAATGCGAGATGAACAGCATGGTCAGGCCAAACTCGCGTTGCAGGCGCGCCAGCAGATTCACAATCTGCGCTCCAACGCTCACGTCGAGCGCGGAGACGGGCTCATCCGCCACGATAAACTTGGGCCGCAGCGCCAGCGCGCGTGCAATACCGATGCGCTGGCGCTGGCCTCCGCTGAATTCGTGGGGATAGCGCGGCAGGGCAGAAGCATCCAGACCAACGGCGGTCAGCAGTTCAGCGGCGCGCCGCTGGCGGCCGGCGCTTGTGCCCAGGCTTGGCCCAGTGCCGTCTTCAGCCTCGGGATGGATCACGAACGGCTCGGTCAGAATGGCAGCCACCGTCATGCGCGGGTTCAGAGAGGCGAAGGGATCTTGAAACACGATCTGCATCTGGCGGCGCAGGCGGCGTAGTTCGGCGGGCGTAGCGGCTAGTAGGTCATGTCCGTCAAAACTCAGGCTGCCGGATGTAGGCTCAATCAGCCGTAGCATCATGCGACCCAGTGTGCTCTTGCCGCAGCCCGATTCGCCCACCAGCCCCAGTATCTCCCCCGGCGCAATGCTGAGCGCAACCCCATCCACCGCCCTTACGCCCGCCGCTGCCCTAGAAACTGCGTTTGACGCAGCCGCTCGCGCGAACGGGTTCGCCAGTGTCTGGCCAGGGGGGTAAACCTTGGTCAGCGCAACAGCCTCCACCAGCGGATTGTGTGCAGTAGCCACGAAACTAGATGGTCTCAAGGAGCGCCCCGAGTTGCAAGGAGGGGCGGCGTTGTGGTGGGTGCGAATAGTGATATGACCGGCGTAGGGGGCTTCCGGTGCTGGCTCGATTGCTCGCGCTTCACTGCTCGCTCAGCAATGACACGGGCGGGGCTACCGTGCGGAAGTGCCTCCGCGTGGTAAAATCTGGTATCTTCTGCCCTGCATTCCGTGCGCCCTGTAGCTAGGATTTCGCGCGAATCGGTGCGTCTGACGCTGCTTCCCGTGCTTGAAATGTGGGTGACATGCGGGTGACACGTGGGTGAAATTTGGGTGAAATGACCGGACACGTCGAACTGGCTCCCTCCATTCTGGCGTCGGACTTCGCGCATCTGGCTGAGCAGGTGCAGGCGGCGCTGGCGGGCGGAGGCACGGTCGTCCACGTGGACGTGATGGACGGGCATTTTGTGCCAAACATTACGATTGGGCCTCCGGTGGTGAAGTCGCTGCGTAAGGTGACCGGCGCGGTGCTGGACTGCCACTTGATGATCGAGAACCCGGACTTGTACATCCCGGAGTTTGCCGAGGCGGGCGCAGACTGGATTTCGGTGCATCAGGAAGCCTGCCGCCATTTGGATCGCAGTATTCAGTTGATTCATAGTTTTGGCAAAAAGGCCGGGGTCGTCCTCAACCCGGCAACGCCGGTGGACACGCTCAGCGAAGTGCTGGATGTGGTTGATTTTGTGCTAGTTATGAGCGTAAATCCGGGATTTGGCGGGCAGAAGTTTCTCCGCAACGCGCTGCACAAAATACGGGCTTTAGCCGAGATCCGTGCGACCTTGGGGTTGAATTTCCGCATCGAAGTGGACGGCGGGGTCGCGTTGGATACGGTAGAAGATGTGGTGAAGGCTGGCGCGGAAATTCTGGTGGCGGGCAGCGCGGTCTTTGGAGGCATTGGAGGCATTGGATCAGGTGGGGGATCAGGTGGGGCTTCCGCAATTGAGGCCAATGCACGCAAGCTTTTGCAGGCGGCCCGGTCGGCGGCACTGCTTTCGGCGTAATGCTTTTAGCGTAATGCTTGGGGCGTAAGCGGTATTTGCAATAAAGCACATTGGTAAAACCTGAAGTTATAGCTTCCGAGTTTGGTTCGAGTTCTTGCTTTTAGAGGGGTAACGATGTTGACTCCGAAACAGATTTGCCGCGCGGGATTGGTGGCTTTGGCGGGCGTAGGCCTGATGATGGCCGTCGGCTGCACGAACAAGAAGGTAGTCAATCCGCTGGCCAACGTAACCTCTAAACAGCCTGATAAGGTGCTGTTTGACCGCGCCGAAGATGCGCTGAAGCACAACCGCTATGACACGGCGCGCATTACCTTGCAGACGCTGATCAACACCTATCCGGACTCAGAGTTTATTGCCCGTGCCAAGCTGGCGGTTGGCGATAGCTGGTACGCCGAAGGTGGCACCACCGCGCTACAGCAGGCGGAAGTCGAATACAACGACTTTAAGACCTTCTTCCCCAATCTGCCAGAAGCTGCGGAAGCGCAGATGAAGATTGCCAACATTCACTATCAGCAGATGGAAAAGCCGGATCGCGACTTTACCCACGCGGTGCGGGCTGAGGATGAATACCGGCAGATGATTTTGCAGTATCCAGAAAGCCCGCTGCTACCTGAGGCGCGTGGCAAGTTGATGGAAGTGCAAGAAGTGCTGGCGGATCGCGAATTCCGCATTGGGCATTTTTACTTCACGCGGCAGTCGTATCCGGCCGCCATTGCGCGGCTCAAGACTCTGGTGGAGCGGTATCCGCTGTACAGCGGTGCCGATGAGGCGCTGTGGCAGCTTGGCCAATCGTACGAGGGGCAAATCGAAAACATCCGTAAGGCGAGCTTGCCGGAAGCTTCCAAGGGCAAGCTGATTGCTGAGTTCACCAAGTCGGCATCCGCGGCGTATGAGCAAATCATCACGCGCTACCCCAAAATGAATCGGGTGGCGGATGCGCAGGCGCGGCTGGCGGCGTTCCATCGGCCGGTTCCCAAGGCTACGCCAGAGATGGTTGCGCAGAATACCAAGGAGATGGAAGGCCGGGGAGAATTTTCGCGGCTCAGCCCGGTAGTAGATAACTTCAGCCGGCATCCTAATATGGCTCGTGCGACGCATGTGGGCACCCCGTCGTTGGTAGATCCGACGCCGGTGAACGCGAAAGATATTGTGGACCAGGCCAACAGCGTGTTGCGTACTGCTCCCGGTGCAGCGGATGGCAAGACGTCGGTAGAAACGCTGAAAGGCGGTCCGGTTTCGCTGGAGAATCAGGCAGCACCGCGCTCGGACGCGCCAGCGGTAGCACCGGCTGACCCAGCCGCAGTCCCTGCCGCGCCCGCTGGAGTGAGCCTGCCCGGCCCAAGTAGCGAGCAGACTGGCATTGACGAATTAAAGTTGGCACCGGCACCGGAGGCCGGCACACCAGCGACATCGGCTGGGACTAGCTCTTCGAGCACCAGCAATGGCGCGGCACCACTGCCGACTCCGCAGCAGGTGAACGAGGTACAGCAGCAGACACCAACCGGCAACGAGGCGGGCACCGGCGCGGGTAACGAAGCTGCCAATGCGGCAGCCAAGGCGGCGGCTGCGGCACAAACCCCGGCTGCCACGGACGACCCGAATGGGTCTTCTTCTAAAAAGAAAAAGAAGAGGAAGTTTCCCTTCTAAGCAATGCGGCATGATGTTGCGATGTTGCGTTAAAAGCGCAGAAAATCGAAAACTGACGAAAAGGGCGGCTTACGGTCAGGCGATATCGTCAGGCGATATCAACGCTACCGGAGCCGCCCTTTCTTGTATAACAATCAGGGCAGTAGGCCCGTGCCGCAACACTCGATAGCATCGTTCTCCGAATCGTTCTCCGAATCGTTCTCAGATATGACCCACCGCATTCTGCTGGCAGACGATAACCCGACCGCGCGCAGCATGGCCCGGGGCATTCTTGCGTCTGAAGGCTATGACGTGATGACGGCCGAAGACGCCGAGCAGGCGGGCGTAATGGTGGGTGAATTCCACCCGGGGCTGATTGTAGCGGATGTGCACATGCCGGGCGGCGGAGGCGCGGCGCTGTGCGAAGCGGTGAAGAGTATCGCTGCTACGGCACACATTCCGATTCTGCTTGCGGCTAGTCGCAGGGATCGCTTTACGCTGGCCGATGCCAATGCAGCGGGCGCCCAAGGGCTGGTCAGCAAACCGTTTGAGGCGAGCGCGCTGCTCAGCGCGGTGGAGTCTTTTCTGCCTCTGCCCAAAAGTTCTGCCAAACGGTATGAGGGTTTTGAGGAAGACGCAGACGAAGACGCAGACGAAGACGAAGACGCAGACGAAGGCGAAGAGCCGGAGGAAGACCGCACCTGCAACGAGCCGCGAGGTGCGACTGCGTCTGTGCCTGTGCCTGTGCCTGTGCCTGTGCCTGCGTCTGTGCCGGTGACTGTGACTGCGACTGCGGGAGTACAAGCTGCGGATGCCCGGGCGTATGAGTCAGATTGGCTCGCTGCGACGGCGGACGACGAGCCCTTGTTTGTGCCGCGAGAGGTGGCTCGCCCCGTCGCCGATTTAGAGATTGCCGGTGCTGGGGTAAGTGCCGTTGCCGTCGCCGTGGCCGCCGCGGTGGTTATTCAGGAACCGCGAATCTTGTTGACGACCGAAAGTGACGAGATACCCTGGCTGTGACACGAGCGGGGTGGCGCGACCACTCGCCCCAGCTCTTGGTAAGGCCTAGAGACTAAAGAGACTGAAGAGGGTAAAGAGACTAAAAAGCCTGAAGAAACTAGGCCGGGCACCCGGCACGGCTGGGTGGGACAGGGAGCGAGAGATGAAGCAACCGAGGAATGCGGACTTACTTTCAGAGTCGCGACTACGGCAAGGCAAACGCTACATACATTCCGCCGCTTGGCCACTTGGGGTCTTTACCGCCGCCTGCGGCGATCACGACATACTGGCGTCCGTTGATTTGATAGGTAATGGGCGTGGCGTTGCCAGCGAAGGGTAGAGTCGTCTGCCACAGCAGCTTGCCGGTTGCGGAATCGAAGGCGCGAAACTTGCGGTCGAAGTTGGTGGCTCCGATAAAAAGCACCCCGCCAGCAGTGACGATCGGTCCACCGTAGTTTTCGGTGCCCGTATCTTTCATCCCCTTTGCAGCTAGCTCGGGATACTCACCCAGCGGAATCCTCCAAAGATACTTGCCGGAGTTGAGGTTGATGGCGCTGAGTGTACCCCACGGCGGCGCGACTGCGGGGTATCCTTCGGCGTCGAGAAACTTCTTGTAACCGGTAAAGCGGTATCGCATGGCAGCCGACTCCAGCGCGTCGCCGACGACTTCTTTGTTTTCACCTTTGGTTATCAGCTCAACCAGCGCGGAGACTTGCTCGTCGCTAAAACCAGGGAAGCCCGGCATTCGGCCCTTGCCAGCTTTAATGGTTGCGGCAATCTGGCGTGGGGTGCGCCGGTTGCCTACATTGACCAGCGAGGGCATCGCAGGCGGCGAGCCCGCCATTTTTTCTCCGTGGCACACGCCACATTGGTTCAGGTAGAGGCCCTTGGCGTCAGCGGTGGGAACGTTGGGCGTCAGCGCCCCGGTCCATGCCATTTCATTCGCGTTCACGTAGAGGATGCCGTGCGGATCCACCGCCGGGCCGCCCCATTCGGCACCGCCATCATAGCCGGGGAAGATGACGGTGTCGTGGCCGACGCTAAAGGGAACGAACTGGCCGCCGCTTTTCGGCATGGCGCGGAAGCTGCGAAACTTCTCGAGAGCCCACTGGTGTGCCTCGGCTGTGCGGTTGGTCAGCATGTCTTCCGTCAGCAGTTGCCGCGCGAACGGCGCGGGGAGTGTGGGCAGCGGCTGCTCGGCAGCAGTCTGTTCTCCCGGCACGTCGCTCGCGGGGTACGGCTTCGATTCGATCGGAAAGAGTGGGTTGCCAGTCGCCCGGTCGAACAGATAAACAAAGCCTTGCTTGGTGGTTTGGGCAATTGCATCCACCGGCTTGCCATTACGTTGGACGCTCAACAGCACCGGTGCCGAGGGAAAGTCGCGATCCCACACGTCATGGTGGACGCCCTGAAAGTGCCACAGGCGCTTGCCGGTTTCTGCGTCAAGCGCGAGCAGGGTGTTGGCGAATAGGTCATCGCCGAGGCGGTCGCCGCCGTAAAAATCGAACGCGGCGGAACCGGTGGGCACGTAGACAATGCCACGCTTGGCGTCCAGCGCCATGCCCGCCCAATTGTTCGCGGCACCGCTTTGCTGCCACGCATCTTTGGGCCAGGTGGCATAGCCGAACTCACCCGGATGCGGGATGGTGTGGAAGGCCCAGCGCAGCTTGCCGGTACGCACATCAAAGGCGCGGATGTCGCCGGGCGGTGCGGGCAGGGTCTCAGGGTCGCGCCCGCCGACGATCAGCAAATCCTTGAAAACTACGCCGGGGCTGGTCAGATAGACCGACTGCGCGCTGGCAGGTTCGCGGCCCAGACCTTCGCGCAGGTCAATGCGGCCACTCTGTCCGCTGTTGCCGAAGTCGGGGATCGGCCTGCCGGTCGCGGCATCAAGCGCATAAACGTAGTTCATCACGCCGACAAGGATGCGCGCCGACTTGGCCTTGCCCGGCTTACCGTTGGCGTCACCGGGCTCAGCCCAATACGCCAGACCGCGATCAGGCTGTGTACCTGAGATGCCGGAATCGAACTGCCACAGCAGCTTGCCAGTCGCGGCGTCCAGCGCGAACACTTTCTGTATCGGCGAGATGCCGTAGAGCACACCGCTCACCACTATCGGGCTGGTCTGCAAGACGCCCTCTGCGTCTGCACCATTCGCGCCGAAGTTGCTGTCGAAGGCCCACACCTGCCTCAGTTGGCTCACATTCGCGCGGTTAATCTGTCGCAGTGGCGAGTAGTGGTTGTCTTCCGCGTTGCCGCCATACGTAGGCCAATCGCGGTGGGTGCCAGTGGCGGTAGGCGCATGGTTCTGGGTTCGCGCAGGAGCTTGCGCGGCAGAGCCTACCGTGAACGCAAAGAGATTTGTGGCTGCAATTGCAAACGCCAGGATCGGACAAATTCGTTTACGCATCATTCCCCATTCCCCACGGAGAACCATCATAAGCCGAAGCCCGGTGAGAATGTTCCGCAGAGGGAGACTCCCGTCGGTACGGAATCGCCCTCCCCCGCCATGTCGTAATCTATAAGTACCCTTATGCCACATGACCTACCCAAAACCTACGAGCCCGGCGCCATAGAAGAGCGCTGGGCGAACTACTGGATCGAGCAAAAGCTATTCTCGGTGCCGACTCCGGCGGAGCGGGCGGCAAGTGGAGACGCTCGTCCGGTCTTTACCCTGCTGCTGCCGCCGCCGAATGTTACCGGACGTCTGCACATGGGTCACATGCTGAACCAGACGCAGATGGATATCATCGTGCGCTGGCATCGCATGAAAGGATTTTTGGCGTTGTGGCTGCCGGGTACCGACCACGCTGGCATCGCCACCCAATTAATGGTGGAAAAGCGTCTGGCTGCGCAAGGCAAGACGCGGCACGAACTGGGCCGCGAAGCGTTTCTGGAGCAGGTATGGGCGTGGAAAGCCGAGTACGGCGGCGCGATTTTAGACCAGATGAAGCGGCTCGGGGCGTCGGTGGATTGGGACCGGCTGTACTTTACCATGGACGAGAACCTGCTCGTTGCCGTGAAAGAAGCCTTCGTCCGGCTTTATGAGCAAGGGCTGATTTATCGCGGCGCCTACATGGTGAATTGGTGTCCGCGCTGTGGCACCGCCATTAGCGATCTGGAAGTAGTGCACACCGAGACCAACGGCAAAATATGGGAATTGCGCTACCCGGTGGTGAGCGCGCCCGGTGAGCCGGAAGAATCCATCGTGGTGGCAACCACGCGTCCAGAGACCATGCTGGGCGACGCGGCCATCGCAATCAACGCGACGGATGAGCGTTATACCCACCTGCATGGCAGGAGCGTGCGGCTGCCCTTGATGAACCGGGAAATCCCCATCATTCTGGATGATCTGGCAAACCCGGAGTTTGGCACCGGCGCGGTAAAGGTGACGCCGGCGCATGATCCCAATGACTTTGCCGCAGGCAAGCGCCATAATCTACCGCAAATAGACGTAATGGACGAGACCGCGCACATGAACGCCAACGCGGGGGCCTACGCAGGGCTTGACCGCTACGCCGCCCGCAAGCGCGTGCTCGCGGATTTAGCGGCACTCGGTGTGCTGGTCTCCGAAAAAGACCATGTGCTGTCGCTGGGCCGCTGTCAGCGCTGCGAGACGGTGGCGGAACCGCGAATCTCTACCCAGTGGTTTGTGAAGATCGAACCCTTGGCCAAGCGGGCGATTGCTGTCGCGGAAAACGGCAGCATCAAGTTTGTGCCCGAGCAGTACAAGGCCACTTATCTGCGATGGATGTACAACATCCACGATTGGTGCATCTCGCGGCAGTTGTGGTGGGGGCATCGCATCCCGGCGTGGCACTGTGCAGAGTGCCACGGCATTACCGTGGATCGAGGCACGCCCGAAGTGTGCGGCCAGTGTGGCAGTGCAAAGATCACGCAGGACCCCGATGTGCTGGATACCTGGTTTTCATCTGGGCTGCTGCCATTCACCACACTTGGCTGGCCTGCGAATACGCGCGACGCTGAGGTGTTTTATCCCACCTCGCTCATGGTGACCGGATTTGATATTTTGTTCTTCTGGCTGGCGCGCATGGTAATGCTGGGCTGCCACTTTATGAATGGCCACCAGCAGGATGCGGCGGTGAAAGCTGCGAGTGGCTGGAACGCCTCGCTGGCCGACCCCTTGCCCGAAAGTAAGGACGACACCGTACCCTTCCGGCACATCTACATTCATGCTCTGGTGCGCGACGCCAATCGGCAGAAGATGTCGAAGACCAAGGGCAACGTGCTCGACCCGATTGAGGTAATCGCGAAGTACGGCACCGACGCCACGCGCTTCACGCTGGCGGCGATGGCCTCGCCCGGTACCGATATCGCCTTCAACGAAGAGCGCACCGACGGCTACCGGGCTTTCGCGAACAAGATTTGGAATGCGGCACGATTCCTGTTCATGTATCTGGATAAGGCAGAAGCGGCGGGCGTGTGGCAATCCAATGAGTTGGGCGCACAGGTCGCACAGGCGAACGGCTTGGCCGGGTTTGTCCCAGAAACGCTGGAGGATCGCTGGATCCTCTCGCGCTTCAATCGCGTGGCGGCCGAGGTGAATGAGTCGTTGCAAAGCTACCGCTTTCACGAGGCGGCAAACCGAGTGTACGAATTTTTCTGGGGCGAGTTTTGCGACTGGTATATCGAGCTGGTAAAGCCGCGCATTGGTGCCACGGGCGAGGTGCCGGCAGAGACGCTACGTCCGGCGCTGGGCAATTTGATTAGCGTCTTTGAAGGCGCGCTGCGCCTGCTGCATCCATTTATGCCCTTTCTGACGGAAGAGCTGTGGCACGCGCTGTATGCGGGTAAACCGCCGCTCGTGCAGGGGAAGCAATCCATCGCGTTTGCGGCCTTTCCGCAAGGTGACATGTTGCAGATGGATATGGCAGCCGAAGCGGATATGGCGGTGCTGCAGGAGTTGATTGTCGGCATCAGAAACCAACGGATGGAACTGAAGACGCCTCCCAAGGACAAGATACCGGTTTGGTTTCATGCGCCGGATGCCGCGGTGAGCAAGATGGTGCATCAGAATCGAAGCTCGGTCGAACGGCTGGCAAACCTCGAAGAGTTGCGGATTGAGTACCAGTCCATGGTCGGCCAACCGGAGGTGCGGACAACATCGAAGTTTGAATTCCGGCTGGTTTATGCCAAGCTCGTTGACGAGGTCGCCGAACGCGAGCGCCTGACCAAGGAACTCGCCGAGCAGGAAAAACGGCTGGCCAGCGCGCAGCGGCAACTGGGGAACGAAGGCTTCTTGGCCAAAGCTCCGGCACCGGTGGTGGCCAAGCTGCGGGAGACGGAGTCGGATGCGACAGCGAGAATTCAAAAGGCGCAGGTCGCGCTACATTCGTTGGACTTTTTCTAGCATCTGCGGCCTTGACGAATTAATGCCGAGTAACACCCACCTTCATTTCGCAGGGTCGCGAAATGAAGGTGGGGTGCCAATTCCTTTGGTTGGACTACAAACGGCGTTGCAGGCTCTCGGCTGGGTAGGGGCTCTTCGACTCCGCATACTCGGCTCCCTTCGTCGCCGAGCCTGCTTCGCTCAGAATGACACGGGTGGTTTACAGTTTGTAGAGCGGTGTTCAGGGCAAGAGCAAGCAGCGGCAAAGGAACATATCGTGGACTGGAATAGCCGGAGAATCACGAGCATCATTGAGCGGGCGTTGCTGGAAGACCGGGCGACGCGCGACGCGACCAGCGCGGCCTGCATAGACGCGCGGCAACTGGCGACAGGTACCGTCATCGCCAAGCAAGACTGCACTTTGGCCGGAGTAGATGCCGTCACCCGCGTGCTGGAGGTCTACGCCACGCTAGACGGCGCGGACGTGCTGGGGCATCCAGAAGTCACCAGCCACCCGGAAGTATTCGACGGCGTGCGGCTGCGCAAGGGGCAGACGATTGCCGTCATCCGGCATCAGGCGCGAGTGATACTTTCGTGCGAGCGCGTCATCCTGAACCTGATGCAGCGCATGAGCGGCATTGCCACCCTGACGCGCCAATATGTGGACGCAATTGCCGGAACCAAGGCCAGGATTTTGGACACGCGCAAGACGGCTCCAGGGCTGCGCCTGCTGGATAAGTTTGCAGTGCGCTGCGGTGGCGGCACCAATCACCGCCTCGACCTTTCCGATGGCATCCTGATTAAGAACAACCACATCGCGCTGACCGGCACCGCGGGCGAGGCGATGCGGCGGGCGATTGCAAACCGCAACGGCAGCCAGCCGATTCAGATTGAAGTGCGCTCGCAAGAAGAGCTCGAAGACGCCTTGACCAATGGCGCGGACGGCATCTTGCTAGACAACATGACACCAGCGGAAGTGCGGCGGTGCGTGGAGCATGCCCACAACTTCGACCGCAAAGTGCCGCTGGAATGCTCCGGCGGTATGAATCTGCAGACCTTGCGCGAATACGCCGAGACCGGTGTGGACTTTATCTCGGTGGGCGGTCTGACCCACTCGGTGAAGGCTGTGGACATGAGTCTGCGGGTGACGCCGGGTGTGGGGCAGTCGCGGCAGCGGGAGACAGCGTAGTTTTTTCGCGCCACCGCCTGTGAAATAATCGCGGCGATGGCGACACCCCGAAAACCTGAGCCTGACGCCGCTAACCTTCGCCGTATGCTGCCGTCGGTGGATGAGCTGCTGCGCTCGCCGGAAGGCGAGGCCTTGGCGGCCGTGCATGGGCGCAGAACGGTGAAGGAAGCAGCTCGAGCTCTGCTGCAACAAATGCGTATCGAAGTGTGCGGCGGCGTAAACCGCACGGAGCTTGCGACTGGCGTTGCCGACTTGGCAGCCATGCTGGCCATACGCCTGGCCGAAGCATCCGCGCCCTCGCTGCGCCGCGTCATCAATGCCACAGGCGTGATCCTCCACACGAACCTGGGCCGCGCGCCGCTCGGTGCAGGCGCACTGGCCTTTCTCACCGAAATTGCTTCCGGCTACAACAATCTTGAGTTTGACTTGGCTACAGGCGAGCGCGGCAAGCGAGACGTGCATGTGCAGCAGTGGTTTGCGCGCTTGTTTGCAGCGCAAGGCTGCGCAGCGCCGCCGGGCAGTGCCTCGGCCCTTTCCACCGTCATCGTGAACAACAACGCGGCTGCCGTGCTGCTGGCCCTGAACTCACTGGCCGAAGGCGGAGAGGTGATCGTTTCGCGCGGCGAGTTGGTAGAGATTGGCGGATCGTTTCGCATTCCCGAGGTGATGGCAAAGTCTGGCGCGGTGCTGCGAGAAGTGGGCACCACCAACCGCACCCGCATTGCAGACTACGAACGGGCGATTGATTCGTCGGGCACCAGAAAGACCAAGCTTCTGCTGCGGGTGCATCGTTCGAATTTCGAAATCACCGGCTTTACCGAGCAGCCAACGCTCGCAGAACTCGTAGAACTGGGCCAGCGGCGCGGCATCCCGTTGATGGAAGACCTGGGCAGCGGCGCGCTGATCAATATGCAACATGACTTGCCATCGCTCAGCATCCACGGCGAACAAGGCGTGGGCGATTCGATTCGCGCGGGTGTGGACGTGATCACCTACAGCGGCGACAAGCTATTGGGCGGGCCGCAGGCGGGCATTCTTACAGGTCGTGCAGATCTCATCGCGAGGATTCGCTCCAACCAGATGTTTCGCGCCTTTCGGGCCGATAAGCTCATCTATGCCGTTATGGAAGCGACGCTCCGCAGCTACGTGGCTGGGCAGTATGATGCCATTCCGGCGCTGGCGATGATGCGGCTGAGCGCGGAGCAAATCGGCGAGCGCGCCGAACGACTCCACGCGGCGCTGGCCGATCAAACCTCCCTCAGCTTAGAAGTGATTGCAGGGGAGTCACTAATGGGTGGGGGCGCAGCGCCGGGATCGGCATTGCCCACGCGGCTGCTGGCGATTGCGTCACCCCAATGCAGCGCGAATACGCTTGCCGTCCGGTTGCGCGCGAATCTGGTGCCTATCATCGCGCGGGTGGAAGACAACCGCGTGCTGCTCGATCTGCGGACGGTGCTTCCTGAGCAGGATGAAACCGTGCTCGCAGCACTACAGTTTCTCAGTCCGGCAGGCGCTGTATGATCGTCGGCACGGGAATTGACGTGGCCGAAGTGCCGCGCATTGCGGCGGCCGTACAGCGCTGGGGCGACCGCTTTCTGAACCGCATCTTTACCGACGCCGAACGTAGATATTGTGATGCCAAAGCCAACCGGATTGAGCGCTATGCGGCACGTTTTGCCGCCAAAGAAGCCGGAATGAAGGCATTGGGCACAGGCTGGTCGCGGGGGGTGCGATGGCGCGATATTGAAGTGATGCGGCGCCCAGGTGGGCGGCCCATGCTGGTATTCCATGGCCGCGCGGCAGAGGTGGCTGCGGGCCTAAAGGCTAACCGCACTTCGATCTCGCTGACCCACACTGCGGCCGAGGCGATCGCCCATGTGATTCTGGAGTCGGAGCCCCGGTCCGGCGAATAGGGGCGTTGCCTTTGGTATCATGCAATCGTGTCCTTGGCCGTGCCGTAGCTCTGCTCTAGGTTAGGGATTTGCCCGTAACGCTGCGTGCGCTTTTAACCCGCACGGTGAAGACTCAGGAGGCGCTGTGCCCAGTAAGCAAGAGGTCAAGTGGTCTCAACTGCGGGTGGGCATTACCGTGCTGGTCTCTAGCTCCGTACTGTTTGTGCTGGTGTTTTTAATGTCGGGCGCCGGCGGGTTCTTCACTCCAAAAATTCGCATCAAGTCTTACTTCGACAATGCCTCCGGTCTACGGCAGGGTGCGCCGGTGCGCCTGGCGGGCGTGGATATCGGCAACGTGGAATCGGTGCGCATCATCCCGGCGCATGGGTTGACCCCCGTGGAAGTGACGATGCTGGTCTCGACAAAATACGGCGAGGCATTGCGCAAGGATTCCAAGTCTAAGCTGACTACGGCAGGGGTGCTGGGCGAAACCTTTGTAGATATTGAGACCAAAGACAGCAAACTGGGCCGGGCACAGAACTGGGACGAGCTCAGTACCGAAGAAACTCCTGACTTGCAGGACATGGTTCGGGCGGGTCAAGGATCACTGCAAAATATTGACGTGCTCATCAAGCGGCTGGACCGCATTCTCGCCTACGTGGAGAACGGGCAGGGTTCGGTCGGCAAAGCGATCTACGATCCGCAGCTTTATGGCAAGCTGAGTGGCACTGTCACCGAAATGCAGAAGCTGATTGCCGATGTGAACGCGGGCAAGGGTACCCTCGGCAAAGTTGTGGTAGATGACGAGATGTACCGCAAGGCAGTTGGCGCAATTGACAAGCTGAACGCCATGCTCGATGACATTAACGCAGGCAAGGGCACGGCGGGCAAGCTGATTAAGGACGATTCGCTCTACAACAACGCCAACGAGACGCTAGCCCAGATGCGCAAGTTTACCGAGGATGTGAACGCCGGTAAAGGCACGCTGGGTAAGCTGGCGCATGACGACGTTCTGGCCAACAAGATTGACGCAACCGTCACCCGGCTGCAGGCCATCACCGAGAAGGTGGACAAGGGCGAAGGCACCGTAGGCCGCTTGTTCAAGGATCCGTCGCTGTATGAAAACAGCGACAAAATGCTGGTGGAGACGCGGGAGTTGATCAAGGCCATCCGGCAGGATCCCAAGACGTACTTGACGATCAAGTTGCACGTGTTCTAAGGCTTCCGGCGTCTCACTTCTGATGCCGACTGCGCCGAGCTGCGATTCGTGGCAGCCCGAGTCACTGACTGTTGAGAGGTTTCATGGCAAACCGCACTCTGTTCACTCCACATGCCGTTCTAGTCACTGTCGTTCTTCTGCTGCCCGCGTTGTTTGGTGGCCAGCGAGCACTGGCGCAGGCTTCCACTAGCACCGCCAGCCTGCGCTTTTCCGCCGACATGATTGACCCCGCCGCCGACCCCTGCACAGACTTCTACGCCTACGCGTGCAGCAAGTGGCAGGCGCGCAATCCTATTCCGGCGGATCAATCCAGTTGGGGCACCTTCAATGTGCTGCACGAGAATAATCGTGCCCAGTTGCGCGATATTTTGGACAAGTACGCGGCGGCCGACAAGAAGCGCACCTCGGTAGAAAAGCAGGTTGGCGACTACTACTCCGCTTGCATGAACGAGCCTCTCATCGAAAAGCTGGGCACCAAGCCGCTCGATCCCGAGTTCAAGCGCATCCATGCCCTTAAAGATAAGCCCGCGCTGGCGGAAGAGATCGTTCGCCTGCATCGCATGGGCGTAAATGTGATGTTCCGCTTCGGCTCCGGGCAAGACTTCAAAGACTCCAGCCAGCAGACGGCGCGTGCAGGACAAGGCGGACTGGGTCTGCCCGACCGCGACTACTACTTCAAGGATGATGAAAAGTCGAAGTTAGTCCGCCAGCAGTATTTAGAGCACGTCACCAACGTGTTTGGCTTGCTGGGTGAAAAGCCCGATGCAGCCGCTGCCTCGGCCAAAGCCATCATGGCAATTGAGACTGGCCTCGCCAAGGGCTCGCTCGACCGCGTAAGCCGTCGCGATCCCAACAAGATGTACCACCCCATGGGGCCAGCGGAGTTGGAGAAATTGACTCCGGACTTTGCCTGGAGCCTGTACTTGAAACAAATTGGCGCGCCGAACACAGACAAAATCAACGTCAGCGAGCCCGAGTTCTTCAAGAATCTAAACTCGGTGATTGAAACCGCGTCACTGGATGACTGGAAGACTTATCTGCGCTGGCATTTCGTGGTCAGCGCGAACAGCTATTTGCCCAAGCGCTTTCAAGATGAAAACTTTGACTTCTTTGGCAAGAAGCTGCGCGGAGCCAAGGAACAGCAGGCGCGCTGGAAGCGTTGTGTGGATGGCGTGGATGGCGACCTGGGCGAAGCGCTGGGCCAGAAGTATGTAGAAGTCGCCTTCGGAACCGACGGCAAAGAGCGCATGTTAAAGCTGGTCCATGCGCTGGAGGCTTCGCTGAATCAGGACATCCAATCGCTGCCGTGGATGTCCGATGTGACCAAGCAGAAGGCGCTGGAAAAGCTGGCCGCGATTGACAATAAAATTGGCTATCCTGACACCTATCGCGACTATTCCACGATTGTAGTGGAGCGCAAGGATGCCTTTGGCAACAACTTCCGCGCGAATCAAGCAGAGTTCCAGCGGCAACTGAGCAAAATCGGCCAGCCAGTAGATAAAAAAGAATGGGGTATGACGCCGCCCACGGTAAATGCCTACTACAGCGGCTCCATGAACAACATTAACTTTCCAGCAGGCATTTTGCAGCCGCCGTTTTTTGACAAAGGGGCGGACGATGCGCTGAACTTTGGCGGCATCGGCGTGGTGATTGGCCACGAGTTGACCCACGGCTTTGACGACCAGGGCCGCAAGTTCGATGCCAAGGGCAACTTGAACGACTGGTGGTCAGCGGACGACAATCGCGAGTTTGAAAAGCGTGCCGCCTGCGTGGCCGACCAGTATTCCAGCTACCCAGCCACGCCGGACGTAAAGCTCAACGGACGCTTGACCTTAGGCGAGAACGCGGCTGATAACGGCGGCATGAGGGTGGCCTACATGGCACTGCACAGCCTGCTCGCCGAGGAGCCGGGCAAAGATTCAGCTCCAATTGACGGGCTTACACCCGACCAGCGGTTCTTTTTAGGCTTCGCCAACATCTGGTGCCAGAACCTCACCGAGCAGACTGCTCGGCTGTACGCGCAGACGGACCCACACTCACCCGGCCGCTGGCGGGTGAACGGCACGGTGAGCAACTTCCCGGAGTTTGGCACCGCGTTCCACTGCAAGCCGGGTTCAGCAATGGTTCCGGCGAACGCCTGCCGCGTCTGGTAGAGACTGGGCCCAACCTACCCCACAACCTCCCCCCTCAACCTACTCCAACGTACCCCGCAAAAAAGGAGAGCGCCCTTGGCGCTCTCCTTTTTGTGAGCCTAACGTCTAACGTATCGCACGGGCACAATGGTGTCCGCCCCTTGGTTTGTGTCGCTGGCCGCAGCCGGGTTGGAACAACACTCTGCTGCGGAACGTATTACAATCGAAGGGTTTTCAAGTTCATTCCCGCCTGATGCGGAAGTGTGACCGGCCGTCTCCCCTATGCGCTGGCACCTCCTCCGGACTTCGGACGAATCTCAATGCGAGGAACCATGTCTCTGCGTAAACTGCTGCCTGCAATTTTGCCCGTAGTCCTTTTCTGCGCCAGCACGGCGCTGGCGCAGTCCTATGCGCCCGCCCCGGCCGATTCGGCGTCCGACTCCAGCGCCAGCCTGCGTTTTCAGGCCTCGAACGTAGACGCCAAGCTGGACCCCTGCAACGATTTCTACGCCTACGCATGCAGCAAGTGGCAGGCCAGCCATCCCATCCCCGGCGATCAATCCACCTGGGGCAACTTCAACTTGCTGACGGAAAACAACCGCACGGTGTTGAAGGGTATTCTGGAAAAATACTCGGCTGACGACGCCAAACGCACCCCGGTGGAAAAGCAGATTGGCGACTACTATGCCGCTTGCATGGATGAGGCGGGCATGGAAAAGCGTGGCCTAGAGCCGATGAAGCCCCTGTTTGCCGGCATCGAAGGCATCAACGACAAGAAGGCTATTGCCGCCGAGCTGGTGCGCCTGCATCGCTACGGTGTCAATGCGTTCTTTGGCTTCAGCTCGACGCAGGACTTCAAAGACGCCAGCAAGCAGTTTGCCGGCATTGACCAAGGCGGCCTGGGATTGCCCGACCGCGACTACTACTTCAAAGAAGACGGCCACTCCATGGAACTGCGCGAGCAGTACGTGGCCCACGTAGCCAAAATGTTTGAGCTGGCGGGCGACAAGCCGGAAGCTGCTGCCGCAGAAGCCAAGGCCGTGATGGCCATTGAAACCGCGCTGGCTAAAAACGCCCTCGACAACGTCAGCCGCCGCAATCCGCAGCAGGTCTACCATCTGCTGAGCGACAGCGACGTGGTCAAGCTCGCACCCGATTTCGACTTCCCGGACTACCTGAAGGGGATTGGCGCGCCCGATACCAAGAACGTAGTGGTCAGCGAGCCCGAATTCCTGAAGGGCATGAATGGCGTCATCACCAGCAACTCGCTGAGTGACCTGAAGACCTACCTGCGCTGGCACATGCTGAGCGCGCAGACGGATCTGCTGCCCAAAAAGTTCCGTGACGAAGCTTTTGACTTTAGTGGCCGCAAGCTGCGTGGCGCGAAAGAACAGCGCGCCCGCTGGAAAACCTGCTCCAGCAGCGTGGATGGTGACCTGGGCGAATCGCTTGGCCAAAAGTATGTGGAGATCACCTTTGGCGCCGATGGCAAAGAGCGCATGTTGAAGATGGTGCATCGCATTGAAACCGCGCTGCAAGAGGACTTGAGCACCCTGCCGTGGATGACCGAGACCACCCGCCAGCGCGCTCTGGAAAAGCTGGCCTTGATTGATAACAAGATCGGCTACCCCGACAAATACCGCAACTACTCGGCCATTAAGATTTCGCGGGTTGACCCGGTGGGCAACTCGTTCCGCGCCAATGAGTTCGAGTTCCAGCGGCAACTGAGCAAAATCGGGCAGCCGGTGGATAAGCAGGAATGGGGCATGACTCCCCCCACCGTCAATGCCTACTACAACCCTTTGATGAACAACATCAACTTTCCAGCGGGCATTTTGCAGCCGCCGTTCTTTGACAAAGAAGCCGACGACGCACTGAATTTCGGTGCGATTGGCTTGGTCATCGGCCACGAACTGACTCACGGCTTTGACGACGAAGGCAGCCAGTTTGACGGCCACGGCAACCTGGCCGACTGGTGGACCAAGGAAGACAAGGCAGAGTTTGAGAAGCGGACCAGTTGCATGGCGGATCAGTACTCCGGCTACGACGCGACCGCTGACACCAAGCTGAATGGTCGCCTGACTCTTGGCGAAAATGCAGCGGATAACGGCGGCGCGCGCGTGGCCTATATGGCACTGCATGATTCGCTGATGGGCAAAGAGGCTCCGCTGGTGGATGGTATGACGGCCGACCAGCGCTTCTTTCTCGGCTTTGCCAACGTGTGGTGCCAGAACACGACCGAGAAGACCGCCCGCCTGCGGGCACAGACCGATCCCCACTCGCCCGGAATGTGGCGCGTGAATGGTACGGTGGGTAACATGCCGGAGTTTGCGACGGCATTTAACTGCAAGCCGGATGCTCCCATGATTCGCAAGAACGCCTGCCGGGTTTGGTAAGGCGGGGCTAAGAACTGGCAACACCGCATGGTTCCCCATCCTCAACCGTCTGCTGTTCGCGGTTCAGGGTGGGGTTCTTGCTTTCAGGCCTAGGGCTGCTATTCCCAATTTGGGAAGAAAAGCTGTCAAGGGGGCAAACGGCCTGAATTGTCCGTATGTAGTTGGAAATAAACCAAATAGAGATTTCGGGAATCAGTACATTCACCCGGCGACTTGGGATATGCTTAAGAAGGTAGAGAAAATCAAAATCTAAGAACGGGCGCAGGCGACCAGCCTTCGCCCGTTTTGTATTTTGGGGCAGGTTCGGCGGAGTTCGCGAAGAACGGGCATGGGCTCAGTGTGTGCGGTTGTTCTTGGCCTTAGAGCGCGGCGCCGGATTCGGCTTGCTCGTGCGCGTGGTAGCTGGAACGGACCAGCGGACCAGACTCCACGTGCTTGAAGCCCATGGTGAGCGCCTCGCGCTTCAGGTGCGCGAACTCTGCTGGAGTGTAGAAGCGGGTCATTGGCAGGTGATCTTTCGAGGGTCGCAGGTATTGGCCCACCGTGAGGATGTCCACCTTGGCTTTGGCGAGATCGCGAAACACTTGCAACAGCTCGCCGGTGTCTTCGCCAATGCCGACCATTACGCCGGACTTGGTGGAAATAGCGGAGCCGGTTGCGGTGGCCATCTGCTTGGCGTCGGCCAGCAGCTTGAGCGTACGCTCGTAGCGCGCACCGGAACGCACGGCGCGATACAGGCGCGGCACGGTTTCAGTGTTGTGGTTCAAAATGTTGGGCTTGGCGTCCATTACGATGCGCAGAGACTCGGCGTTGCCCTGAAAGTCGGGGATCAGCACCTCGACGCCGCAGCCGGGCACGCGTTCACGCACCTGCTCGATCGTCATGGCAAATACTTTCGCTGCGCCGATATTGTCGTCGTCGCGGTTGACGCTGGTAATCACGGCAAACTTCAGGCCAAGCTGCTGCACGGCTTCCGCTACGCGGCGGGGCTCGTCGAAATCAATGGGCTCGGGGCGTCCTTTGGGCACGGCGCAAAAGCCGCAGCGCCGGGTGCACAGGTTGCCGAGGAGCATGAAGGTGGCCGTTTTGTGCTGCCAGCATTCGCCGATGTTGGGGCACATTGCAGATTCACAGACGGTATGAAGATCGAGCGTGCGGGCCAGTCGCTTCAGGTTGTGATAATTCTCGCCAACCGGCGCGCGCGCCTTCAGCCACTCCGGTTTGGAGGCCGGTTTGCGCGGGGCGGTGTCAATCTGAATCAGTTGTTCGGCGGTCGCCATGGGCTCGCTCTATTGTACGGTAGGCGTACGGCGGGTGTAAGGCAGGTGTACGGCGGGTGTAAGGCAGGTGTATGGCAGTAAACCCGCGCCTTGGTACGGGGCACACAGCACCTAACCAGCAATCGCGCTATTCTGTTGGGCATGATGGGGAGTATTGACCTGAAACACAATCTGCCATGCTGACTATGCTGAGTGCCGCTCAAACCGCAACGCGCGACTGGGCTCAGATCCGCAAGGTGACGCGGACCACGACTGTGACCCGCATTACTGAAGAAGATGTGCACGCAGGCAGAGCGCATAGCCTGCAGTTGCACGAAATACCGGCGAAAGTCGCCATCTTCCGCATTCACGGGCCATTTCTGTTTGGCTCGACCGACAAATTGGAGCACATCACCGAGCAGTTAGAGGCTTTGCCTCCAGTCGTGATTCTGCGGCTGCGCAACATGACGGCGATTGACGCCACCGGGGTGAAGGCGGTGGAGGATTTGGCGACGCGGCTCCACACTTCGGGGCGTCAACTGCTGCTGTGCGGAATGCGCGAGCAGCCCCGCAAGCTGATGCGGCAGGCCAAGTTCCAAGAGCACATCGGCGCGAAAAATATTCTGCCGAATGTGCAGCGCGCGTTGCGCCGGGCCAGCGAACTCGTGGCCGAGCCGGAAGCGCCGAGGCCTTATTTGGCGGGGTAGGCGTTGGCTTTTGCACCGCTTCGGTCAAACTACCTCGTCCTAGCCGGAAAATGCGCCGACAAGGACACGGACAAGCACAGGGGCACCCGGAGTGCTGTAGCCCCGGCGGCTGCGTATCAACATTGTTGACACACGAGCCGCTGGCGCGGCACACTAAGAGTCAGCGAACTCAGCCTCAGCGAATTGGTGGGCCTTGAGGCGTCGTGTTGAGGCGTCGTGTTAAATCGGAGCGTTGCGGCGTAGCCTTGAGGCGTAGTTGAAACGGTGGCTAGGAGCTTCTGCGATGAACGTCAAAGTTAAGAAATGGGGCAATAGTGCGGCGGTGCGGATTCCGGCGGCGGTGATGGAAGCCGTCCACCTGAAGTTGGATCAGGACGTAGAAGTACGGGAAGAGGAGGGGAAGATCGTGATCATTCCTGTGGGCCGCAAGCCGCGTTACACGCTGGCGGAACTCCTTGCGCGATGCACTCCTCAGAATCAGCCGTCGCGGGAAGATCGCGCGTGGCTGGACGATGGCCCTGTTGGCAATGAGGTCATTTAAGTGGAGCGCGGCGACATCTTCCACGTGGATTTGAACCCGATCCGGGGCCATGAGCAGGCTGGGTCGCGCTTCGTACTTATTGTCTCCAAACGCGCCTTCAATCAGATGGGTACTGTGCTGGTTTGCCCCATTACGCAGGGCGGCGACTTTGCGCGTTATGCGGGTTTCGCGGTGTCGTTGAGCGGAACTGGCATGACTACTCACGGCGTGGTTCTGTGCAACCAGTTGCGGATGGTGGACGTAAAGGCGCGCGGCGGGCGATTTGTAGAGAAGGCACCGGGCTTTATTGTGGATGATGTGCTGGCGCGGCTCGCGACGATTATTGAATAGCTGGCCCACTGATTCGGCGCCATCAGGTACCGGACGGCGATGGGACAACCTCTTGACCATCTACAGCCACCCGCCGCTGGTGTACGGCAGGCGAAGATCCTGTTGCCGGCTGAGTACGGCGAGGCGCACGTCCCAAGTGATTGGCTGCGCCAGAGCGCTCAGCCGCTATTTGCGCCTTAGAGCTTGCTTTTTTCTAATACGCTCCTCCTCAGATCTTTATGAGCCCAGAGAGTCCGCAATTTGCGCTTGACGCCGGGGGGTGGGGTGCTACGATTTCGACGCGTGTTAGTCAAACGCAAATTTGTAACCGATTGAAGGAAAGGATACCGATGTCCCCACGTAGAAACTGCGACAAGCTCGAAAGAGCGGACGACAACGGCCGCACCTATTACGAAGCTCGCGCAGAGGAACTCTGCGGCAACCAAGGCGGACCCGTACCGATGTATGCCCAGGGCGTCTGGGCAAGGCATGTCACGATAACCACAGAAAGCTACTGGATGGTACAAAGCGGTGACAACGGAACCCCCGTCTACCCTGATGGCAGTGGGATTGGCAATGAAGGGCCAGCAGGCGATGGTTTCGCGGCACCGGGACTCGCGAAGTGGTCCCTGATCGCCCGATGGGCCACGGGCGTTGGGCCGGGCGACCACCTAGACTTTATTTCCGGATACTTTGAGATCGGAAGAGGTGGCATCTTCGACGTGCCCAACCTAGTGGGCGTTTGTAATCCGGGGCAGGGCGCGGCCGACTATCATCCTTTGGTTTGCCTGATGTACCGCTGTAACGACGAAGACTACTCCGACAACGCTGGCTGGATCCACGTTTACGAGACCTATCACCAGTAGGACACGACGGAGGGCGCTCGGCGAACCATCTGCGCCCTCTCCTCTCACTGTAAAACGTGGGATCACCGCGCCAGTCAGCCGCCCCTGCTGGTAAACTCTCTTTATGCACCAGCCGTTCGTCCGCGACGTGTTTGCGGACGTGGAACGCCTTTCTTCTTTTCAACGCGTAGCCTCCCATTTGCGCAGACGCACCGGCGATGCTAACCCTGCCGAGCGTGCTGACCAACTCGGGGAGGGTGCGGGGCGGATGGGTGTCTCTGGTGTCGACCCCACCGCGAAAGCTCTGTTGTGTACGTTGCTGGCGAAGGCAGCGGCGCGGCCGCTGCTGCTGATTGTCGCCGACAATCGTGCGGCGGAAGCGCTGGTGCCAGTGCTGGAAGCTTTCGCCGAACTCACCGGAGCGTTGCGCGCGGAAGAGGTTGTGCTGCTGCCCGCGACGGATGTGCTGCCGTTTCAAAACCTCTCTCCTCACCCTGAAATACAAGAAGAACGTGCAACTGCGTTGTGGAAGATTGCGTTGGGCGCGGCTCGGCTCGTGGTGGCTCCGCTGGCGGCGGCGGCGATGCGCTTGCAAGAGCCGGAGTACTACGCCGAGTTGGCGTGTTCGCTTCGACGCGGCGAAACGGTGGATGTAGACGCTCTGCTGGCGCATCTGCGAAGTGTGGGCTACCAATCGGCGGACGTAGTGGAAATGCCGGGGGAGTTTGCGCTGCGGGGCGGCATTCTGGATGTGTATCCGCCGGAGGCCGAGCGGCCGGTAAGGGCGGAGCTATTTGGCGATGAAGTGGAATCGCTGCGGCAGTTTGATCCGGCGACGCAGCGGTCGCTTTCAAATGCTGAAGTGCTGGATGAAGTAGTGCTGCTGCCGTTGAGTGAAACGCCAGTGGTAGAGCGGTTGCTGGCGGTGATTCATGCGCGGCTCAGCGGACGGAGGGTAGAAGGCTCTAGCCCGGAACTGGTAGAGCAGGCGATGCGCGCGGGCGGGGTCGCGGTGTTTCCGGGATGGGAGTTTTTTGCACCCGTCGCGGGCGCGCCGTGTTCGCTGCTGCAACTGATGCCCGAAGCGGCGGTGTTGCTGGAAGAGCCGTCGGCGTTGGCGGCAGAAGAAGACCGTTGGCGCAGCAAGGTGGCAGAGGCGCATGAGCGCAGTTTGATGGGCAACCTGGTGCGACCCGAGGAGTTGTATTTTTCGCCAGAAGAATTTTGGGCGGGCATAGCGCAGCGGCCCGGCGTGGCACTGGAGCAACTGGCAATTGAAAGTTCAACTGCGGGTCTAGCGGGCGAACCAGTTCACATCGCTTCGCAACCGAGCGCGAAGTTCCACGGATCGCTGCCGCTGATGGCCGAAGCGGTAAAGACTGCGGGGGAAGCGGGCCAGCGCGTGCTGTTTTCCGTGGGCAGCATGGGCGAGATGGAGCGGCTGGCGGAGGTCTTCCGCGAGTATGGGCTGCCGTATCACCTGGGCACACGCGGCAAGCTGGAAAGCGATGTGCTGGCGGAGTCGGCGCACTTATTCAGCGCGGATGCGGGCGCGGCAGTGCTGGTGCGCGCCTTTATTCCCACGGGCGTGGTGCTGCCCGAAGCCAGACTCAGCATCTTCGGAATGCGCGACTTGTTCGATGAGTCCGAGTCGCAGCCACAGCCGAAACGCGGCAAGCAATCCACTCGCTCGAAAACGTCAGCGTTTCTTTCTGACTTCCGCGACCTGGCGATTGGCGACTATGTAGTGCATGTGGAGCATGGCATCGCGCAATATCTGGGCCTGAAAGAGATTGCCCAGGGCGATGGCAGCATCGGCGAATACATGGGTCTGGAGTTCGCCGAGGCAGCAAAGCTGTACGTTCCGCTCACCCGGCTCGACCTGGTGCAGAAATATCGCTCCGGCGAAGGCGCAGCACCCACGCTGAGCCGGTTGGGTACGCAGCAGTGGGCCAAGACCAAAGCGAAGGTCAAGAAGGCGATTGCCGACATGACCGACGAGCTGCTGAAGCTCTACGCGCAGCGCAAAGTGGTGCAAGGCCACGCCTTCAAGGCGGATTCACAATTTGAAGCCGAGTTCGCTGACGCGTTTGAGTTCAATCCCACCGACGATCAGGTGCAGGCATTTGCCGACATTGCGGTGGATATGGAGTCGCGGCTGCCAATGGACCGGCTGTTGTGCGGCGACGTAGGTTTTGGCAAAACGGAAGTGGCCATGCGCGCCGCCTTCAAGGCGGTGGATGACAGCAAGCAGGTCGCCGTGCTGGCACCGACAACGATCTTGGCATTCCAGCATTTTGAAAGCTTCAAGCGGCGTTTTGCGGCGTTCCCGGTGACGGTCGAAATGATTAGCCGCTTTCGCACGCCAAAGCAGCAGAAGGAAATCATCGAGCGCGTGGAAGCAGGCAAAGTAGATATTTTGATTGGCACC
Source organism: Acidobacteriaceae bacterium (assembly GCA_025356095.1). Lineage (GTDB taxonomy): Bacteria > Acidobacteriota > Terriglobia > Terriglobales > Acidobacteriaceae > JANXUR01. The sequence continues at coordinate 5,412 of JANXUR010000017.1, read as the reverse complement.
CATCGCCTGCTTTCGAAAGATGTGAAGTTCCACGATCTAGGCTTGCTGGTGATTGATGAAGAACAGCGCTTCGGTGTGCGGGCCAAAGAGCGGCTGAAGCAGTTGCGTAAGCAGGTGGACGTTCTGGCGATGTCGGCCACTCCGATTCCGCGGACGCTGCATATGTCGCTTGTGGGCTTGCGCGACATGAGCGTAATCGAGACGCCGCCGCGCGATCGGATGTCCATTCAAACCGTGGTGGCGGCGTGGGATGAAAAGTTGATTCGCAACGCCATTGAGCAGGAGATGGATCGCGGAGGGCAGGTATATTTCGTCCACAACCGCGTGGAAAGCATTTATGAAGTGGCAGCGAAGCTGCAAGCCCTGGTGCCGCGGGCGCGCATTTTGGTGGGCCACGGACAGATGGGTGAGAGCGAACTGGAAAAGACGATGTTCCAGTTTGTGCGGCATGACGCGGACATTCTGGTTGCGACAACAATCATTGAAAATGGCCTTGATATTCCGCGCTGCAACACGATTTTAATCAACCGCGCCGACCGGCATGGGCTGAGTGAGTTGTACCAGTTGCGCGGGCGGGTGGGCCGCTCGAACTTGCGGGCGTATGCGTACTTGCTGATTCCTTTTGATACCGAACTGACGCCGATTGCGCGGCGCCGACTTTCGGCGCTGAAAGAATTTTCTGATTTGGGTGCAGGATTCAAGATTGCGGCGCTGGATTTGGAACTGCGCGGCGCAGGCAACTTGCTGGGCGGCGAGCAGAGCGGCAGCGTGGACGCCGTGGGGTTTGAACTCTATACGTCTATGCTGGAGCGCGCGGTGAAAGAGGTAAAGGGCGAGGCGATGGAGGATGAAACGGAGGCTACCCTGAACCTTGGCCTTACTATCCGCATTCCGCAGGATTACATTCAGGAAGAAAACCAGCGGCTGCGCATGTATAAGCGGATTGCGGGCGTGGAAAGCGAAAAGAAGCTGGCTGATGTCCGCGGCGAATTGACCGACCGTTACGGCGAGCCGCCAGCGGCAGTGAAGCAGTTGCTGGAGTACGCGCAACTGCGGCTGCTGTGTCGGCAAGTGGGCGTGACTGGCATCGAACGCAAGCGAGATACGGTGAGCGTGCGCTTCGCGCAAGATGCGAAGATTGATCCTGCGAAGCTAGCGCAGTTTGTGGCCAAGGAGCGCGGCGCGCAGTTCACTCCCGATGGGATGCTGAAGTTCGCCTTGAAGGTGGCGCAGCCAGAAGAGGTGCTGGGTCGGCTGGAGGCGTGGTTGAAGGGGCTGGCGTAGAAATCAAGGGGATGTTTGGGTAGCCTCATGCACTTCGTAATCTTGACGCCGCCCCGCGAGGTGAGACGATAGCTTCAGGCTGAGCCATTCACGAGATTCGCCGATTATGAAAGCAGTACGGCAGAGGCCGCTGGCTGAAGCGCAAGGGCATCGCGCAGGTCGCGTTTGAGAATGGGTTGAGAGTCCAAGGCAGAAATACATTGGTATGAAGCGCATGGCATTGGCAGGAAAGAGTACAAAATCAAGCGGCTCTTCGATGTAGCAGGCGGTGGCCAAAGCACGTGAGCCTGAGAATTTCGTCGTCTGCCTGAACGCCGACGACTATGCCGCCTCGCTCGAGCCTCGCAAGCTTTATCGCACCGTCGCAGACGCCAAGGCCGCTTCGCTTGGCCTGATTCGCGTGGTGGATGAGTCCGGCGAGGACTATCTCTACCCGTCGGCGCGTTTCGCTGCCGTCGCGCTCCCAAAGTCGGTACGCGATGCCCTCGCAGTCGCGGGCTAGGGCCATCCGCATACGCTCTTCCCCCCGTCGCGCCTCAAGCTTCTCCCTGCCAACTCCCGCATCTTGCCCGCTTCGGTAGAATCATGGGGGCGGCTGGCATGCTGGCTCGCATTCATTCATCCTTGAAGGACTCTTATGACTACTCCGTCTTCGCAAAATAAAATGCGTGTTCGCAAGGCTGTATTCCCTGCTGCCGGGCTAGGCACCCGTTTTCTTCCGGCCACCAAGGCGCTGCCTAAAGAGATGCTGCCCCTGGTGGACAAGCCCATTATCCAATATGGGGTGGAAGAGGCGCTGGCTGCGGGATGCGACCAGATCATCATCATCACCGGGCGCGGCAAGAGCGCGATTGAAGACCATTTTGACGTGAGCTACGAGCTGGAAAAAATGCTGGAAGAGCGCGGCAAGACGGACCTGCTCGCCAAAGTGCGCAGCATCTCAGACATGATCCACGTGGCGTATGTGCGGCAGAAGGAAGCGCTGGGCCTGGGCCACGCGGTATTGATGGCGAAGGAACTGGTGGGCGACGAGCCGTTTGCGGTGATGCTGGCCGACGACGTGATTGACGCGGAGAAGCCCTGCCTGAAGCAGATGATTGAGGTGTTTGACGAGACGCAGAGCTCAGTGATCGCGACGCAGGTGGTGGAGGGGCCGGGAATTTCGTCGTATGGGGTAATTGACGCCGCGCCGGTGGAGGGGAACTTTGCTGGTAAGTTGTGGGACATCCGCAACATGGTGGAGAAGCCGAAGTTTGCCGACGCGCCCTCGAACAAGGCGATTATCGGGCGGTATATTTTGACGCCAGCAATTTTTGAGGAGCTGGAACGCACTCCCAAAGGCTCCGGCGGCGAGCTGCAACTGACCGACGGTATGAATCTGCTGCTGCAGCGCGAGAAGATCTATGGATATGTGTTCGACGGCAAGCGCCATGACGCCGGCGACAAGCTCGGCTTTTTGAAGGCGACGGTGGAGTATGCTCTAAAGCGCGAAGACCTCGGCGGCCCATTCCGCGAGTGGCTGAAGGGGCTGGGGGTGTGAATCAAGTCTCTTGTAGAGTCGTTGGAGTGAGCTGTAGGATAGCGTCTGACTGGTATTCCGTTACTCCTTTATCTCCAATCCTAGGGATTACCGTATCTATTGCGAGGTGGCCATGGTCAGACTGACCGCGCGCTTTTGCGCACTCTTGATCGCATGCTCTCCTGCTCTCTTTGCCGGCACAAAAGATGTCAAGGTTGACACAATTCCGTCAGGGGCGGAGGTTGAAGTCAACGGCAGTGTCACCTGCTCTACACCGTGCACGTTGAGAATACCTAGCTACTATTTTGGAAGCAAGCATACAGTGTTCAGTACGCACGGCGCAGAACCGATCCGACTTCGTCTCGCAAAAAGCGGCTATGTGCCCAAAACGTTTGAAATCACCATTGGCCCTCTGCACTGGCATAACGTCTACGGCAATAATCTTTATGACTACTACCTAGTTAGTTCGACCGATTTTAAGATACGTCTCGACTCAGTAGAAACATTCATCGGAGGGATCTCGTCGAGCATAAGTGGTAGTACTACCGAGCCCCGGCAGGGTTCGGTTGAAGCTGTTGTCCATGCATCTGTTCCGGCGATTGTAAGGGTTTCTGGTGGACATGGATCTGGTAGTGGGTTCTTGGTAACTTCGACCGGCTTAGTCGTCACGAATGCGCACGTCGTCGAAAAAGAATCCACGGTCCGCGTAACGTTTTCAAATGGAAATTCGGTCGAAAGCTCCCAAATCTATTCTGATGAGGATCGTGATTTGGCGCTGATCAAGATTCCTGGGGAGGGCTATCCCTCCCTTAAACTTCAGCCCGTGCCGCCTAACCCCGGAGCCGACGTCGTGGCCATAGGGTGCCCGCTGTCAGCCCAACTTGTCAACACCGTTACTAAAGGGGTGGTTAGCGGAATTCGCAATGGTGATCATGGCACATGGATTCAAACTGACGCTGCAATCAATCCCGGCAACTCCGGCGGGCCTTTGCTGAATCTCTCAGGCGAGGTGGTTGGAATAAATACGATGAAGATCGTAGAGCCCGGCGTGTCAGGGATCGGCTTTTCACTGGCCAGCAAAGAAATTGCCGGTGTGCTAAAGAATCGCTTTGGAATGACCGCGCTGGAAGCGGCCCAGCCAGATTCGCAGGTCCAGACGGTGTCGTTCGCCTCGAATCCCCCAGCTGCCGAAATTGAGATTGACGGAGCCTTTATCGGCAACACGCCAGCGGACGTCCCGCTTGCTATTGGGGAGAGAAGGGTGCGGATTACCAAAAAAGGATTTCAGCCGTGGGAGCGCAGCTTGCGGGTTGTGGCAGGTGCGAAACAAGTGATCTCGGCCGATCTTGAACCAGTCGCACAATAGGAACTGCACATACCGGCTGGTGGCCCACTCAAGCGCGTTTTTCGCTTGAGTGGGGTGCAGGCTGCCTAGGACACCGATGATTCAACCTATATAGATACTTGGGGGAAAGAATGAACCACGAAACAGCCGCGGGTCCGTCAAAATTCCTCCATTCGACTCTACGTGAACGGATCGTCGAGCATTGCTTTATCGGGGATGCCTTGCGATTGTTGTGGCAGAAATCCATTACTGACGTCGAAGTCCTACGTCCCGAGTTCGATGTAGGCGGTTATGATTTAGTGATGAGCTGCCGGGGAGTTGTCAGGTACATTCAACTCAAGACCATGTCGAATAGGGGCAAGACGTCGGCCATTAAAGCCAGCCTCAAGCTGATGGAAAAACCCAGTGGCTGTATAGTCTGGATCAAGGTCGATGAAGGCCTGCATCATCATTCTTTTCTCTGGTTCGGAGGCAGCCCGGGTGAGCCATTGCCATCAATTCAACATATGAAAACAGCGAAGCACGCGAAGGGAAACGCAGCAGGCAAGAAAAATGAGCGCCCCAATCACCGAATAATCCCACGTCGCGTGTTTGAAAAGTTTGCCAAGCTTGATGACATTTTAGAGAAGTTATTCGGGAAATTATCTTAGAAATTGGGGGTGTGGCCCAACCTTTAGCGTGAATCGGGCGCACCCGGTTTTTCAGTTTGGCGAGGAAGGCGCACGAAGGGTGGGCCGCCGTGGGTCTACGATCTTGCCAAGGTAATGCACCTAGCGCAGACTGGTAATGCAATACCTGTCTCTCTGAACAAGCCGAGGATTACCAGCAAGGGCCAGATTACCCTTCCGCGGGCCGCGCGCGAAGCCATGGGCGCTCGCCCGGGCGATCGGCTGGAGATTGAAGTAGTGCCCGGAGGCATCAAGCTGCGCCGCGCCGAGGGCGAAAGCCCCTTTGCCAAGTATCAGGGCATCGGCACTCCCAGCATCCCCGCCGGACGCGAAGGCATCCGCAAGTGGCTGCGGGAGCAGCGCAGGAACTGAACCGCTTAAGCTGCTGCGGCCAGCTGGCTCTTCGCTCGCGTCGCCCGCGCTTCACTTTGGGACGACACAGTCACAGTTTGGCCGCCGGAGGAGTAGGATGAATCCATGCCGCTGGATTGGTCACAATGTGATGCCGTGGAACGGGTGGCGGGACGAGTGAGCGGCGCGTGGGTTCTGGCCGGGACTCGTGTGCCGGTCGCCGTCGTCTTCGAGAATCTTGAGGC
>JANXUR010000009.1 GCA_025356095.1 Acidobacteriaceae bacterium | reverse complement strand
ATGGCGGCAAACTGCTGTGGTGAGACCGCACGGCCATTCTGCACGTCCGTAGGTGGTTAATGAAGTCAGTCAGTCAGTCAGTCAGTCAGTCAGTCAGTATGCAACTCTCTGTAGCGATCACCTTGTTTACAACGCTTCTGCTTCCCCACACCCTTTCCGCGCAGTCCAGCCCAAGCTATGATTTGGATACCGGAACGGTGAACAACGTTGGGTCTGGTAATTACCTCACTGTGTTCGGAGTGAAATAGCCATGAAAAAGCTTAGGGTTCTTCTAGTCGCCACCGTTGCTTCCCTGTCGCAACTGGGCTTGGCTCAAGCGCAGAACCCCAGCCAGATTGCCCTGCAGCGCTGGTATCCGGTCAATTCCGTCACCAACTTCAGCGTATTCACTGCGGGCAGAAGCAACGCCATGACCTTTGACGGACAAAATGTCTGGGCAATTTCGATCGATGGGTCGAAAAACAATGTAGTGAAAGTTCGTGCCAGCGACGGCGCCCTACTAGGCACTTTTTCAGCCCGCTCAGGTGCCGACGCAATCTTGTTTGATGGAGCCAATATCTGGGTCGGTAACTCCGGAAACCAGAGCTTGACCAAACTGCGGGCAAGCGATGGTTCCGAGGTTGCCACCTACAAAGGGTTCACCTATCCGACTGGTCTAGCGTTTGACGGCAGCTACCTCTGGGTTTCTCTGCTTGGCGGGTCAGTGTGGAAGGTAAATCCCGTAGACGGAACGGTTGTGCTGAAGGCGCACACCGGCAGCGATCCCGGTGCTGTCGTGTTCGACGGCACCTATGTTTGGGCGGCCCTCGTCCACAGTTCCCAGGTCGTAAGGATTCGCGCGAGCGACGGGACGTTGGCCGGAACATTTAATGTAGGCATCGAGCCTGATTTTATGACTTACGACGGCACGAATATCTGGGTGAGCTGTATCGGGTCAGCCGAAGTCTACAAGCTTCGCGCCAGCGACGGAGCGGTGGTAGGGACGTATCCAGTGTCATTTGCGATGGGCTTGGTCTACGACGGCACGTACATCTGGGTCGGGAACAGCACCCTCTCGACGGTGACAAAACTGCTGGCAGCCGACGGCTCAACGGTCGGTGTGTTTCCTGTCAGCGCGCCCACCGCGCTAGCGGGCCCGTATGCCGGTGTCTTTGACGGGGCCAATGTGTGGTTCTCGCTAACAGGGAACTACATCGCCAAGTTCTGAAGGGGCGGGGATCGGGCCGTACGGGCCTAGCATTTGCTGCTTGACATACCGACTGGTCTGGCCTATTCTCTAAAAACGCTGCTTCGGCGGCGTGACTGAATTTCATGAAGAGTGGCTGAGGGACGGGCCCTTTGACGCCACGACAACCGGGGTTTGAATGCTTTCTTCGTTTTTCAGAAGTGAGCAGGAGAATATGCCGGTGTCAATTCTCTCCCTGTATTTTGGGGAACATGAGATTTAGAGTGAGCGGCGATCCATCCATCCGCAGACTCTGAATCCTCTTTTCCTACCCCGGAAAAGAGGTTTTGCATTTTAAGGGAATGTTGTTCGAATCACCACGGGGCCCGTCCACAGTTTCTCTCCAAAAGTATTCGAGGAGAGTGTCTAGTGTCGGTGCCTTACGAACTGCGTTGTCGGGAATGCAAGAAGACGTGGGCCAATCAGCCCAAAGCCGTGTGCGATTTTTGTTTCGCGCCCCTCGAAGTTGTCTACGATTACGACGCCATCCGCAAGAATCTAACCCGAGAAAAAATTGCCAGCCGGGAGCCGGATCTTTGGCGCTACCGCGAACTGCTGCCACTGCCAGAGGGTTTCTCGCCGCAGGTTCGCCCCGGCTACACGCCGCTGGTGTATGCCCGCAAGGGTGGAGAGCGCATCGGCTCCAGGAGCCTGTTCCTTAAGAATGACGCGGTTTGCTTTCCTACCTTGAGCTTCAAAGACCGGGTGGTGAGCGTGGCGTTGGCGCAGGCGCGGGCCTTTGGCTTCAACACGATCGGGTGCTCTTCCACGGGGAATCTGGCGAACAGCGTGGCTGCGCATGCCGCCAAACTGGGCTTTGATGCGTGGATTTTCATTCCCAGTGATCTGGAGCCGGCGAAAATTCTAGGTACGCAGGTATTTGGCGCGAAGCTGGTGCGCATTGGCGGGAACTACGATCAGGTGAACCGCCTATGTTCGCAGATTGCGGACGAGCATAACTGGGGCTTCGTGAACGTGAATCTGCGACCTTATTATGCCGAGGGCAGCAAAACTGTGGGGTATGAGATTGCCGAGCAACTCGGCTGGCGCTTGCCCGATAACGTGGTGGTGCCGATGGCTGGCGGATCGCTGATCACCAAGATTCGCAAGGCGTTTGACGAACTGGTGACACTGGGGCTGGTGGAGGCCAAGCCGGTAAAGTTTTTTGGGGCACAAGCTACGGGATGCTCTCCGATATCGAGCGCGGTGAAGGCTGGACGCGCAGAAATTGATCCGCAGAAGCCGAAGACGATTGCGCGGTCGCTCGCGATTGGCAACCCGGCGGACGGCATTTATGCCGCCAAGGCGATTCGCAGCAGCGGCGGCCATGCAGAAGACATCAGTGACCCGGAGATTGTGGCCGCCATCCGCGACCTCGCCGAGACCGAAGGCATCTTCACCGAGACTGCCGGTGGAGTGACCTACGGCGTGACCCGCAAGTTGATCGAGCAGGGAAGGATCCATCCCGAAGAATTGACGGTAACCTGCATTACGGGCAATGGGCTGAAGACGACTGACGTGCTGGCAGATCAGTTTGAGTATGAGGAGGCCATTTCGCCGCGCTATGTGCAGTTTCAGGAGTATCTGGCGGCCGCGCTGGCCCGGTCGGGTGCGGAGGGTGCAAAATTGCCCGCAGTGGTAGGGGCGCCGGAAGTACCAGGAATGGCACAGGTGGCGAGCGCGTGATGGTTGGGGGTAGCGGAACAGCGGCTCCTCGGGGTGATTGATCAGGTCGTTGTTCAGGGTCGTTGCCGAGGGTGGGGTTGGGACTATATAGTGGTGAGCTATGTACGATGACTTTCGCGCTACCGACCGCTGGACCAAACGCCAGGTTCACTGCATCTTCCGGGCTGTAATTGCGGCCATCTCCACGCGCCATGCCGATGCGATTGACGTGAAGTTTCTGGTAGATGGGCAGCCGATGTTTGTGGCGCTGCCGCATCCGGCGTGGGCGGAGTTCACCAAACGCACCGGCAAGATCATCACCGACCCGATGGCCGTGCATGCGGCGGGACACTATTTGAAGTGGGCGATTGAGTCGGGCGAAGGGCTGGGCAAGGAGATTTATTCCTTGACGGTCGAAGAGGCGCTGGCGCATCTGGATGCAGTGAAGGCGGAGTACGCAGCGGCGTTGTAGGCGGAGTACGCAGCGGCGTTGTAGGCCCCACACCTTCTGCAACCTAGCTCCAAATCTGGCCAAGAGTGGCGGGTTTCACGATGGGGCACCGTGCACCGGGCATTCTGAATAATCGTCGGTGCGTTCTGAAGAATTGCGGGCTAGCTGTGCTTGCGGCCGGACGAGACGCCCGTCCTCACACGAACCGCCATATTTCCCTTCTCATTTTGCCTCTTGCCACACCAATGGCCGCCATCCAAAGTTTGGCACTTGGATGTGACGGCGGGCACTTCTTCGTGTAGCGAGGTTGGAGCAGAATACATCCTGAACGTTGAGCCTCGGAGTGTCCGCTCTTGGACGGCAGGCGGTTCCATAGGGCACAATAGAAGACGGTCGTTTTTCATACAGGAGTCATTCATATGGCCGCGATATCGCAGATTACGCCTCTTTCCGATTTACTCTCTCATTCCACGATTCACCTGAA
>JANXUR010000100.1 GCA_025356095.1 Acidobacteriaceae bacterium | reverse complement strand
AGCGCAAGTGCGCGCTGCGGGGAACCCCGGTCGGAGGTTCGAATCCTCTCGCCCCGACCAGATTCCTTCCGCTCACATGATTCCGCATTCCGCCACAAGGTTCGCGCTCGTGGCGTAGCCGCCTCCGTGCTAGGCTGGTGCTGATAAGGCGCGAGATGCCTGCATCCCACTCAAGCGAACGGCGCGCATGAGTGGGCCACCAGCCAATACCAATCAATGAGGAGCAAAGTGATGACGCGCACGTCTCTTAACGTGAAAGCATGCTCAGCGTTGTTATTTCTCGTCGTGAGCAATGTTTCGGCTTCAGGCGAGCAACTAGAGGCCTGTCGAATGGCGGTGTCACTTACTATAGAAAACGTACGCTATCAGATACGGACGCCGCTACCAGATCGGAAGAAGATCCAACGCGAATTTCGGCAGCTCGCAGCGCTCTATGCTCGATGTAAGAGACATTCTATCCAAGTGCGAATACCCGATTGCGCAGCGCTCATTGAGCAAACAAAGGTATCGAGAGTAGCAAGCAGGAGGGAAGCTGAAATATTCGCGACATACACGACATGCGCGTTGCCCGCGGGGGGAGTCCGGAACAGATATGATGCACGGGCAGTCGGTACGCTCATTCAAGATACTCTCAAGGAGCTACGAATCAGTGATGGGGAGGGGGTTGTGTGGATCAGCAATGATTTGTTCGCTCTGATGTTATTGTTCCCCGAGGAAATGATGGGAACCTTAGAGGGAAGCGAGGAGGATCGTAGCCGCTTTATAGACTCTATGGGTAACGTGTTTGAGGACTTAGATGATTCGCCCGGCGCTACTCACGCCGGTGTCCGGCAGAAACAGCGAGTGATGGGTAGGTGGCTCCGTCAACAGACAATAAGATGGGGTGCGAAAGGCATCAGATTGGCATTCCTGAAGCGTCTGGAACAGGCGAGTAGTGAAAATCCGCGCGCCTTCGTTGGCCCATTCAAGCGCGTGGTTCGCTTGAGTGGGGGATGCGAATGACACACCCCATTGTAGGCGATTTTGTGGCCGTCAGAGCCTCACGCTTCTTCACTGCTCAACGCGGCTACTCGTGCCAGCCGCTAACCGATTGATAACAAACCCGTTGCGATCCGCGTAATTCTACCTACTTCAGAAGTCTGGCGGAGTCTGCTTTGGGACTCGGGGTTTGGCCCTTTGCTTTCCATCCTTGGTCGGCTGTTTAAGCTACCTGCGCAAGTTGCTCCAGCTCGAAGGTGATGACGTTCAGGGCGCAGCGGGCACCTTCCACGCGGTGGGCGGATTCCAGGGCAGCTTCCCGCGACACGCCATAGCCGTGGCCCCACAGAAAGGCCTGCAACATCTCTGCCGCATCGCGAAAGTCGGCGCTGTTCCGCATCAGGTCCAGACGCAGCGCATCAAGATCCGTCCCCGCAAAGCTCTGGGCCAAGGACGCCATGAATGTTGTTCCTCCCGTGAGAATGCCTGCCGTTGTGCCCGGAAATGCGTCTCACATACAGTTAGACGCAAACCCGGGCCAGTTCGTTCGACATTTCTTTTGCACGTAGCAAGCCAAAGGGGCGTAAACGGAGCTTCGAGGCGCAAAAATATCCTAAGGAGATAATAAATTATCCTGTGGGGGCAAATTGAGGCCAATTCTGCAGGAACAGACTACCGTGCGCGCCGAGTGGACTTAGCTGGCGCTGCCGTCAACGGCTTCGTCAAGCAGCATAATGGGAATTCCGTCCCGAATTGGGAACACGCGATGGCAGTTCTGGCACTGCAAGCCCCGTCGGTCCGTCGTCAAGAGAACCTCGTGATGGCAAGCTGGGCACACTAGATCGTCCAGCAAGTCTTGCGGAATAGGTAACGCGGGGCTGGTGGAATTCGACATAGCAGAATTGTAAACCGCCAACGGGATGAAAGGTCACACAGTCGCGGCCATGCGCTAAGGTAGAATTTGGCGTTATAGGGTGTGGGCAACTGAGTGGACAATAAGAACGCGAGGAATCATGGCTGCGACTGTTCTGGATGGCGTCAAAATTAGCAATGCGATCAAGGCGGAGGTTGCCGCCGAGGTGGCAACCCTGACGGTGGGCGGGCTTCGCCCGGGGTTGGCAGTAGTGCTGGTGGGGCACAATCCGGCGTCGGAGGTCTATGTCCGCAACAAGGTGAAGAGCTGCGAGCAGACCGGCATTTACAGTGAGAAGCACACTCCGGCGGACACCGCGACAACCGAAGATTTGCTGGCGCTGATCGCCGACCTGAACCATAGGGATGAAATTGACGGCATTCTGGTGCAATTGCCGCTGCCCAAGCAGGTGGATTCGCAGAAGGTGTTGCTGGCGGTAGATCCGGCGAAGGATGTAGATGGATTTCACCCTATGAATGTTGGGTATCTTTCCACGCAGCGTCCGGGGTTGGTGGCGTGTACCCCGGCAGGTGTCATGGAGATGCTCAAGCGTTGTGGCATTGCAACCTCCGGTGCAGAAGCCGTGGTGATTGGCAGAAGCGACATCGTGGGCAAACCCATGGCGATGCTGCTGACCAACGCGAATGCGACAGTAACGATTTGCCACTCGCGGACGAAGGATTTACCGGGAGTCTGCCGGCGCGCCGATATTTTGGTGGCGGCGATTGGCAAAGCTGGCATGGTGACCCGCGACTTTGTGAAGCCGGGAGCGGCGGTGATTGACGTCGGCATGAACCGCGTGACGGATGCAGCCGAGTTTGCCAGTTTTTGGAAGGGTCGGCAGGGTAGCGAAAAGCGCGAAGCAGAGTTCGCCGCGAAAGGTTCGACGTTGATGGGTGACGTGGCTCCCGAAGTGGCCGAGGTGGCGGGCGCGCTAACGCCTGTGCCCGGCGGCGTGGGGCCGTTGACCGTCGCGATGCTGATGTCGAACACAGTAAAGGCCATGAAGATGCGGCGCGGCAACAAGTTGGCAACGCCTGCAGGTACGGCTAGCTCAGGTACGGCTAGCTCAGGTACGGCCGACTAATGCTACGTGTCGGACTCACCGGAGGCATCGCGTGTGGCAAAAGTGCCGTGGCAGGCATGATGGCTGCGCTCGGCGCGCACGTTGTAGACGCCGACAAGGTGGGACATCAGTTGATGATGCCCGGGCATCCCGCCTATGAGCATGTAGTGCAGGCCTTTGGCGTCAGCATTCTGCGGGAGGATAAGACGATAGACCGCGCCAAGCTCGCCGAACTGGCGTTTGGCGAGCCCGCCAGGGGCGGGGGCAGGGTGCAGGAGTTGAATCGCATCATGCATCCCGCGATCGTGGCTTATCAAGATGGCCGCATGGATGAGCTGGCCTTGCATGAGCCCAACGCAATCGCAGTGGTGGAAGCTGCGCTGATGTTTGAAGCGGGAGCGGCGGGGCGTTTTGACAGGATTGTCACCGTTACCTGCGGCATTGCACTGCGAGTAGCACGTTGGGCGGCCCGGCATGGCGTTGACCTGCCCACAGCGCGGGTGGAAGTGGAGCGCCGCATGGCGGCACAATGGCCAGACGAAAAGAAAATCGCCGCCTCGGACTATCGGATTGACAACAGTGGCTCGCTGGAAGAAACCGAGAACGCGGTGGTGCGTCTAATGAAGCAGTTACGCGAGTTGGCGGCTCAGCCGGCAAACCGCTTGCCGGATCGAGCATTGACTCAGAAGCAATAAGGTCCACAGGATCAAATACTCAGTCGAATAGGGTCGAACAACAAGTTATGAAATCAGCAAACATCAAACCTCTTCGTTTAGCGGTGCTTGCCGCCGTAATGGTCAGTGGCTTCTATTACCTGACCACGCACCATTCGGACTCGGGACAAACGCCGCTTCAGGCAGCGAGTGACTTCTGGCAGCGCAATTTTGGCACCCCCCCCAAGGTGGAGATTATCGAAGCGGCAGGCCCCGAGAACTACGACTCGGAAGAGCAAAACAACATCAATGTCTACAAGCGGAACTCGCCATCGGTGGTGAACATCACCTCGAAGGTGGTGGTGTATGACTTTTTCTGGGGAGCAGTGCCGCAGGAAGGTCAAGGGTCGGGCTTCATTATTGATAAGGAAGGCCACATCCTCACGAATAATCACGTGATTGACAACGCGCAGGAGGTTTTCGTGACCCTCTCGGATCGTCGGCGGTTGCGTGCCAAGGTGATTGGCGCAGACCCCGCGCACGATCTGGCGGTGTTGCAGATCAAGGCAAGCGACTTGGTGCCGCTGACGCTGGGCGATTCGTCGAAGCTGCAGGTGGGGCAAAAGGTGTACGCGATTGGGAACCCGTTCGGTCTGAGCGGAACGCTGACGCGAGGCATAGTCAGTTCGGTGCGTCCGGTGGAAGAGCAGAACGGAGTGCGGATTGACGCGGCTATCCAAACCGATGCGGCGATCAATCCCGGCAACTCTGGCGGCCCCCTGATGAATTATCGCGGCGATGTGGTTGGCATCAACACGCTGATTTATTCGCAGGTGGGTCAGAGCGCCGGTATCGGATTTGCGATCCCCATCAACACCGCCAAGGCCGTGCTCAATGACCTGCTGACGTTAGGCCGGGTCAAGCGGCCTTCCATTGGCATTCAAAGCATTGGTATCAGTCCAGATTTCGCTCAGCAGTATGGATTGGCGGCGGATGCGGGGGTGCTGATCCTAAAGGTGGTGCCGGGGGGCGCGGCGGAGCAAGCCGGTCTGCATGGGGGCAGCCGCAGAATCGTGTACGGCAATGTCCCGCTGGAACTAGGGGGCGACTTGATCGTAGAAATGGATGGCCAGCCGGTCAATTTGCCGCAGGACATTTCTCATGTACTGGATAGCCACCGCGCCGGAGACACTATCGAGATTGTCGTCTTTCGCGGGGATCGCAAGCTGAAGGTGCGGGTGGTGCTAGGTGAGGCGGGGGCGCAGCAGGCCTAAACATCGCCAGTTGAGCCTCTTACATCTGGTAGTAGTGGGCTAAGAAATGCTAACCTCGGATAGTCCGTAAGTTCTACGGCCCAGCGACTCCCCCGCTGCGTAGGGTTTTTCCACAAGATCTCATCTGACTGCCCGAGGATCCGCACATGTTGTTTATCCGCAAGTCTCTGTTTGTGCTTTGCTTAAGCGTACTTGGTTGCGCCACGATTTTGGCGCAGGAGATATGTCCGGTGCGCCCCAATGGCGGCAGCATTGTGGGCGAGCCCGCCCAACTGCTCAGCCAGAATGGCAAGCTCACCGTGGATATGACGGTGGTTTCGTCTCTGGATGTGGACGGCACCACCAACTACTGTTTTCGCTACTCGGCCTCAATTGAGGCACCGACTTTGATGGTGAATCCAGGCGATGTCATTACGTTCAATCTGACGAATCATTTGCCCGCGACGACCGAATCGGCGATGGTGATGAAGCATTCCATGCACATGTTGGCAGCAGCAGCAGTGGACGGAGCTTCAGCCAAGGCCGATGCGACTAAGCCCGACGCCATTAAGCCCGATGCCGGGAACCCCTGCAACTTCGGAGCCATGACCTCGTCTTCCACCAACGTCCATTTTCACGGCTTGAATATTCCACCCCGCTGTCATCAGGATGAAGTGATTAAGACTACGGTGCAGCCGAATGACCCGCCCTTTCAATACTCGTTCCAAGTTCCCGCCAATGAGCCGCCGGGACTGTACTGGTATCACCCGCACCCCCATGGCATGACGCTGACGCAAGTACTGGGCGGAGCTTCTGGCGCGATTATTGTGAACGGCATTGAGAAGTTTCGGCCGGAGGTCATCGGCCTGAAGCAACGGGTCTTCATCATCCGGCAAAAGCAAACGCCGGGTGTTGGGGAGGAAAGCACGGTTCTGTCGGTAAACTTTGTGCCAGCCTACACCCATATCGCTTCCACGATTCAGACCAAGCCAGCAGAGAAGCAGTTCTGGCGAGTGGTGAATTCCAGCGCGAAATTTTTCTTGACTCTCCAGTTGCAGTCGCACGGCGCCGCAAAACCCCTAAAGTTGATCGCCTTCGATGGTGTGCCACTTAGTGCGGCGCGCGACGTAAAGAAGGTGACGATTCCGCCCGCTGGGCGAGTCGAGTTTATTATGCAAGGCCCGCCGCTTAGTGCCAGTGAGCAGTTTATGAATCTGGCCTACAACACCGGTCCCACGGGCGACCTGAACACGGAATCTTTGCTGGCGAACGTGTTGCCGACCGCGCCCGCGGTGAGCGTACCGGCAGCCACTGCAGCGAGCATTTCGGCAAGCATTTCGGCGAGCACTCCGGCGACGGACAAACCCGCAGTACCGCAGCGGTTTGCAGGCTTGGCTGCACAATCTCCGGTCAAAACGCGGCATCTCTATTTTTCTGAGAGCGACGACGGCACCCAATTTTTCATCACCGTCGAGGGGCAGACTCCCAAGATCTATGAGCCGGATGATGCGCCTTCCATCATCACCCAGCAGGGAACAGTGGAAGACTGGATCATCGAGAATCACACCACCGAAGTGCATGCCTTCCACATCCACCAAATTCACTTTCTGCAACTGGAGCAGAATGGTGTGGCGATCCATGATTCTGCGTTGCGGGATACGATTGTCGTGCCCTTTTGGGATGGAGTCAGGGCGAAATATCCGCAGGTAAAGGTGCGTGTGGATTTCCGTGATCCGGAAATAGTCGGCACCTTCCTCTATCACTGCCACATTCTGGATCATGAAGATGGCAGTGATAGAGGAAGGTGCCGACTATTTCCGGATCACGGAAATCCACACGCACCTTTACCTGCGGATATTTCGCCCTGACTCCATCCCAAAAGGGCACGACAATCGTATCCCGCAACGCAGAATCA
>JANXUR010000085.1 GCA_025356095.1 Acidobacteriaceae bacterium | reverse complement strand
GTTGACGCTCTCAAGGCATTCTACGGTCAAGCGTTCAAAGCCCCCGAATTGCCTTCCGGTAGCTTGGAGGCCATGAGCAAATCAGACGTGTACGCGAAGCTCAAATCAGCGACCAAAGACGCAACAACGAAGGGCGAATATCACAAAGGGAAACACGCTCACCAGATACTCAAGTTGATCTCCCCGGCCAAAGTACGCTCGGCCTGCCCTCACTGCGAGAGGCTGTTCTCAAGCGTGCTGCAACATATCGCAAACTGAATCCCTGCGACCACATTTCGTTTGTTAAACTGAATCATGGCAACTTCCCTGCGTAGAAAGTCTTATACCGCCTTGGTGGGTGGGGTTCGCGTCGGCAGCGATGCACCGATTGTGGTGCAGTCCATGACCAACACCGATACTGCCGACGTGAAATCCACGGTCGAGCAGGTGGCCGCGCTGGCTCGTGCCGGCTCGGAGCTAGTTCGCGTGACGGTGAACAACGACGAAGCCGCCGCAGGCGTCGCGCCCATGGTGGAGCAACTGGAAAAGATGGGCGTCCGCGTCCCTATCATCGGCGACTTCCATTACAACGGCCACATTCTGCTGAAGAAATACCCTGAGTGCGCGCGGGCGCTGGCCAAGTACCGCATTAATCCCGGCAACGTGAGCGTGGGCCGAAAGAACGACGACAACTTCCGCACCATGATTGAAGTCGCAGTGGAGCATCAGAAGCCGGTGCGCATCGGCGTGAACTGGGGCTCGCTGGACCAAGCATTACTGACGCGAATGATGGATGAGAACTCCAAGCGGACGGAGCCTAGGGACGCCCGCGACGTGATGATGGAGGCCATGGTGGTGAGCGCGCTGGATAACGCCGCCGCCGCTGAACGATATGGCATGAAACCAGAGCAGATTATTTTGAGCGCCAAAGTAAGCGGCGTGCAGGACTTAATTGACGTGTACCGCAGCTTGGCGACGCGCTGTAACTACGCACTGCATCTAGGATTGACTGAAGCGGGCATGGGGATGAAGGGCATCGTGGCTTCGACGGCGGGCTTGAGTGTGCTGTTGCAGGAAGGGATTGGCGATACGATTCGGGTATCGCTGACGCCAGCTCCGGGGGGCGACCGCACCGAAGAGGTGCAGACCGCGCAGCAGATTTTGCAGTCGCTACAGATTCGCAGTTTTTTGCCGCAAGTGACTGCGTGCCCGGGCTGCGGGCGGACTACCAGCACTTACTTTCAAGAGCTAGCCCAGCAGATACAGTTTTATCTGCGCGAGCAGATGCCGACGTGGCGGACGCAGCGTGCCGGTGTGGAAGAAATGAAAGTCGCAGTGATGGGCTGCGTAGTCAATGGGCCCGGTGAATCCAAACACGCTAACTTAGGCATTAGTTTGCCGGGAACCTTTGAGGATCCAAAAGCGCCGGTGTATGTGGACGGACGGTTGTTTACTACCCTCAAGGGCGATCACATTGTGGAAGAGTTCCGCACGATACTGCAGAACTACGTGGAATCGCACTATGTGGCGCGCGGGCCGGGCGAAGCGGTGGCGGATGGTTCGGCAGCAGAAGTAAATGTAACGGGGCGGCGCACCCAGTTAGTGGAGTTACGCTGAACTCCGCTATGACGGACTTACTCGTTGCCGCCTCTGCGAGTGCGGTGCTGGCGGGCTTGTTCGTGTGGCTCGTGCTACGCGGAAGCTCCGCTACATTGCGCGCCCGAAGTATCGCACTGCAAGAGCAATTGCAATCTGCGCTCAACGAGCTTGCTGGCGCGCGCGTTGATTCACAGAAAGGTGCCAACACCGCCGCCCACTTGACGGGCGAACTCGGCCAGTTGCGGCCCGCACTTACTTTGGCGCAAAGCGAACTAGCCGCAGAACGTGAACTGCGGGTCCGTGCGGAATCAGCGCAAGCGAGCTTGCAAACGGAGTTAGAGAACGCCCGCACCGCGGGTGCCGAGAAACTGGCGCTGCTCAGTGATGCGCAAGCTGCGCTGAAAGAAACTTTCCAGAATCTCGCCTCCAGCGCGCTCAAGCAGAATAATCAATCGTTTCTTGACTTAGCGCAGTCTAAGTTCGAAACACTGCAAAAGCAGGGGATTGGCGACCTTGACGCGCGTCGGCAAGCAGTGGAGACGCTGGTACAGCCGCTGCGTGAGGCGCTGGCTAACGTAGACTCGCACGTTCGAGAGCTCGAAGCAAAACGCGGCGAGGCTTACGGAGAAATCAAAGGGCAGGTGGTTTCGCTGATCCAGACGCAAGAGCAGTTGCGCTCCGAAACCGGCCGTCTGGTGCAGGCGCTGAAAGCCCCTTCGGTGCGTGGACGTTGGGGTGAAATTCAGTTGCGCCGCGTGGTTGAGATGGCTGGCATGCTGAGTTACTGCGACTTTGTAGAACAGCAAACTACTACCACAGAAGCTGGGCGGCTGCGACCCGACCTGATTGTGAAGTTACCCGGCGGCAAGCAAGTTGTAGTAGATGCGAAGACTCCGCTTAGTGCCTACCTTGACGCGGTGGAAAGCACAGACGACACCGCGCGCGCAGCATTCATGCTTGGGCATGCTCGGCAAGTACGGGAACACATGAAGCAACTCAGCGCCAAGGGGTACTGGGAACAGTTCGATGCCACCCCGGAGTTTGTCGTCATGTTCCTACCGGGTGAGATGTTCTTTAGCGCGGCCTTAGAGCAGGATCCGGGATTGATTGAAGAAGGTGTGGCGCAGCGAGTGATTCCGGCGTCGCCAACTACTCTTATTGCGCTGCTGCGTGCCGTTGCTTATGGCTGGAAGCAAGAGCAGATTGCCCGCAACGCCCAGCAAATTAGCGATTTAGGCAAGGAGTTATACGATCGGCTAGCGAAGCTGACCGGGCATTGGGATAGCGTAGGTGCCGGGCTGAACCGCGCAGTCGAGTCTTACAACGCAGCAGTTCGCAGTTACGAAACGCGGGTTCAAGTCTCCGCTCGCCGATTCAAAGAACTCGGTGCAGTGAGCCCAGAAGGTAAAGACCTGCCCGAACTCGACCCTGTAGAAAGCACCGCGCGCACTCTGCAAATTTTTGGCGACCACGAAGACTAAGTGCAGGCCGGCCTGCGCTTAGTCCTTGCTGGCGGCCCAAATCAGCGCCACGAACCAGCCGACAAAAGTCCAACCTAGCAGCAGGTTCACCACTGTAATGGTGCCCGCGTTGCGTTTGTGGCGATCGTGCGCAATGATCGCGGGCAGAAAGTACAAGCAGAAGGCAATCGTTAGAAATAAGAGAAATCCCAGCATTCAGCCACCTGCGGGCCGCACTGTTTCGCTCTGCGGCTAAGTAAACATACGCAAGGCCGTCAAGAAAGTTCACGGTAGTTACCGGCCTCGGCGCGTCTTCAATTCGGCGAGCAGATGGTCAACGGTATCTTGTTTTTCCAGCGCCAACAGGCGGTCTTCGAGCGAATCGCCCGCCATTTCAGACTTCGCCTGCCCTATCGCCTCAGAGCGGGCGACCTTGTGCTCGATGCGGTGGAAGGCGCTGCCAGTGGCCTCGCCGACAAGCACCATGCGGGCATCCGACGCGTTGGCCAGGGCGCGGGAGCGTCGCTGCTGCGCCAGCAAAAGGTCAGACTTCGCTTGTGCCTCGGCGAGCTTCTGGTCCAGCTTGCGCAACGCGCCTTTCAGGCTTTCCACCTGCGTGCGCTGGTCTTCTACTTGCTGAGCAAAACTTTCTGCCAGCTGCCTGTAGCTCATAGAGCGCTCGATCGCCGCGCGCGCCAAGTCGTCCTCGTTCTTGTCTACGGCCAGCTCCGCGCGACGCACCCAGTCTGCGGCACTGCCTTCGTTCTCCTTCGCCTTGCGTTCTAGTAAGTGTTGATCCGCCAGCGAAATCGCTACCTGCGTTTTTACCTGCAACAGTTGATTCTGCATATCGAGAATCACCTGCTTCAGTAATTTCTCCGGGTCTTCGGCCTGATCAACCAGGTCGTTCAGGTTTGCGCGGATTAGAGTGGTGACTCGTTCTAGTAACGCCATGAGTTACTCCTTTACTCGGAGAAGATGCTTGCGAACCGGCTGCGGCTGTCGTGCCGCTCTCCGGCTCATCACTAGTCCATAGGCCAAGCCAGCAATGCAGCCCAAGGTTAACCACAGGGCCATTGCTCCGTTCAGCATTCCCAGTGCTACACCGAATGCTGTGCCCACCACCAACGCCAGTAATAGATGCTTTCCAGCCTGCATATCCCCGTCCCAGACAATTGTGCTTCGTGTACTTACGCAATGTGCTATGTAAATCAGGGGACAAGCCCAGTGCGGTGGGGCGCAGGCGGCGCAGCGCTGGGCTACCACTTAGTCCTTTGTTCCTGCCTCCGGTCGGGGCGACCTATCGCCGATTCCCCGGATATTGGCGAGCAAGTCAGACATCTTCATTCCCGAAAGAGTCTCCACCAGTGCTGGTACCTGAGCGGCCATGGTGGTAATGTCGCCGGTAATCTTACTCATGCCTGCGTTCTCGGCATTGCCGGTGGAGACAATGGTGATCTTATCCACGTTATTCAGCGGGGTGGCCAACGCGGCTACTATCTCAGGGAGGCTGGTGAATAGCTTGTCAATCACGGCTGCTTGGTTGTACTCCTGATACGCGGCTGCTTTCATATTCATAGCTTTGGCTTCCGCTTCACCTTTCTTGAAGATGATTTCCGCTTCGGCTTCGCCAGTAACGCGCGTCGCAGCGGCCCGGCCTTCCGCTTCTTGCGTTAAGCGCTGGCGTTCTGCGGCAGCTAGGGTTTCAATGCGCTGACGCTGAAACTCTGCCTGCTTCAGCACGGTTGCAATCAGTTCGCGCTCAACGCGCAGGATTTCGGCATCCTGGACCTTAACTTGCTGTTCTTTTTCAACTTGCTGGACTTTGACCTGTTCCGCGATTACTTGTTGCTGCATGATGTTGGTCTGGATGT
This sequence comes from Acidobacteriaceae bacterium, assembly GCA_025356095.1. GTDB lineage: Bacteria > Acidobacteriota > Terriglobia > Terriglobales > Acidobacteriaceae > JANXUR01. Next base: position 3,164 of record JANXUR010000085.1, on the reverse strand, counting down.
CGTAAGCTTTATCCGCCTGCGCTTGCTGGCGCTTGGTGGCTTCTAAATATTGCGCTTTTTTCACTTCCAGATCTCGTTGGGCTTCGGCCTGCTTGGCGAGAGAAGCGGTTTCTGCGGCAACGCGCTCTTGATCCGCCTGCGCCTTTGCCACAGCAGCTTCGCGCATCGCTTGCGCGCGGCGAATTGCTGTATCACGCTCGGCTTCCGCTGTGGCTACGTCTGCGTCACGTTTGATGCGGGCCACGTCTGGCCGGCCCATGTTAGCGATGTATTCGTTTTCGTCACGGACTTCTTTGATAGTGAAGGAGATTACTTCTAGTCCCATCTTACTAATATCTTCGGCGCAAGTAGAGCGCATCCGGTCGCCAACCATCTCTGGTTCTTTTACAATCTGCTCTACTGTAAGTTGGCCGATAATGCCGCGTAAGTGACCTTCCATCACTAAGCGAATCAAATCTTCACGCTGGTCTTGCGGCTTGGTGAGGAACTGCTCGGCGGCAGTGAGAATAGATTGCGGATCGGATCTTACCTTGATTTGGGCTACTGCTTCTACCATCACCGCAACACCTTGGTTGGTGTACAGGGCTTTGGAAGGAGCTACGTCGAACGACATAAGTTCGAGCGAAAGCGTCTTATAGGTCTGCACTACCGGCAGTATGATAGTACCGCCACCATTGACGATGCGAGGCTTGCCGATACCATACACCAGCAGAGCTTCATTGGGGCCAGCTTTGCGATAGAGGGCGGCGATGCGCGCGAGAACAAATAGAAGGGAAACGGTGATTAGACCTAGCCAAACCCACAGCGGAAAATCAAACATACTTGCCTCCAAAAATCATCTACGTTTGCGACGGCTTGGCAGCCCGCGGCAGTCATCTGGTACCAGCTTTGCCGGTTATACCCCGGTATTCTAGAGAGCGGTCAGCAGCCTTACTGATTTGTGCTACTGGCTGCTTTCTGGCCGCTTGCGGGCCGCTCGCTACCCACCATTTCATCCCAAGGGCGGACATATGCCAAGCCCTTGTCATAGTGAGTGACAATCACTTCCGCATTTTTTGCGATAGCAGATCCCGTCTCGCTGCGCGCGCCACTTACCCGGCGCGTACCCTGCTGGGCAAATATAATTTCTCCCGTGCCGCCCGCGCGAATGGGCTGCGAAACGCGGCCCAACACGCCCTGCATCTCGTAGTCGGCCGGGTGCATATTTTCGTTCGGCGAAGTGAGAAAGCGTGCCAGAAACCAGAAGACGATTGCGGCGCCGGTAGCACCCGCGGCAGTGGCGAACAGAAAACTCATCCACGCCCAAACCGGGTGATATTTGGTCAGCAAAAATCCTGCGCCGCCGAACCACGCAAGGAAAACAGAGAGAGTAAACGGATTCACCACATGGATTTGGGGACCAGAAGTCCCAATCCTAGCGCCGGCGATATGGGCACCGTGCGCTCCGGCAGCGTGGCTGGTTCCCGCGCCCATGTGCCCAAGGTTTCCACCAAACGGCCAATGCAAATGCCAGTGTAATCCGCCGAAAAAGAGCACAAAGCTGAGCAAAAAGCCGACTACAAAACAGAGTTGATAGAACTCAGCCCAAGACATGGTGAGCCTCCTCGGCGGCGGACTGCCCCAGCAGGAGCGGTCCGCCGCTATCGCGCGCCAGGACTTCCGTTAACCTTTCGGCGAGGCCGTCATTTTGCAGGATGGCCGCCAGCAGCAAGAGGCAACCCCTCGTATCCGTTTGAGCTGCTATCACTTGCAGTGCGTGGCTCACCTCTGGGTCATGGGAAAAGCGGTCCGATCCCTTCATGAGCCACTCATCGAGTTGGCCCTCGGTGGTGCGAAGGTTGCTGGTGAGGTCGCGATGGAAGCCTGGGGGATCATCCACCAAAAAGCCGGGATGGATCTTGAAAAAGTGCGCCAGCAGAGTGCGGGTACCGTGCGTCATGTGGGGACGCGCACCACTTTCAATCTGGGACAGGTACGACTGGCTCAGCGACTTGCCCGTCTCCGCGCCAAGGGCGCGGACGACCTCGATCTGGGTCATGGGGCGATTCAGACCGCGCAGCGAACCTTCAACTTCGCGAAGGTAGCGGATTTTGTCTCCGATGTTCATATTGCAATCTGTAATGTTTATATTGCAATTTGCGAATACATGTCAAGGGCTTTTGGGGAAATTCTGTTCGGGTACTGCGTCTTAGCGGCTGCGGAGTCGCATCACGGGCAGGCGTTGCGGGTGGGGCTAAGTGAATATGGAATGAAATTAACTGTGCGTTAACAAGCGGATGCCGCCTCGCTCCTATCATCATTGCGATGCAGAGCGATCCTTTAGCAATTGAGCAATCCACCGGGCCGAAGGGCCAGCGCGTGCTGACCATCGTCGGGACCATCGTCGGGCCCATCGTCCTCAACAACCTGTTTCCCTTTCAGGCGCAGGTACACATTGACCGCGACAAGGATCTGGTAATGGATCTGAGTGGGGTGCCGTATCTGGACTCGGCAGGAGTGGGCGTGCTGGTGGCGGCGGGCGTATCGCGCCAGAACAACGGCTGCCGACTGCTGCTGGCGGGGACGAATGAGCGGGTGCACGGCACCCTGAAGGTGACAAGAGTGGAAGACTTCTTCCACTTTTTTGACACGTTGGAAGCCGCCTTGGCCAGCTAGCCGCGACCGCGCTGCTATCCTGAAATTCCGCTACAGAAGGCCGATGCCCCCGGATCGCTCCGGGGGCGTTGTGTTGCGCTTGCCTAAGGCGGCGCTACTGGGCCGTGCCCGTCACGCTCACCGTGAGCGGACTGCCCCCGGCGTTTTCGCCGATGGAAATCTGCGTGGTGAAGGTGCCTGCCACTGACGGGTTGAAGAATACCGTCACCGTGCAACTGGCGTTGGCGGCCAGGGTGCCGGTACAGGGGTTGGAGTCGCTGAAGGGCGCGCCGATCTGCGAGACCGAGAGGATCTTGATCGCCGACGTGGAAAGGTTGGTCAGCAGCAATGGCAGGTTGTTGCTGGTGCCCACTTTTACTGTGCCAAAGGCGACGGTGGAGGGTGCGAGCAAGAGCGTGCCGGTGCCGGAGAGTGATATTTTCTGCGGGCTGTCCGGGGCGTCGTCGGTGATGGTGATGGTGCCGGTGTGCGCGCCTTTGGACTGCGGGTCGGAGGAGACTCGAAGAGTA
>JANXUR010000081.1 GCA_025356095.1 Acidobacteriaceae bacterium | reverse complement strand
TCTACTTGCCTGCCGGGATGTCAAAGTAAAACAGTTCATGGCCATGAGAGTCTTTCAGGCCGGTGATGTCCACTCGTGCGCCTGCGAGTGGATGTTCCACGTCACGTATATCGAAAAAGAAGAAGCCAGCGCGGGTGGTATGGGGTTCTACGACGCGGGCGGCGAACTGCGAGCGATCCATTTCGTCTAATTGGTCGTGGTTCACGCTGCCTTTGGCGCGGCCCGTGGGCAGCGGAATCGGCAGCTTACGCTGCGGGTCTTTGGGGCTGGAAAGGCGGCGGTAGATGTCGTCACTGGTGGCGACGGCAAGCTTCTCGCGCGCCCCGGTGATGAATTGCACCTGAAGGCTGCTGACGGTGACCGGCTGGTCACCATCGTTGGTGATGACGACCAGGATGGGGAGCATATCGTGGTCGGCCCACTTGATGGTGAAAATGTCACTCAGGGGCGGGGCGTTGTAAGGCTCGATGGCTACGGTGACTTTTTCGTCGGTGTGGGCCTCATGCGCGGCGTAGGTGGCAGCAGGCTGCACGGCGGGCATGGCAAACTCTTTGCGGGCAAAGGCAGCGGAGGCAGCGGCCAGAGCAATTGCAAATAGAGCGATCGCGGCGATACGCGAAGAAGACCACCCGCGATGGATAGAAAATGTGCCAGTCAAAGCTCGAATACCTCCGCAGCAAAATGGGCAACTAAAATGAGCAATTAAAATGGGCAATTAAAAGTATAGTGGCGCGATGGCCTTGGCACTCCCGGCCTTGGAAAGTCATTGCCCTGCGACGCTGGCACCCGCGATGTTCCACCAGCGTTACACCGACGTTCCACCTGGCGTTCCACCGGACTTACAGAGTTGGATGCGCGGAATGCGCCTCGTGGTCAGTAGAATATCCAACCAGTGCTCTACCTTGCATACAACGCGCTGCTGGCGGCAGGCCTGCTGCTGAGCCTGCCCTACTGGCTGTGGAAGATGGTCAGCGTGGGCAAGTATCGCGCCGGGCTGGGCGAGCGGCTGGGGTGGGTGCCCGCGCGGGTGCAGCGTGATGCCGCTCAAGCTATGTGGGTGCATGCGGTTTCGGTGGGTGAGGTACTAGCCGTCGCGGGGATGGTGGAACTGTGGCGGGCGCGGCATCCTGAGTGGGCAGTATATATTTCCACCACCACGGCAGCCGGACAGAAACTGGCGCGAGAGCGTTTTGGCGAAAAACGGGTGTTCTACTTTCCGCTGGATTTTGGCTTTGCGATTGGGCCTTGGCTGCGCTGCATCCGGCCTGATTTGGTGGTGATGGCGGAGACGGAGTTTTGGCCGAACTTTTTGCGGCTGGCACGGCGTAGCGGAGCCCGGGTTGCGGTGGTGAATGCGCGAATTTCAGATCGCTCGTTGCCGGGATATCTGCGATGGCGAAGGTGGCTGGCTCCCGTGTTGGCGAATGTGGATGTGTTTCTGGCGCAGAGCGCCACCGATGCCGCGCGGCTGCAGAAGGTTGGCGTGGCCAGCGCGCGAGTCCGAGTCAGCGGGAATTTGAAATTCGACGCACGGCCTCCGCAAGCGAGCGCACTTGCGGACGAACTGCACGCGCGGTTTTGTACAGCGAAAGCTGGGCCGGTGCTGGTATGTGGCAGCACCACGGCAGCGCCTGCGGGCGCGAAGATTGCAAGTGAAGAGGTGGTTCTGCTGGCCGCCTTCGCGGAGTTACTGCGTGAACTTCCGGCGGCGGTGATGGTGCTGGCACCGCGGCATCCAGAACGCTTTGGCGAAGTGGCGGCAATGCTGCAGGCCAGTGGGCTGCGCTGGTGGCGGAGGTCGCAGTTGCATCCTGACGCAGCCTTATCCGGCGGAGTGTTGCTGCTGGATTCGATTGGGGAATTGGCGCCGGTGTACGCGCTGGCGAAGGTGGCATTTGTGGGAGGCAGTCTGGTGGCGCGCGGGGGGCACAACATCTTGGAGCCTGCGCACTTCGCGGTGCCCATTGTGGTGGGGCCGCATACAGAAAATTTTCGCGACATGATGCGGCTGTTTGAGCTGGATCGCGCCGTGGAAGTGATGCGCGAAGCGGCGCTCGATGGCGACGACAGCTTGCAAGCGGGGACGGTAGTTGCGGCAACCTGGCTGCGAATGTTGCGCGATCCGGAACTTGCCGCACTGGGCGAGCGCGGCCAGCAGGTACTACAACAGCAGCGGGGCGCCTCCGAACGCACACTGGCGGCGCTGGAAGAGTTGGCCGCTCCGGCAGAGGCTGAGGCAACAGAAGCGCGGGTGCGCGCATGAGGCCGCTGGGCCGCTGGGCTGCGCCGCTTTCCCGCCTGTATGGCGCGGTAGTGGAAGCAAAGAATGCGCAGTTCGACTCGGGTACTCGTCCGGCACGGCGCTTGCAGGGGCCGGTGGTGAGTGTGGGCAACGTTTCCGCCGGAGGCACTGGCAAGACGCCGTTTGTGATGCTGCTGGCCGGGCTGTTGCACGCACGGGGCATTGCAGTAGATGTGCTCTCGCGCGGCTACCGCCGCAAAACGCGCGGGGTGTTTGCGGTACATCCCAAGGGCACGGTGGCTGAATTTGGCGACGAGCCACTGCTCATGGCACAGCGGTTAAGTTCGCTGGGGATTCCAGTGATTGTGGGCGAAGATCGTTTGGCAGCAGGCCAGTTCGCCGAATCCCAATATGGGGTGCGGCTGCATCTGCTGGATGATGGCTTTCAGCATCGGCAACTGGCGCGGGATTTTGACATTGTGCTGGTGCGCGAGGGCGATGCGCAGGAGCGGCTGCTGCCCGCAGGGCGGTTGCGTGAGCCGTTGACTGCGCTGGCACGCGCCGATACCGTGGTGGGCGATGCGACGACCGACTTCACACGCTTTCCCGCAATTCCGAAGTGGGTGTGGCAGACAAAGCGTGCGCTCGTACTGGAACCGGTCAACTCCACCAATGCCAGCGCGGAGGAACCTGCATTGGCGCTTTTGCAGCCTGTGGCATTTTGTGGTGTCGCACGCCCCAATGCGTTTTTCCAGCAGATTCATGGGTTGGGCATGAGGCCCGTCGCCGAGCGCGCGTTTGCGGACCATCACCGCTATGCTGCGAGCGACGTGGCTGAGTTGAAGCGGTTGGCGAATGCGGCGGATGGGTTTGTGACCACGGAAAAGGATTTAGTGAATTTGGGCAAGCTGGCGGCGGAGTTGCATCCACTGTGGGTGGCGCGCTTGCAGGTGGAACTGCTGCTAGCGGACGAGTGCGTGGAGCAACTGCTGCGAACGTTGACCGAGCGGGGTAGGCGAGTACCTGTGGCGGGGCACCTGTAATTTTTCACCCCGTTCAACCCGTTCAACCCGTTCAACCCGGTCAACCCGCCCAGCCGGTGCAACCCGCTGCCCCTTCGCACACTTTGGCCTACTACAGCAGAATCCGTAACACGGGCTGCGGCTTGGCGGGCTCTTCGTAAATGCGGGTCAGCAGCGCCTCGGGTGTTTCTTCCGGCAGCATGTGGCCGTGGTAGTCGAGGCACAGAGGTTCGCGGGCACCGGGCAGGCCGCGGTGCAGGGTCATGGCGGCGAGCTTGCCGCTGAGCGCGTCTTTGCCTCCCCAAAGGATTTCAGCGGGTGCGCTCACCGCGGTCAGGCCCACCACGTTGAATGGATTGCTTATCTCGCTTTGCTCGGCGGGACGGCCATTGCCACACCAGCCCTTCTCACACGCATCGGTCATAAGGAAGAAGGCGCGGGGGGCGGTGCGAGGCTTGCTTTGCTTCGCTTCAAACGGAAATTTATATGCGTCCACCACATTCGCGGGCAGCGCCTGGGTGCCCGTGCTGCTGACGACGGCGGGAATGGCCAGATTCAGCGCACCATCCATCCAGCGAGCCAGCGGGCCGCCGATGCCCAATCGCTGCGCGGGCTTCAAGCGGATTTGCCCGGCAACCGGCGACGGGGTGAGCCAGCTATTTGCCAGCACCAGCTTGCGGATGCGCTGCGGATGGCGTGCGGCATAGTCGAGGCCGATGGGGCCACCCCAATCGTGCATCACCAGCATGATTTTTTGCGCGCGAAACGCCGAGTTCTCTGCTTCAAGCGCCGCCAACAGCGCCGCCAAATCCGCAGAGTGCTGCGCCATGCTGTGGTATGCGGCGTCCGTAGGCTTGTCAGATAGCCCAAAGCCGATCCAGTCCGGCGCAATCACACGATAGCGCTCGGCCAGACGCGGTAATAGACTCCGCCACAGAAATGACCACGTCGGATTGCCATGCAGCAGTACCACCGGCGGTGCCAGCGGCGAGCCGAGTTCCACGAAGCTCATGCGCCGTGCGTTCGCATCCGAGCCAAGGATCGCCGTGCGCGTCACGAACGGATATAACTCGCGCAGCCATGCCGGCAGATTAGGCTCAGCAGCGGCGGTTAGAACAGCCACCTTGCCTGCAACACTCGCGTTTTGATCTTCCTGCGTCATACGGAAAGCCTTGGTCTTTTGTCCGAGTTGCCTCGGAGGTCGCCCTTCCATCTTACCCGGCGGCTTGCCGAAAGCGCCGTCAACCCTCCACTGAGCGAGGTGCGGCAACAGTTGCACACCGGCACAGCCCTCCTCCGCGCCGCGCCAGTGCATTAGAATGAAAGAACCCGTTTGCTTCCCGCCATTGCGGGCACTCCGCGAAAGGACCCACTTGCCAAGTTTGCCCAACCCGCCCAGTCTGCTAGGCCATCTCCCGCAAATGTCGCTCCTGTCAGTGATTGACATCGTGCTGGTGGCGCTGCTGATCTATGGCTTTCTGGTGCTGATTCGCGGCACCCGAGGCCAGCCCATGCTGGTGGGTGTTGGCATTCTGGCTGCGATTTTCTACGGCTCGCGCTTTGCCGGACTCAGCACACTGAATTGGCTTTTGGGGGCGATATTGCCCTACGCCATGTTTGCGATGATCGTGATCTTTCAGTACGAAATTCGTCAAGGTCTGGTAAAGCTAGGTCGCATTTTGAGCTTCAACCGCTCCATGGGCACCGCACCGGACGTCTATGACGACATTGTTCTGGCTGCGGCACGCTTTGCAGAAGAAAGAATCGGTGCGCTCATCGCAATTGAGCGCGAAGTCGGCTTGCGCACCTACTTGGAAAGCGGCGTGCCTCTGAACGCGCTGATCTCCTACGACTTGCTGGTTACCATTTTTCAGCGGGTGGCGCCGTTGCATGATGGTGCAGCCATCATTCAGGGCGACCGCATCGCCGCTGCAGCTTGCTTTCTTCCCCTTTCTACCAAGCCAGCGCTTGCCAAAGAATTGGGGTCGCGCCATCGTGCAGGCATCGGCCTGACCGAAGAAACGGACGCGGTAGTGGTGATTGTTTCCGAAGAGACTGGCTGGATCAGCTTGGCCCACGGCGGCCAACTGGAGCGTCAACTCTCTACGGCGCAACTGCAGCAGCGCCTGGCCCAACTGGTACCTCGCTACGTGCCTTCGATGAACGTGAGCCCAGAAAGCGCAACTCCTCTGGCCGCAGCGGGCGAGCGTCATCACGAGGGCCGCGTATGAGTTCCCGCCGCACTCGGGCACGCAAGGTGGGACGCGGATTTTACGGCGTCTTCTTCGCCGATTTTTGGCTGAAGCTGGTGGCCGTGCTGCTGGCCTTCGCCTTCTGGTGGTCGGTGGCAAATGACCCTCGCGCCGAAATCACCATGAACGTGCCCCTGGAATTGCATCGCATTCCCGATGGGCTGGAGATTAGTTCGGAGACGATTTCAGAGGTCCAATTGCGGCTGCGCGGCCCGGCCAGCAAGATGCGCGAACTCCGCCCGCGTGAGGTTCACGTGGAACTTGACTTGGCCAGTTCGCCTTCGGGTGAGCACACCTACGAGCTGGCACCGGGGCAAGTACAACTCCCCGCCGGGATTGACGTGGTGCAGGTGCTGCCCGCGCAGTACCGCATCAGCCTCGACCATCACGCCGTGAAGCGGGTAGAGGTGCGGCCGCACGTTGTGGGCACCTTTGCCTCTGACCGGCACATCGCCAGCGTCACTACCGACCCGTCGTGGGTCACCATCGCGGGCCCGGCAAGCCGAGTTGCGGAAGTGCAAGCCGCCTCCACCGATCCGATTGACGCGAGCGGCGCCATGGCGCTCGAATCTTTTGTCACTCGCGCCTACGTGGCCGACCCGCTGGTTCAAATTTCAAGCCCGCAACCCATTCACGTCACGGTCGTGATGCAAGAAGAGTCCAAACAACCTCGCGTGTCCCATGCGCGGCACTAAGCGCAAAAGCCAGAGCGCAGACACCACAGAACTTGCAGTCGAAAGAATTTCTGATTCGCATGACGCAAACCAAACGACAGCTTTTCGGCACCGACGGCATCCGCGGAGTCGCCGGCGACTTCCCCCTGAACCGCGACACCGTATTCGCCATTGGGCGCGCCCTGGCGCATGACCTGCAACGCTCGCGACCCGTGCCGCGTGTGCTTCTGGGCCAAGACACCCGCGAGTCCTCTTGCTGGATCGCCGCATCGTTGGCGGCTGGCCTACGCTCGTGCGGCGCGGAAGTGAGTAGCGCGGGCGTAATCACCACCCCCGGCGTGGCATTTCTAGCGCGCACTCGCGGCTTCGATGCGGGCGTCGTGCTTTCTGCATCGCACAATCCGTGGACTGACAACGGCATTAAGGTATTCTCTGGCACCGGCTACAAGCTACCCGATGCGGAAGAATTAGAAATTGAGCGCGAGATCTTTGCGCAGATCGCCAACGGCACCGCAGCAGCAGCCAGCACATCCATGGCAGATATTGTCGAAGACGATTCGCTGCGCCACGACTACATCGCTTGGCTGCGCAGTCAGGTGGCGGCAGACTTGAGCGGCTTGCGCATTCTGGTGGATTGCGCCAACGGTGCCGCCGCCGCAGAAGCCGCAGAGTTATTCCACGCCTGCGGCGTGGCGGCAACAATTCTGCACGCCTCACCCAATGGCCGAAATATCAATGACGGCTGCGGCGCGCTGCACCCCAAGACGCTGGGCAATGCCATGCAAGCAGCGGCAGCGCGCGGTGAGCACTATGACCTTGGAGCAACCTTTGACGGCGATGCCGACCGCTCGCTCTTCTGTGATGCTGGCGGCAACGTGATCAACGGGGACGGCGTGCTGCTGCTGGCGGCGCGCGATATGCACCATCGCGGAAGGCTTGCCGGCGACACAGTCGTCGCCACCACCATGTCTAACATGGGACTGGAAGTCGCTCTGCGCACCTCGGGTATTGCGATGCTGCGCGCCGACGTTGGCGACAAGTATGTGCTGGAAATGATGCAGAAGACGGGCGCCACTCTGGGCGGCGAGCAGTCCGGCCATATCCTCTTCCGCGACAGCGAAGCCACTACTGGCGACGGCCTTTTCACCGCGCTGCGCGTGATGGATGTAGTGGTGCGCTCAGGCAAATCCCTGGCCGAGCTGGTCGTGGATTTGAAAGTGTTTCCCCAGGTGATTAAGAATGTGCGGGTGCGGGAGAAAGCACCCTTGCGCGACATTCCTGCCGTCCGCGAAGCGATAGACGCAGCGGAGGCCCAGTTGCTTGCGCGTGGGCGCGTCGTGATCCGCTACTCTGGCACCGAGGCGTTGGCGCGGGTCATGATTGAGGCAGAATCCGAAGCCGAGATGCACACACTGGCCGATGCGATTGTCTTAGCCATACAAACAGCGGTCGGAATCTAACCGCTACGGGAGCTCGGGGATGCGGTCGAACCAGTTAACGCTGATCGTGTTCTTCCTGCTGGTGGAAGGCATTTTGTACGCGCTCAGCAACGGCTATGGATGGAAGTTGCTTGGCGTGGCTGACCTGCTGCTGTACGTGTTTGGCGTCGGCGTGTTGGGATGGTTTGTGTTCGTGGCCGTAGGCCGTAAGCTCTGGCGCGCCCGCCGCATTCGCGGCTTCCGCGAGGCTCGCGAATTGCGCGAAGCTGCACTGCGCAACAGCCGGCACCAGGGCCGGCACTAGGGCCAGCACGAGGGCCAGCAGTAGAGCCAACCTACTCCATGTCTCGCCAGTTTGCGCCCACGCCCACTTCCGCAACCAGCGGCACACTCAGCTCACAGGCGCCTTCCATCTGCTGCTGCACCAGCGTGCGCATCTCTTCCACTTCTGCTGCAGGCACCTCAAACACCAGTTCATCATGCACCTGCAGCGTCATGCGCGACTTCATCTCTCGCTCGCGTATCACCGCATCCAAGCGAATCATCGCGACCTTGATCAAGTCGGCGGCGGTGCCTTGCAGCGGCGTGTTCACCGCCGTGCGCTCGGCAAAGCCACGCAGGTTAGGGTTCTTGGAGTGGATATCCGGAATCGGCCGAATGCGCCCGAAGAGCGTGCGCACCTTGTTGTCGCGGCGCGCCTCTTCCAGCGTGCGTTCGATAAACGCCCGCACTCCAGCGTACTTGGCAAAGTAGGCTTCAATATAGCGCTTGGCCTCTTTCTGCTCGATCCCCAACTGCTGGGCCAGGCCAAACGGCGAGAGTCCGTAAACAATACCAAAGTTCACGGCCTTCGCTTGCCGGCGATGTTCACTCGTGATCATCATCGGCGGCACGCCAAATACTTCCGCCGCCGTAAGTGTGTGGATGTCGTCGCCCCGCCGGTAGGCCTCCACCAGCATCGGGTCTTGCGAAAAGTGCGCCAGCAAACGCAATTCAATTTGTGAATAGTCCGCCGCCAGCAGCACATGCCCGGGCTCGGCCACGAACGCGGCACGAATTTCGCGGCCTAACTCGGTACGAATCGGAATATTTTGCAGGTTCGGATCAGACGACGAGATACGCCCCGTCGCCGTCCCCGTCTGGTCAAACGTCGTGTGCAAGCGTCCGCTGCGCGGGTCAATCAATTGTGGCAACGCGTCCACGTAAGTGGATTTCAATTTGCTGAACTGGCGAAACTCAATCACCAGCTTTGGCACCGGATGCACCAGCGCCAACGACTCCAACACGTCGGCCGCAGTGGACGCCTGCTTACCCTTGGGGCCGCGCCCCGGCGGCACCAGTTGCAAACGATGAAACAATATATCGCCAAGCTGCTTGGGCGAATTAATGTTGAACTCGGTGCCGACAATCTCAAAAATCTCGCGCGCCTTGGCGTCGGCCGCGCGTTCCAGCCGCGACGACATTTCGGCCAGTACAGCCGTATCCACCTTTACACCTGCCTGCTCCATGCGTGCCAGCACAGGAATCAGCGGCAGATCCATGGTCTCGTAAAGCCCAAGCAGTCCGGCTGCTTCCACTTCGCCGCGCAGCTTCTTTGCCAGGCGGCCCGTAAAGTCTGCTGCCTGTGGCACCGCTGTGGCCGCGTCCGTCGCCACCTTGGCGTTCAGTTCGCGCAGCGCTAGCTCCGGCAGCGCGTGCGAGGTGTAAGTCGGATTCAGCAAGTACGAATACAACATCGGGTCGTCGTGCACCCCAGCAATCTCCAAGCCCTGCTCGCGCGCGGCGTGGATTGCAGCCTTGTAACCAGTGATGGCCTTCGGTATCGCCGCATCCGCCAGCACATCGCGCATCCGCAGCCAGGCGCCGGACTCCATCGCAATGGTGAGCGCGCTGCCGCCGCTGGCGGAGATTGCCACCGCCGCCGATTCCACCACAGCAACCACAGGCGCGACCGCAGCAGACGTTGACTGCACTGGCTCGGCCACAAAGCTCATCTGCGTCGGTTCCTCTGCAACCACTCTTGCGTTGGGTGCGTCGCTGCCGTTGGGTGCGTCGCTGCCGTCGGCGACGACAAACCTCGGCGTACCGAATGCCAGCGCAACCGCCAGACTCTGCGCACTGATGTGTGCATTGCCCTGCGCCTCGGCCAGAACTGCATCCACGTCCCCAGCAACCGCAGCTTTCGCATACTCCACCGACTCGGCGGGTTGGGCAGGCGTCACCGCCTTCAGCAGTGAAGTGAATTCCAGCTCACCAAACAATATTCGCAGCGCCTCGTCGTCCGGCTCTTGCGAGCGCATTTTCGCTAGGTCAAACTCGACCGGCACATCAGTATCAATGGTCACCAGTTGCTTGCTCAGCAGCACCATCTCGCGGTTTTGCTGCAACGATTCCCGATACGTTTTGCGCTCCACTTCGTTGGCGCGATCCAGCGCCGCCTCCACGCTGCCAAAGCGCTTGATCAGCTCCACCGAGCCTTTGTCACCAATGCCCGGCGCACCCGGAATGTTATCCACTGAATCGCCGCGCAGCGCCATCACGTCCACCACACGCTCTGGCGGCACCCCCAAAATTTCCTCCACCTTGCGCGGATCGCTGACTAGGTTCTCCTTCATCGGATTCAGAATCAGCACGCGGTCGGTGACTAGCTGCATCATGTCTTTGTCCGATGACACCACCAACACCACATGGTCCTTCGCAGCCCGCCGCGCCAGCGTACCAATCACATCGTCAGCTTCATAACGCTGCGATTCCAGAATCGGAATGCGATAGCCTTCCAGCGCGCGGCGGATGTACGGAATCTGCTGCGCCAAGTCTTCTGGCATCGCCGCACGATGGGCCTTGTAGCCCGCATATTCCACCTTCGTCACTTCGCCCGTCTTGCCATCCACCTTGCGGTGCACCGGCATGGCCGCAGCTTGCTCGTCGCGGAAGGTCGGGCCGGAAAGATCAAATGCCGCCGCAATGTATTCGGGGGCAAAATCCTCGCGCAGCTTGCGAATCATATTCACGAACACAAACACCGCGGCCGTTGGCACTCCGCCCCGCGTGGACATGGGCCGCTGCCGCGACATGGCGTGATAGGCGCGAAAAATAAACGACATCGTATCCAGCAGGAAGATGCGCGGGCCTTCCGGGACTACAGCCGTGTACACCGGCGCGGCGTCGGTGGCGGAAGGAACAGCCAGAGTCGGGGTGGTTGGTTTTTCAGGCACGATGCAAAGTTTAGCAGGCGTCGTCCCAGAACGACGGGGAACCCCAGCATCAATCCAGCAGCGTGCGCCGGATGAAAGATGCGGCACCAAAATAGTTCAGCGAGGGCGACGCCCCCTAGTGCATCAACGGCTGCTTCAGCGGCAGGCCATACTCCGTATTGAAATGCAGCTTGATTTCGCCGCATGTGCCCTGCTCATACGAATACACAATGCACGTATCAAACGGACGCGAATAAATGTGCAGGCTCACCGCCGGGTCATTCCACTCGCGCGGGTTCATTACCTTATGCACCGGTTCTTGCGGATTCACCGCCGCAGGCGCGCCCGGATTCATTTCTATCAAGTCGGTCGGCTCTAAGGAGCATACTCCTGTAGCCACATCTTCCAGTTCGACCCGATAGTTTTGTACCATCAGCCTGCCCACCGGCACCGCCATCCAGCAGTTCTGGTTCTTGTGGTTGTGCACCGAGCTGGATTGTCCTGCGCTCCAGCAAATCGCCATCAGCTCATAAATCGAAGTGCGGTCAATCAGGTTGCGCGTGTAGTGCTGCGCGTCCCAAGTAAGATACGGCGCGAGCGTCACCGGATCCACCGGATGCGCTTCCAGAAACGCGCGTACCGGCTCGGTGATGTCGAAACCAGCCTCTGGCAACGCGCGCAAGCCAGCGACCAGCTCTTGCACAGTGTATAGGCGCGACGAAACCGCAATGCTCATAACGCTTCCCTCTCAACTTTCGCTTAACTGCCGCTCAACTCGCGCCGAACTCGCGCTCAACTTGCACCGAACTTGCGCTCAACTCCCGAACCGCCATCCCAAAAAATCGCCAACGATGCAACAAACTATGCTCTTTCGCGAGTCAGGTCAATAGCCCGCGGGCTTTACTCCACCAACATGCAGTCGCCATACGAATAAAACCGATATTCCGCGCCCACCGCGTGACGGTAAGCAGCCAGTACATTTTCCTTCCCCGCCAGCGCGCACACCAACATCAGTAACGTGGATTCCGGTAGATGAAAGTTGGTGATCATCGCACCGACAGCGCGAAATTCAAACCCGGGATAAATGAACAAACTCGTCTCACCCGAACCAGCCTCCACACGCAGCGCTGTACGCAGCGCTTTACGCCGCGGTTGTGCTACCCCGCCCGCAGCGCCAGCCTGCCGCACCGCATACTCTAGCGTTCGTACCGTCGTCGTGCCTACGGCCACAATCCGCCGACCCTCAGCCAAGGCTCGATTAATCTTCTCTGCCGCCTCTGGCGCAATTGAATAGGCTTCCGCGTGCAAACTGTGCTCTTCTACCACCTCTACCTTCACCGGTTGAAAGGTTCCCAAGCCCACGTGCAGAGTGATTTCCGCCATGTCAACTTCGCGCTGCGCAAGTTCTGCCAAAACTTCAGGCGTAAAGTGCAAACCGGCAGTTGGTGCCGCTACCGACCCCCGCTCCCGCGCATACACAGTCTGGTAACGCTCGCGATCTTCCGGTTCGTCTTCGCGACTCATGTACGGCGGCAGCGGAATGTGACCCAACCCCTCCAGCCGCTGCCAAAAATCTGGGACGCGCTCAAAGCAGATGCGGCGCTCGCCAAAATCCGCGCGAGCCGTCACTTCCGCCACCAGACGCGAATTCTGCGTCAGATCTTCACCGAAGATAAGACGGTCGCTAACGGCGACTTTCTTCCCCGGCCGCACCAGACACTGCCACTCCGCTGCGTCGCTGGCAAGCTGCTTGGTAAGCAGCACTTCGATCTTGGGGCCAACACCTGCCGTCTCGCCCTGCGAAACCTTGCGGCCATAAAGACGTGCCGGGATCACCCGGGTGTTGTTCACCACCAGCAGGTCACCCGCCTGCAGCAAAGCGGGCAGCTCAGCGAATCTGCGATCCTGCCAGCCGCCGCTGCGACTCACGTGCAGCAGCCGGGAATCCGCCCGCCCGGGCAGCGGATGCCGGGCAATCTGCCGCTCCGGCAAGTCGAAATGGAAGTCCGAAACCAGCACTTTGGTCCTAATTCCGCCTCAGAATTCAAGATTTACCAAATCGTGCCCAATTGCACATTGTTTTGCTGCGCCGGGTACGATACCATACGCCAACATTTTCTTACACGGAAAACTTGCACGGAAATGAGACAGAATCCACAACTGCAGCGGCGCGACCATGGCCGGGACTTGGTTCGCTTCGGCAAGATGCTCTACGATCGCGGCCTGATCGCGGCCACCGAGGGCAATCTTTCCGTGCTCCTCGACGATGGCCGCGTCCTCACTTCCCCAACGCTGGTCTGCAAGGGCATGATGCGCCCCTCGGACGTGGTGACCGTGGATTTGTGCGGCCGCCGTCTGGCAGGGCGCCGCAACGCCTCCAGCGAAATCGGTATGCACTTGATGATCTACCGCAACCGCCCTGACGTTCGCGCCGTCGTGCATGCCCACCCTCCCACGGCCACAGGCTTTGCCGCTGCGGGGCTCGCGCTCGATCAGCCGCTGCTGCCTGAAGTCGTGGTCGGTCTTGGCTCAGTGCCCTTGGCCCGCTACGCGACCCCCGGCACCCCAGATCTCGCCCGTTCCCTAGAACCACTGGTCGGCGAGTTCGATGCCATCCTCATACAAAATCACGGCGTCGTCACCTTCGGCTCTAGCCTTGAAGCTGCCTACTTTAAGATGGAAGCCGTCGAGCAGTTCGCCCGCATTGCACTTGTCGCCCATCTGCTTGGCGGTGGCCGCCCTCTAGAAGATGACGACCTCCGCAAGCTCCACGCAGTGAAACAGATTTACCTTTCTGGTGGCTTGGTAAAGGCCTAGCACCGCTTGCGGCACCTACACCCGCCACCAGCGCCCGCCACCAGCATCAAGCATCACCCTAGTGCTCCCGTTCCTTGCCAATGCGAATCCGCAGACCTGCGCGAAAGTTCGCACTCAGGCCCGGATAGCCCACCACCTCGTTGTAATGGCGATTGAGCGCATTGTCTACGTTTACAAATGCCGTCAGGTTCGGATGCACCGCATACCAGCCGCCCAGATTCACCAGCGCGTAACCCGCAGCGTGGGTAATGCCATAGCCCAGAAAGTCAGAGTCGGCTCGCCGACCCACCAAGCTGCCGCCCAAGTTTGCTCCCCACTTCTGCGCCACGTACGTCACCTGCGCCGACCCCGCATGATGGGGCCTCCGCAGCAACGGCTTGCCTTCGCTTAACAAGGGATCAAACGCAAAGGGCGCGCTTTCAATCCGCGTGGAAGTGTAGGTATGCGAGAGCGACCACGTTAGCTTCGCACTCACCCGGCCTTGCAGTTCGCTTTCCACCCCATGCGCCAGCGCCTGATTCACATTCACATACTGCCCACAGTAAGGAGCGCAGTCGAGAAAGGCGAAATCAATCTGGTTGCGGAAGCGGTTGCGAAAATAGGTAGACGAAAAGACCACCTTGTCACTCGCCAAAGCCTGCGTAAACCCTGCCTCGAATGACCGCGTCTCTTCCGGCTTCAGATTCGGATTCGGCAGCGTAGGAAAGCCGCCGCCATTGCCAAATGACTCTTCAAAGCTCGGCGCCTTGATCCCCGTGGCATACGCAAAGCGCAGGCGCGTCGCCCCCACCAGCCCCGTGCCATCGCGCAACACATAGCTCGCCGCCACTCTGGGCACAGCCTTGTCCCCGAAACTTTCGTTGTGCACGTACCTTCCACTCAACACCAGTGACAGCTTCTTCCAAGACAGCAACTCTTCGCCATAGAGCGCGTGGTTTCGCCGCAACCCGTGCGTTGGCGAGTCGCCAAAAGCCGAACTCGCGTTGTAGAACGCGTTCTCGTCCTCAAACTCATACCCGAAAACTGACTTCGCCCAGGCACGCGGCGTGTACTCACCCTGATACTGAAAGCCTGAGCGGTTGATGTCGCCGACGGTACGAAAGGCGCAGTCAATGAATACGCTTGCACCGTCACATCCCCGGTCGGCCACTCTATCCGCGTTCAGCCGATTGGTGTAGTAGTCATAACCAGCAATGCGGTGCTGCCAGCGCTTGCCAGGATGCAGCATAAACTCCAAGCTGCCCAAGGTCGAATTCTGCCGCGCATATTGGTCGGCGTCCGGTGCCAGCAGACGTGTGCCGTTGAAGTCCCACCCGCCTTGCACGCCCGTGCGCGTGTTGTTGTGGCGCAGACGAAAACGCGCCGACGCCCAATCATTCAACACAGCGCCGGTATTTACCCCTTGCGACGACGCACTATAACCATCGTTCGCTCCTTGCCCGTTCGTGTGCAGCTCATCGGCAAACAGGTTGTAATCAAATCGCCCCACCGCCTGTGAAAGGTTGACGTTGCCCGTTGCCGTGCCAAAGTTGCCTCCGCTGGAAGTCAGATTCAGCTCTGGCGTTTCGCTCTTGCCCGTCGCCGAAAACACCTGCACCACGCTGGTGATGGCGTCCGACCCATAGAGTGCGCTTTGCGCTCCGCGCAGCAATTCGATGCGGTCGGCCGACGCCAGCGGCACATCGCCATAGTTGAAGATGCCGCCCGGCTCGTTTACCGGAACGCCATCCACCAGCACTTTGTTGTAATTGGAGTTGCCGCCGCGCACAAACAGCGACGCCAAACCGCCGCGCTGGCCCGTGGTGTTCACAACCGCTCCCGGCAGAAAGCGCACGGCATCATTCGCAGCCACCGGCTGCATCAGCAAAAGCTGATCTGCATTCAGCGCCGACACTTGCCCAATTCCCTCGGACTCCGTTGCGGGCAGACGAGTCGCACTGACCACTACCACCTCGCCCGGGTTTGCCACCTCCAATTGCACCGCGAAACGTTCGCCTCCGCTGGGCACGGGCCCTCCGCTCACATTCAGCGGCAGCACTTTTTCAGCAAAGCCCGCCGCCAGTACGCGCAAGGTGAACTTGCCAGTATGCAATCCCGGCACCAGCGCATCGCCAATCGCCGAAGTCGAACGCACAGACACCACCGCACCGCCCTCCGCCAGCAGTTCTACCCGCGCTCCTCCTACCAGCGCGCCAGAGGGGTCGGTAACAGTCACAATCAATGGGTGAGAGGGCTGAGCGGGAACAGCAGCAACAGTTGGGGGCGCGGCACCAGCCGCAGCAGGCCCTGCACTCTGGGCTAGCAGGGGATTCAACGACAGCAGCAGCAAAAGCAAAACAACAAAGGGCAACAAAAAAATGCGCATCAAGTTTCCTCCTTAGACGCGAAGAAGGTGAAAAGCACACAGTGCGCGGTCGGTATCCTGGCTTCGCGAGTCAGAACGCAGAAGCTGCGTTCGCTTCCAGCCATAGCCTTCCCAGGGCTCGTCGCCCAGTGACTACAGCCTGTTTCCTCGCTTACAGTTGCGCGTCAGCGCGGGATTCTCACCCGCTTCCCGAATCACTCCCCAACTGATCTGGTTGGGAGTGCCACACACCGCAAGTTGTGATTAGCAGTAAAAATCAAGTGAATATTCTTACCTGCCACTCTTAGTTTGAAGGCTGAAGCGGCTTAAGTCAAACCGGCGGGGCTGCCCCTTGGTCAAAACACCCTTTGCCAAAAAATCTCGGGAGGCGCCTCAGCCCAATTCAGCCCGGCCTGACGCTCTACATCTGGCAAACGCCGCTTTCGCTGCATCCTACCTCGTCATTCGCATACCGCCGCACCCGCTCCAGCGCGGCCTGCAACTCAGCTAGATACTTCGCCCGATCTTCCTCATTACCGGCATCTTCAGGCACTGGCATCAGCTTGCTCACCCGAAAGTACGCACGCGCGAATGGCTTAGGAATCACCATGCGGTCCCACGAGTCCAGCACCCAGGCGCGATCTACCGCGATGTAGAACCCCACCATCGGGCGGCCCGTAGCCCGGGCCAGCGCCACCGGCCCGGGTTTCGCAACAAATCTCGGACCGCGCGGACCATCAATCGTAAAGGCGACGGTGCGGCCCGCTTCCACCTGCTGCCGCATCCCCACCAGCGCCACCGCACCGCCCCGGCTGCTCGAACCCCGCACCGCGCCAAATCCCAGCCGCTGAATCACCCGCGCGATGATCTCACCATCGAAGCTGGCGCTGGTCATCACCTGAATATTGCGATCGCGAAAACAGTACGCCGCCGGAATCACACAGCAATGCCAAAAGCTGTAGATGATCGGCGTGCCGAAGAAGTCCTCCGTGCCGCCTTCTTCCACCGAATGTTCAAAAGTAAGCGTGGCGCAGATGGCGCGAATGGCGAAATACCCCGCCCACGATGCCAGCCAAAGCAAGATGCGCTGCCGCAAAGTAAACGGGCGCAGCACCGACCCTTGGCCTTCCGGTGGTGGGTTGGAAGTCACAGAACCTGGGGTGGAATTCACAGAACCATTGTAGCGAGGCTTAGGGATCGCTCGGCTCCCCACCGACTGAGAAGCTACTCCCAGCGCTTGAAGATCAGTGCACCATTCGTTCCGCCGAAGCCAAACGAGTTGCTCAGCGCATATTCAAACGTGGCTTTGCGGGCAACATGGGGCACGTAGTCCAAGTCGCAGCCTTCGTCAGGATTATCCAAGTTGATGGTCGGCGGCAGAATCTGATCCCGCAGCGCCAAAATCGTGAGCCCTGCCTCCAGCCCACCTGCGCCACCCAGCAGGTGCCCGGTCATGGACTTGGTAGAACTCACTGCCATCTTGTAGGCATGTGCGCCAAAACTGTTGCGAATGGCAATCGTTTCCAGCTTGTCGCCAATATCGGTAGAGGTGCCGTGTGCGTTGACGTAACCGATCGCTTCGGGCGGCAGACCCGCGCTCTTTAGCGCGTTGTTCATCACCCGGAACGCACCATCGTGATTCGGCGCTGGCGAGGTGATGTGGAAGGCATCTCCACTCATACCGTAGCCGACCACTTCCGCCAGAATCTTGGCCCCACGCGCCTTGGCCATTTCCAACTCTTCGAGCACCAGAATGCCCGCACCTTCGCCCACCACAAACCCGTCGCGGTCTTTATCCCAAGGACGACTCGCCCGTTCCGGCTGGTCGTTGCGCGTGGAAAGCGCCCGCATGGCGGCAAAGCCACCCACGCCCATGGGCGTAATCGCAGCTTCGGATCCACCTGCAATCATGGCATCCGCATCGCCCCGCTGAATGATGCGGTAAGCATCGCCCAGCGCGTGCGCGCTGGTGGTGCAAGCGGTGGCGGTCGCCTCATTCGGCCCCTTTGCGCCGAAACGTATGCTCACATGTCCCGCAGCCAGGTTGATGATGGAGGCTGGAATAAAAAACGGAGAAATCTTGCGCGGCCCGCCCTTGAGCAACTCTTTGTGCTCGCGCTCAATCACGTCGAAGCCACCAATGCCCGAGCCGATGTAAACCCCCACCTGCTCTGAGTTGGCATCGGTAATCACCAAGCCAGACATTGCCATGGCTTCCGATGCCGCCGCCAAGGCCAGATGGATGAACCGACCCATCTTCTTGATCTCTTTTTTTTCGATGAACTGCCGCGGATCGAAGCCATGGACTTCCGCAGCAATCTGACAGGCGAACTCTGCGGGATCGAACTGCGTAATTCGTCCCACGCCGCTCTTGCCCGCCTGCACGCCCTGCCAGACCGCCTCTGTGGTATTGCCCACCCCACAGATCAGTCCGATTCCAGTAACCACAACCCGGCGAACCAAGGCGTTAGTTACCCTTCGAATGCTTTTTGATGTATTCCACCGCATCCTGAACGGTGCGGATCTTCTCGGCGTCTTCGTCCGGAATCTCGATGTTGAAGCCTTCTTCAAAGGCCATCACCAGTTCCACGGTGTCCAGCGAGTCAGCGCCCAAATCGTCTACAAACGATGCATTGGACGTCACTTCGCCTTCATCCACGCCAAGCTGCTCTACGATAATCTGCTTAACTTTTTCTTCCACGCCTGCTGCCATTGTCTCTCCTCGAATTTTTCCGGAAGCCTGAAGGCCTCGGACAAACCAGCCACTCTCCCGCGCTAACAGCAAATCGCCCGCGCAGGGTGACTCCCTAGTGTAAAGATGTCAAAAAGTCCTGTAAAGCAACGGTGCCCGCTCATGCAACTGCATGACACGCGGGCACTCCTTCAATGCTACCTTGCACCCCTGTACAGGTCAAACTCGCCCGAAACTCGCCGAACCCGTCAAACTCCTAAAACCGACTACAGCCGCCATACCAACGCGCCGAACGCAATAAACTCAATGGGAGTACTGATCCCGCAGCCGCGTCTGCTTGCTGGTCAGCGGAACCTCCTGCCCCTGAATAAAGAGATGCTTGACGTCGGTGCGAAGTTCCAGGGGGTCGCCATCGGCTACCACCACGTTGGCCACTTTACCCGGGTCCAGCGACCCGTACTGATCGGCCACTCCCCAAATCTCTGCCGGATTCAGAGTGATCGCCTTCATAGCCTCATCATGCGGCAGTCCATACGCCACTGCGTATCCTGCGGCGTAGGGCAGGTTCCGCACGTTATGAGCATCATAACTGGCGAACGCAATCTTTACGCCGCGCTTTTGCAACTCCGCAGGCAGTGTGAATACTGAGTCATACCGCGTGCCCTTCTTGGGGTCGTTGTAAATGGAACCCACAATTACGGGCAGCTTCTGCGCCGCCACCCAATCCAGCACCGGCTGTGCCTGCGTCAGCCCTGCCAGCACCAGCTTCAAGTGGAATTCATTGGCCATGCGCACCGCAGTTTGCACGTCGCTGGCATCCTCTGTGTGCAGAATCACTGGCTTCTTACCTTCCAGATACGGCACGAGCGCTTCCAGCCGCAAGTCGCGCTTGGGCGGATTCGGCGGATCTTTGGGCTTGCCCTCTTTGTCGTTTTCCGGCTTGAAGTCGGCTTTCTTCTTGTCGTAGTCGGCCCACTTCTGGCGATAGTCGAGCGCATCAAAAAAGGACTGCCGCATCTGTGTAATCAAACCCATGCGCGTAGAAGGAAACTTGCGGCCCTGCCCTCGGCGCCGCTGGTCAGGCCCAAAGTTCAGCGGCAGCGCGATGTCGCGGATCAGCAGCATTTCCTCAGCCGACCGCCCCGCCAACTGCACAAATGCATCCTGCCCCGGCAGCGTATTTTCGCTGTCCGGTGCCACAATCACGTTGGTGATGCCGTTCATCCGCGTCACCGGAATCAGCTCTGACTCGGCATGGAACGCATCCGCCACATGCATGTGCGGCATAATTTCATCACTCGGCTCGGAGGTATCCACTGTCATCTTCTCGGCCGAAATCTCCACCAGGCCCAACTGCGTCTCCGAATCAATCAGCCCCGGATACACCGTCATCCCGCTCACGTCGCGCACATCGGCACCCGCAGGAATCGCAGTTCCCGCGCCGCCAACGGCAACAATCTTGCCGCCCTGCATCACCACCACACCATTTTTAATCGTGCCGTGAGAGATGGTCAGCACGGTGCCACCCTTCAGCACAATTGCCTTGCTTCCATCCTGCGCCGCAGCGACCGCTGTGGCACCAGCAACCATCGCAATCACCAGCCCCGGAAGCACCCTGGCGCATACCGCGCGGCTTTTCGATTTTGTCAGCTTCATCTAGTTGCCCTCCTTGGCCGCCACTTGCGGCATGCCCATACCTTTGGCCGAGCGGTCAAAGTAGGTATCGCCATCAATCATCACGATGTCTGCCAAGGCAAACGTCGAAAACGGATACGCGCTCCACAGCACCAAATCCGCATCCTTCCCCACATCAATCGAGCCCACCTTGTCGTCCACACCGATGATCCATGCCGGGTTCAGGGTGACCATCCGCAGCGCCTCTTCCTCGGTCGCTCCACCGTAGCGCATCATCTTCGCCGCTTCCTGATTCAGCCGCCGGGCAAAGTCGTCCGAATCGCTCTTAATCGCCACCCGCACCCCCTTGCGCATGGACATCACCGCATTCCACGGAATCGCGTCCCAGGCTTCTTCTTTGTATCCCCACCAGTCCGCAAACGTTGCGATGGCAACATCCTCTGCCGCCAACTTTTCTGGCACTTTGTAAGCTTCCAGCGCATGGTGGAAGGCCCGCACCTTGTAACCAAACTCGCGCGCCATCGCCATCTCGGTCTGGAACTCATCGGCGCGATAGCAGTGAATCTGCACCAGCAGCTTGCCCCGCAAAATATCGGCCAGCGCCTCCAGCTTCAAGTCCTTGTGCGGAGGCGTCAGGTCCTTGTCGCCTCGCTTCACCTTGGCGTCATACGCATCCCAATCCCGCAGATATTCGCGGGCCTGCTGCAACGCCTCACGCTGCACTGCGAAGTTGCCCATCCGAGTCGAGGGCAGTTGATCCCGCTCGCCATACACGCGTTTAGGGTTCTCGCCGCTGGCGAACTTAATGGAGCGCGGAGCGCCAGCAAACAGCATCTCGTCCCGCCCTTTGCCAAAGCGATGCTTAATCACCACTGCCTGCCCGCCAATCATGTTGGCCGAGCCATGCAGCAGCAGTGACGTAGTCACCCCTCCCGCCAACGAATGGTACAAATCTTCGTCCTGATAATCGAAGGCATCGGCCATCATCATGTGCGGCGTCACCGGACTAGTCGCCTCGTTTACGTCGCCATCCAGCGCCGAGTGCGAATGCGCGTCAATAATGCCCGGCGTCAAGTACCGCCCGCCCGCGTCCATCACCTTGGCCGACTTCGGCGCCTTCACATTCGTGCCCACAGCAACAATCTTGCCGTCCCTCACATAAACGCTGCCATGCTCGATGCGGCCATGCGTCGCGGTAAGAATCGTCGCGTTGGTAATCAGCACTTCACTGTGCGGCATCGCCGCGTCCGCAGCCGACGCCGGGGCGGCAGCGCAAATCGTAAGCAGCAGTGCGGCGAACCCCAAGACGCCTCCTGTACAGGCGCGTGGTCCATTGCATCTAGGCATAAATATTCCTCCCGAAGAGCTAGCCGATTCTAAGGGCCAGCCGCACTTGCGTCAACGCAAAAACATTTTTGAAATTGTCATTCTGACCGCGCGAAGAATCCCTATCAGGCCGCAAGAGCAACGAGACACCCCTACCATTTACACTGACCCCATGCGAGCCGTCGTCCAACGAGTCAGCCGCGCCCAAGTCACCGTCGCCGCCCAAATCGAAGACGAAACCGTAGACGAGATTACCGGAGCCATCACCCTCGGCCTGCTAGTGCTGCTCGGCGTCGCCGCCACCGATGCCCCCGCCGACGCTGACTATCTCTGCGACAAGATCGTCGGCTTACGCATCTTCGAGGACGGTGCCGGCAAGATGAACCTCTCCGTGGCTGACGTTGGCGGAAGTATTCTGGTGGTCTCGCAGTTCACGCTCTATGGCGACGTCCGCCGCGGCAAGCGCCCATCCTTCGACGCAGCCGCGCGGCCCGAGATCGCCAATCCTCTGTATGAATACTTCGTAGAACGCGTCCGCGCCGCTGGACTGCGCTGCCAAACCGGCCGCTTCCAGACCACGATGAGCGTCGAGTTGGTGAACGAAGGCCCGGTCACCATTCTGCTGGATTCGGCCAAGATTTTCTAAGTGCTCGCCTCACCTCTCAGCGCAAGTTCCCCAGCCATCCCAGAATCATGCTCTCTAGCGCGATGCGGTGGTCGGACCAGGCGTGATCCGTCGCGACGTGCTCAGCCGTCACTCGCTTTCCTCCCGCCGCCTTGATGGCGCTGACCAGTGCGTCGGTGTGGTCTGCCAATCCGTCGTCTGAGGTCAGCGCCAGCAACGGCAGGTGCACCAGCCCGGCTGCCTCATTCTTCAACAGAAATTCCGACGCATGAACATGCAGCTCGTCCACCATGCTCTCCGCCGTCACCCCCGCCAGACCCTCCATGTTGTCCGCCATGTTGGCAATCGCTTCCACTCGTTCCAACCCCCCGACGCGGCCCATGTCTCCCGCCGAAATCATCACTGCCCCCGCCAGATGACCATCGCGGGCGGCCGTTCGTACTGCCACCCATCCACCCATGCTGTGCCCGATAATCACCATCCGCGTGGCATCCACCCCCAGCGCCGCTAGGTTCGCTGGGTCACGCAGATAAGCAAGCACCGCCAGTGCGTCATCGGTATCCTGCGTAAACCGGTACACCCCGGGACTGCCCCATGAACCGCGGTAGTTGAAGGTCACGGCATTCCAGCCCGCGCGCCGCAAGGCCTGCGCCAGGTCTAGATTCTTTTCGTTTCCCGGCAGCCCGTGGCAAATCACCACCGTCGGGTGCGGCCCCGCCCCCGACGGCGAATAAACCAGACCGTTGATCATCACCCCATGCGTCGGAACGTGGATCACTGTCATCGCCGCCGGATGGGCGTGGTCTACCGGCGGATCGGTATAGATCGCAGAGGGAACCGACTGCGCTCCCGCAGTCGTAGCCACCGCCATCACAATGCAAAAAATTGCAAAACGCATGTTGGAACCTCCAGATTTCGCTGCCTCGGTCTATTGTTGCGCCTTCATCACTTCATCCGCCACCCGCACCGCATCCACGCAAGCACGCACATCATGCGTACGCAGAATATGCGCGCCGCCCATCACCGCCGCCGCCTCGCTGGCTAGCGTACCAAACACGCGTTCATCCGGCGGCACCATCTCTCTGCCATCCTTGTCGAGTATGCCACGCGCCTTCGCCACCGTCCGCCCAATAAATGACTTCCGTGACGTCCCCACCAGTAGCGGATAGCCCAACACCGCCAGCTGATCCAGCCGAGCCAGCAGCGGATAATTCTCTTCAAAGCGCTTACCAAAGCCAATGCCCGGATCCAGCACAATGCGCTTTTTCGCAATGCCTGCCTCCAGCGCAACTGCCACCGATTCGGCCAGTTCGCGCTTTACCAGCGCGACTGGATTCTTGAGCGGCGGCAGCGACTTCCACTCTGCTGGTCGCCCCCGCATCTGCATCACCACCACGCCACACTTGGCGCGGGCCACCATCGCGGCCATCGCCGGATCGCCGCGCAAGCCGCTTACATCATTCACAATCTCTGCGCCCGCGGCCAGCGCCACTTCTGCCACCCAAGCCTTGTAGGTGTCCACCGAAATCACGCACTCCGGCACACGCCGCTTCCATTCGGCAATCACCGGCAGCACCCGCTCAGCTTCCTGCTCGGCAGTCACCGCCGCACTTGCGCCCGGGCGGGTAGACTCCCCCCCAATATCCAGAATGTCGGCACCCGCTTCCAGCAGCCGCAACCCCTGCGCCACCGCCGCTGCCGGCTTCAAATACTTGCCACCATCGGAGAACGAATCCGGCGTGACGTTCACAATACCCATCACCAGCGTGCGCTCACCCAGCCGCAGCTTGCGGGCGCCTGTCTCCCACTGAAATCTTGCTCGCTTCAAATGCTTTCCCTCATTTCCCAATCACCGCTTTACAAGCAGCGTTTTACAATCACCGCTTCTAAAACGCCAGGTGCACGTCGCCCTTGCCGTTCCAGTACACCGACGCTGGCATGGCCATTGCCTCCATCACAAAGGCACAATATCGCACCGCCACCTGCGACTTCGCGGGCAGCCAACGGTACGCTGGCGTCTCAAACAGACTGCCCCGCTCCACCATCGCGCGCCGCGACTCCAGCATCGGCGATACCCCAAACTCCATGCCGCAGGCCATGGTCCGCGCATTCCACGGCGTCTGCGTTCGCAAACAATTTTCTTCCCAACGGCCCAGCCACGGAAAATCTGCCCGCCGCCACACATACCCCGCTGCCAGCCTGTAGCGTTGGGACCACGCCACAAAGTACGCATACTCCTGCGCCGGATTCATCAGATGTGCGGTATAACCGCCCGAGGCCTCGGCCAGCGGAAATACGCTCAAGTCCTCCAGCTTTTCGCCCTTCATCGGACACAGCGGCCACACAAACTCCGCCCCTGCCGTTTGCCTGCCCAATCCGCCGTTAAACTCCGACTCCAGCACCTTGGATCGCGTGGCATTGAGCCGGAAGCGGGTGACGCCGCGTTCCAAAAATGGCGGGCCTAGCGTCACGTGCTGCGTCCAGGCAATGGCGCGGTCGGTCGGCGAAAGATTCTCCAGCCTCTCCTCAATCTGAATCGTCGCGCCATGCTCGGTCAGTTGGAGATCCCGCTGCATTCGCATTTGCGCCAGCGGGAACACCGCCCGCTGCTGAATCGAAAGCGCGTCCGCCTCTACCTCCCAAGGCACCACCGGAGCTTCGCCATGCACCGGCATTCCCGCCGCTGCTTCTTCCGCACTCGGCGCGCCAAATGTATCCAGACACAGGTTGTGTCCCATGATTCCGGCAATCAAATTCGCTTCCGCATCCGGCCCAAACTGCGGATGCAATTCGCGGCGGTACTGCGAAGGCTCCATCGAATCCCACGGCGGCATCCACAGCGGATTCACCCCTGAATGCTTGTGGAATAGCTCGGCAATATGACCGCCTTCTGCCGTCACGGTCACCCGAATCCGTTCATTCTCCGCGTGCACCGCGCGGCGCCCGCGATACAAAACTTGTTTAGACATAGTTGGTGTTGAGCAGCATCGGCAGTCTATCGCCTCACCCCCACGGTAGCAAACCCGCGCCCCCGCAGGCAGTACGCTCGCGCCCTCCGTGATGCCCGGCACACCTTCGCCCGGTTCACTTTGCTATGCTGGCATGTCGGCTGGTGGCATGTAGCGACTTGCAATGCGCTGCCCAAGCCAAGGAAAATGCTATGAATCGTCTTTCGTGCCTGCTGATCTCCGCCGCCGCAATCGTTGCCTTCACCCTCACTGCCTGCGACCGCCGCGAGCCGCCCAAATCCGATGCCGAACTCGGCCTCACCGCCCAGCAGTCCGTCGGACGCGCCTCCTACGACGCCTACTGCCTGCGCTGCCATGAGGCTTATTCGTCCCACGCAGAAAACGGCCCGTCACTCAAGAATGTTTTCAAAAAGCCATACTTCCCCAGCGGCACCCCGGCCAACGACGAGCGCATGACCGACTTAATCGTCCGGGGCCGCAGTAAAATGCCCGGCTTTGCCGACCGTATGAACCAGCAGCAAATCGCCGACCTGATCGCCTACCTGCACTCCCTGTAACGGTCGGTGGTTGGAATAGCGCCGTCTCAGCCATCGGTGCGTAGTGGTGCCCCACCTGCATCCGGCCCACGGGCCGGTTTAGATAGGGTTTAGCTGGGTTTCGATGTGGTTAGCTAAGTTTCGCCGGTTTACCTGGTTTAGCTGGCTTCAGATGGCGTTCGCTCACCCCACCTGTCCTCGCACCAAAACCCGCGTCAAGCAAGTTGGCCCCCCACCGCCGTTGATGCAAATCTCACTCCCCGCAAACGTCCGCACGTCAAACCCCGCTGCGCGCAATCGTGCGTTCGTCTTTTCGTTTTCCGCAATCGCCAGCAGGCGACCTTCGCCCAGCGCCAGCACATTGCACGCCAACGTCTCGCGCTCACTCGCATCAATCTCCAGCAACTTCCACCCGCGCTCGTGCAGCAACTCCACCGTCTCTACCGGAATCATCGGCAAATCTACCAGCAAGGTACTGGCATCCAGTGGGCTCATATTCGAGAGTAGATGCAGGCAATACGCCGGGCCATTGCCATAGGGCAGCCCGCTTGCAATCACTTCCACGCCCTTCGGCTCCAGCAGCGCACGCAACTGCGCAATCCCTGCGCCATTCGTACGGAAGCCGCGCCCCACCAGCAGCGTTCGCTCGTCCACCCACAACATGTCGCCTGACTCTGCCAGTCCCGGCGCACTCACCTCACCCAACACAGGATACCCAATGCTCTCGTAGAATCGCCGAACCAGCGGCCCTTCCACTTGCCGGTTTGCCTTGCCAGTGTGCAGGATGATCGCGCCCCAGTTCGTCGTTAGCGATGAATCATGCACATAAGCCGCATCAATCGAAAGCTCCACATTCGGGTCCGCCGATGCGGGCATCACCACCAGCTCCGCGCCCGCGCGCTCCAGCTCAGCCACCAGCGCCGCGTGCTGCTGTGCCGCTACTTCAAAATTCAACGGATGCATATACGTCAACCCCTGCCACTCTCCGGCCCGCGCCCCATCATTCCATCCCGCATGCTCTGGCGGACACACCATCACCCGCGCCAAAGGCGCGGTCATCTGATTCACATTGAGGTTCATGTCTTCCAGAATGCCACAGCGGGCTTTCCCCTGCCGCCGAGGCGAGTCGCGCCAAATACCCGCCGCTCCGCGGTGTTGCGGAAATTGGGGCTTTGAAACTGCTCTCTAAAACTCCACGTGCAGGCGGAGCGTCGGCACCGTCACCGGGCCGCGGTCGCGGTTGTAGCCCGGATTCCACACATGCTGCACACCCGCCGCCCCGAACAGCCCACGCCACAAGTGTGCGTTGTAATACGTCTCTAAAATCGTCTCGCGACTATAGTTCAGCGTGCCGTCGCCCAGCAAAAATCCGCTGCCGCCCACCTTCAAATAGTTTTGGTGGTCTTTGCTGATGCCATTCGTCACAAATGCGACGCCAGCTTTATCCTGCTTGCGATGCCAACTGGTGCCCGCATAGTCCGCGCCCAGCGCTCGCGTCTCATTCACTTCGGTGTATGCGAACGATTCATAGCGCCCCTCATTCCACCCCCAGCGCGCAAAGCCGCGCATATCCCGGGTCAATATCTGTTCCGCATTTACGCCAAACCCATACTTGATGCGTCCCTGCGCACGATGCGCCGTTACATCCGCCTTGGCGTCTACACCCGACTCAAACGACTGCACCGCTTGCCGATAGTCGCCCATGTTCGCGTGGTTCCCATAGCTCAGCAGCCGCAGAATACTGGTATGGCCCTTCCACGGCTCTCGATGCAGTTCCACCTCATAGTTCTCCGCCCGCGCTCGCGTCAAGTTGTAGTCCAGATCAATGCCATTCGCCACCTTGGGCATCAACGCCTCGCCAAATCGCACCACCCACTTGGGTGAAAAGTAGGTCGCAATAAACGCAATCGTGTAGCCGCGCGTGTCTGCCGCAAAGTCATAGGCACCGTTCTGCGCCGTCGTCCAATTGGTGAACTGATAGTGGCTGTCGCTGCCCACACCGTTATTGTCGAAAAAATCTACCATGCCCAGCTTGCCAAAGCGCAGCTCCAGCCGCCGCTCGGGCACTTCCGGCGCCAGCGAAAGAAAGCTGCGCCCCCCGTCCACCAGCTTCTGATTCTTGCCCAGCGCAATGGTCTGCCGGATCACCGCCCGCCCAAGGTACGGCGTTGAGCCTAGCGTTGGGTTCCGCACCACGTCCACATTGGTCACCCCGCCCAAGCCCAACGCGCTGCTGATTCCCGTTCCCCCCGCACTCTCCACCGTCACTGTAATCTCGGTCGTCTTGGTCAGTTCCACGCCTAGATACAGCGACATAAGACGCGAAAACGCGGTCTCGCTCTTCGCGCTCAGGCTATTCGGCCCACTGTACTTCGCTGGAAAGTCGCCATGCGCCTGGAAAATGTAATTCATCTGCCCGCTCACCCACCAGCGATTTTGGTCAGCGTGCCGAAAAAAGGTGACCGCCGGTTCACTTGTTTCCGATGCACCCGTTGACGGGGCTTCTGTCCCAGTCTGCGTCTGTCCCCGCACTGCTTCCCCGCTGGCGAGCATCAGCACACAGCTCAGCAACCGCCACCAAACAGCCGCGAATTGGGGCTTAAAACAAAACATATCGGACGTATCACAAGAACTGGCAAGCAGCGCAGAGGCTCTGGAAGGACTGCGGCAGGCTCTCGCCTCCCACCTCATCACCACCATCGCACAAACGACCGCATATTAACTATAGTTAACTATATGTACCCATCATGGAAGTGGCAAACTGCAGAGACCGCAGAGGCCGCAAAGATCGTCTGGCGGAGGCCGTCTGGCGGAGACCTTCGCCCCAAACAGAAACGGACAGCCGGGAGCCCTCCGCAGCTGTCCTCCCTCCCGGTTAGAAGGGGATGTTACTTCTTTAGCCTAACGGCGGCTCATTGCGCAGGCGTTGCAACTTGGTAAATATTGTGTGAAAGGGCGTGGCAGAATCTGGTTCGCCTCGGCGACTGAACCTACTCAGGCTTTACCGTCACAAACTTCTTGCCCGCATACAGACGATACGCTCCGCCTTCGGCCACAAACTTCAGCGGCACCGGACGCTTCAACTTGTCATCCACATTGGTCGCGGCCGTAAACAAGTCATTCGCGCCTACATCTTGAATCAGGAAGCTGCCATCGGCCAGAAACCCGAATCCATACTGCCCCGGAGCCAGCGTCTTGCCACCAATACTCAGCTTCACTTCTGTAATGAACAAGCCCTGATACTTTTCCTGCACCGAGCTGGAGTACCCGGAAGTATCTACCAGCCCGGCCAGCACCAGTTTGCTGCCGCCGACGCTAAAGCCCGCTGTGTTGCGCGTCTGCACCGTAGCCGATTGCCCACGGAAGTAGTACGTCGCCGGAGCCAGCGTCTTGACTTCTTCCGCCGTCAGCAGACCCGCCTTGATTTCCGCCTTCTGCGCCAAGGCAGAAGCCACCATCACTACCATCAACCCCAAAGTCACAAAAATCTGCCTACGATTCATCGTTTCGTTCTCCTCATTCGGTGCTGCAAGAATTATCTGCGAGATTAAATTCTTTGGCAAAATTGTACTCGCCCCGCCGCGCAATCGCTTGTGACGTGCGCTACATCACCTCGCGCATCCCGCACCATTGCTATAGTAAAAAGTCGTGACCTTTCTCAGTTTCGCGGAGATCCCCATGCGCACTCTTACCGAATCCCGCCGCTTGCAAGCCCGTGCCGAAGCCTTCATCCCCGGCGGCGTCAACTCGCCGGTCCGCGCCTTCCGCTCGGTCGGCGGCGATGCACCCTTCCTCGTCCGCGGTTCCGGCTCCCGCCTCTGGGACGCTGACGGCAACGAGTATCTCGACTACGTTGGCTCTTGGGGTCCGCTCATTCTCGGCCACGCCTTCCCCCCGGTCGTAGAAGCCATCACCCGCGCGGCCCAAAATGGCACCAGCTTCGGAGCCTCCACCCCCTCCGAAGCCGATCTCGCCGAGCTCGTCCAGTCGGCCTTTCCCGCTGCTGAAAAAATCCGCTTCGTCAGCTCTGGCACCGAAGCCACCATGACGGCCATTCGCCTGGCGCGCGCGTTTACCAATCGTAAATACATCATCAAGTTTGAAGGCTGTTACCACGGCCATGCCGACGCCCTGCTGGTCAAAGCTGGTTCTGGCGTTGCCACTCTCGGCATCCCCGGCTCCGCTGGCGTTCCTGAAGAAGTAGTGCAGTTCACCCTAGCGCTGCCTTATAACGACATCGCTGCCGTGGAGCAGGCTTTTGCCAATTTCCCCGGCCAAATCGCCGCCATCATCCTCGAACCGGTCGTCGGCAACATGGGACTCGTCCCGCCCGGGCATGGCTACTTACAAGCCCTGCGCGACCTCACCACCCGCAACGGCGCGCTGCTGATTATTGACGAGGTGATGACTGGCTTCCGCCTGGCATTCGGCGGCGCGCAAGAGCTTTACGGCATCCGTCCCGACCTCACCACTCTGGGCAAAATCATCGGCGGCGGCCTCCCCGTCGGCGCTTACGGTGGCCGCGCCGACATCATGAACCTCGTCGCGCCACTCGGGCCGATGTATCAAGCTGGCACGCTTTCCGGCAATCCGCTCGCCATGGCTGCAGGCATCGCCGCCGTCACCCACCTCAAAGAGCATCCCGAAATCTACAAACATCTGGAAGCCAACAGCACAGCCCTGGTGCAAGGCATCGCCATCGAAGCTCACCACGCGGGCATCACCATGACCGCCAACCGCGTTGGCTCCATGTTCACCTGGTTCTTCTGCCCCGGCCCAGTCACCGATTGGGACTCCGCGGCCAAAGCCGACACCGCCGCCTTTGGCCGATTCCATCGCGCCATGCTCGACCGCGGCATCTACCTGCCCCCCTCGCAGTTCGAGGCCGCATTCCTAAGCGCCGCACACACCGAATCCGACATAGGCCACACCATCGCCGCAGCAAAAGAGGCATTCGCCGCCGCCGCCGGGTAAAAGGGGTAACGCCACGCGTGAGAACCACGAGTGAAGACGACGAGTGATTGAATTCTAGAACGCCGTCTGAACCGCACGGCGGTGCCATGCATCATGGCATCATGGAAATTGCGCGCACACGCTTGGCACACGCTGGCAGAACGCGTCCAACGTTTCTCACTTACTTCCAAGTTCAACATCAACAGAATAACCCGTCGTGCGAGATCGGCGTGACCGACAAGGTCCTGGCGTGCTCGGCTGTGCTCCGCGTGCTCGACTCAAGCCAACACGCCCCTTACCGCCCGCTCAACGCCGCCACCACGCGGTCAAAGTCATCCAGCGACGCATACTCAATCACGATCTTGCCTTTGCCCTTGCGGTCATCAATTTTCACTCGCACACCCAGCGCGCGTTCCATCTCGCGTTGCGCTTCTTTCACATTTGGGTCAAGCGGCTTTTCGGGCTTGGGCTCCGCCTTCGGCTTGGGCACGAGGATGCTTTCAATCTCATTCGCCAGCCGCTTCACGCTCCAGCCTTCGCGCACGGCTGACTCGGCCAGATCGTCGGCAAACGTCATGCTGTCATCGAGCGTGGCCAGCACACGAGCGTGGCTAAAAGCCAGTTCGCCAGCTTCCACATACGCCTGAATTTTCGCCGAGAGCCGCAGCAGCCGCAGATAGTTCGCCACACTCGGCCGCTCCACCCCCATCCGCTTGGCAATCTCCTCCTGCGTCAGGCGAAAGCGTTCGCTCAGCCGGTGATAGGCGCGAGCCTGCTCAATCGGATTCAGGTCCGCCCGTTGCAGGTTTTCGATGATGGTCATCTCCGCTGCCACCTGATCGGCCACCACCCGCACAATTGCCGGAATCGTCCCTCGTCCCGCCGCAATGGACGCCCGCAAGCGACGCTCACCCGTAATCAACTGGTAACGGTCGCCCACCGCGCGCACCGTGATCGGTTGCAACACGCCGCTCTCCCGTACCGAGCCGGTCAACTCAGCCAGCGATTTCTCGCTCATGGCCGACCGCGTCTGGTACGGACTCGGATCCACTAGGTTCACGTCCAGATGCTGGACCTGATCTTCGATTTTTACCACCGACGAAGCCGCGCTGGGCGCATTCGTGCCATTTGGCGCAGCCTGCGCCGCCGTTGCCGAATGCGGCTTCGAGGGCAGTAGTGACTCCAATCCACGTCCTAAAACCTTCCGCTTGTCGCCGCCGCTCGGTGCTGTCATCGTCGTCTCCGCCATCGCTAAGCCTCAATACCAAAATATCGTCGAACCGATTGGTGCCCGCCTTCCTCCCGCGCAGTTTGCGGAGTCAAAAGGTGGATACTGCTCCACGTATGTACTACTCGGTTATTATCTACCCCAATACTGCCGAGGCCAGAAAGTTTCCCTGCGGCGGATTCTCCATCCGCTCCATAATCTCCTTGGCCAGCCGGATGTAGGCCTCGGCCCCGCGCGACCTCACGTCATATAACAGCACCGGCTTGCCAAAACTCGGCGCCTCGGCCACCTTGATGTTCCGCGGAATCGTCGTCTCCAACAGCCGGTCGCCAAAATACTCGCGCAGATTTGCCGACACCTGCTGCGCCAGATTCGTCCGGTCGTCATACATGGTCAGCACCACGCCCTCAATGGCCAAACCGGGGTTGAACGACTCGCGCACCCGCTCAATCGTATCCATCAATTGGCTAATGCCTTCGAGCGCGTAATATTCGGCCTGCATGGGGATGAGCACCGAATCTGCGGCTACCAGTGCGTTCAAGGTCAACAGATCGAGCGCGGGCGGACAATCCAGGACAATAAACTCATACTGATCGCGCACCGCTTCCAGCGCCTTGCGCAGGCAGAGCGCCCTATCCTCCTCTGCTACCAGTTCAATATTGGCACCAATCAGGTTTTTGTGCGCGGGCAGCACCCAAAGCTGCGGCAGATCGGTGGCCAATTTGGCCTGATCTATGGTTGCGTTGCCCAATAACACATCGTAAGTGGAGTGACGCTCGTCAGAACGGCCAGCTCCTGACCCGCTAGTGGAGTTCGATTGGGGATCGCAGTCAATCAGCAACGTGTTTACCTCCGCCGCCGCGAACGACGCAGCAAGGTTAACAGCGGTGGTCGTCTTACCAACGCCACCCTTCTGGTTTGCTACCGCGATCACCCGTCCCATAAAAGCTCCTTGCAAGAGGCTGAAACATTTTGGCTGCGATTGGTGCGGACGCATTCCACCGACTATGCCAGCGACTGCCGAGGATAGCGCTTCGCGTGCTTGTGCGCAAATTGTGGAAAGCGCGGATATTGTGCAGAAGCGGCCCAAGTGTGCTGTGCCGTAGGCAGAAATATCCTCAGGCGACGGCGAAGCCACTACAAATAAAATGCCTCAGATCAATCTCGCACTCCAAATTCGTGCTCTCTGCGATCTTGAGGTGTAGACGTGAAGTTTTGGTTTGGGCCTGTTGCAGGCGGTACCGTTTGCATTCCGCCATACAGCGCACCGCAAACGGCGCGGCTTAAGCGTTCATGCGGGGCACCCAAAGAAGATTGCTGTAGAGGGTACCGGGCGATGGTGGGGCTTCGAGTGTTCCACGTGGAACACTCACTCGATGAATCGGAAGCCGAATCCGAAGTCGAACCCGAATCCGAATATAAATCAGGCCAACTTGCGGTAAGAACTTTCAGACTAAAGGAAAGAGGCAACCCCGCCACCGACGTATTCCACTCTAGCCAACAAATCCGCAAAGTGGAGCGTAGGCTTTGCGGAACGAACGATATATATCGTGCAATGGAGCACCACCAGATGCAGAACCATGAATACCGCAACAGAAGTGGGAACTTATGCCAGAATGTTCCTCGTGGAACATTCCGCTGCCACCCCTCTATCTGCCTATTTTTCCTACCAACAGAACCCGATCCCGCGACTGCGGAATCGCCACTGGACTATCCCACACCACACTCGGAACCAGCTCCCGCGCCCGCTCCATTTGTGCAGCGCCGATCAGAATTCCTAGTTTGCCACCCGGCGCACACAGCGCCACCGCCACCGGTAACGCTTCTTCAAACCGTTCCACCGCCCGCATCGT
The DNA here is from genome assembly GCA_025356095.1 of Acidobacteriaceae bacterium. Classification (GTDB taxonomy): domain Bacteria; phylum Acidobacteriota; class Terriglobia; order Terriglobales; family Acidobacteriaceae; genus JANXUR01. The sequence goes on along the minus strand of JANXUR010000081.1, from coordinate 14,658 downwards.
CACCAAATCAAAGCTGCCAGCGGCCGCACCCCCAGCACCGAAGGTGCTTGCCCGCGTCGCCGCCACCCGCACCCCCGGCAGTGTAAGCGCCCGTGCCACCTCGCGTAAGAATGTCGCCTTCTTCTGATTCGATTCGATTAGCGTTGCATCCAGCGTAATACCACTCCATTCTGCATAGAGCGCTAGCGGCATCCCCGGAAAACCTGCACCGGAGCCTAGGTCGGCAAAGCGCACAACACTTCGCCCATACTGCGCCCCGTGCAGCAATACCCGCGCCGCAAACAGCGACTCGCCAAAATGCCGCATCACAATCTCGCCCTCACCTTTAATGGCGGTCAACGAGATCTGTGCGTTCCACTTTTGCAAAAGATCCAAATGGCTTACCACCCCGCCTACGATCTCCGGCCGCAAATTATCAGGCCCGGGCGAGGCGGCTATGTAGGGAGCCAGCAAGCGCGCAGTAAATTCGAAGTCAGTTGCCACTATTTTCGACTCCCGGATTTTCACTCTTTGAAATGTCACTCTTCGGAGCCGGATTGCGGAAGTGCTCCCAGCCATGCGCTTTCAGCGGCAGCCTGCGGTTGCTGAGTAACAGAGTCATTGGCGGGCCCAGGTTCGCGGCGACCATTCGTCCAATACAGGTGACGGCGACCCCATCTATTTGCTGCGGCACACGAGCTTTGGCGGGCGCGGTAAATAGCAACTCGTAGTCGTCGCCGCCGTGCAAGGCTTCGTCGAGCTGCGCGCCCGGGCTGATGGGCAGCGCAGCCGAGTCCACCTCGGTGGCCACGGCGCTTTCCTCGCACAGGTGGCTCAAGTCAGTGGAAAGACCGTCGCTGACGTCAATCATAGAGGTGGCGAAGCGGGCTATGGCTTGACCTGCGTGCAGGCGAGGCTGGGGGAAAAAATGCTTGGCGTCCGTCGTGCGGGGCTTGGGATTCGGGGCGCGCTTGACATTCGCTTTCTTTTCGCCTATAATTAATTCTGTAGTCAGAGCGAGGTTCTTAGCGATTAGGCGATGCAACACCGCTGCCGAGCCTCCTAGAGTGCCGGTGATGTAGAGGTGGTCACCGGGTTGGGCACCACTGCGCAGAATGGCACGACCCCGGCGCACTGCGCCGATCACAATCACGTCGGCCACCAGGCCCGAAGGAGGTGGAGAAGTGGAGGTATCGCCGCCCGCGAGCTGCACACCAGCGCAGTCAGCCAGTGAGAACATACCCTTAAGAAAGCCATTGAGCCAGCGTGATGGCAGATTGGCGGGGATGGCGAGAGAAAGAAAGTAAACCAGCGGGCGACCGCCCATGGCAGCGATGTCGCTGAGGCCGCGCGCCAGACAGCGATGCCCCACGCTTTCGGGCGGGTGCCAGTCGCGACGAAAGTGTGTGCCTTCGATTGAGAAGTCAGTGGTGACCAGCAGTTCTTCGCCAGCCCGGGGGCGCAGCACGGCGGAGTCATCGCCAATACCCGTGCGCAGAAAGCCCGCGGCCTGCGTGGCTGCGGACGCTTTACCCGACCCACCGGAGGCCCGCCTACTGCCGGCACCGGCCTGCGCCGCTTCACGAATTTTCCGAATCAACTCGCGCTCAGGCTTCACTACGAAAGACCTTTCTTATCAAGCAAATCCGCCGCAGAACTGTGCCGCAACGTTTGTAAAACCGCTCCGCAGCAACTGTAAGCCTGCCCCGCAGCCAGTCCGCAAAACAATGGGATAGCGTTCCTCCACTATATCCGCTAACAAATGAGTTCTGGCAGTTGGCATATATGCCCTGTGCCGAGATGGGAAAACGGAAAATCATTAGGGCCGAAGATCGCCTTTGGCCATTGACACGTTATCCCTCGTTTGGTAGCCTCAGTCATTCAAGAATTCTATTTTTTGTAGCCGCTGGCGCTCTGTATGCACAAGGAGCCCACGGATTTGCCTCCCCCAGAATTTCCCAAGGGAATCCGTATCTGGCAAACCCACACGAAACTGGCTTCGCGCCCAGTGGCATGAACATTTTTGGCTAAGGGGCGTTCACCGTGCAAAAGCGATATTACATTCTGTTCGTGGCCCGTGACGAACAGGGTGAGCTAAAAAAGATCTCAATTCCTCTGCCCTACTTCCACATTTTTGCGGTCGGACTGCTGGTTGGTCTGTTGACCTTGACCGGCATGGTCGGCTCCTACACACGTATGTTGCAGAAGGTTTCGCACTTTAATGAAGTGCGCACCGAGCGTGAAGACCTCCGCAACCGATATTCGCAACTGGAGCAGGTGGCGCAGCAGCGGGATCAGCAAGTGGCATCACTGGGTTCGCTGGCAGGCGAGATTTCGATGATTTACGGGCTCAAAGCCGAACCGATTTTGACCCAACCCACCGCACCGCAATTGCAAGATGAGCAAGTCGCCTCCTCCCTTCAGCGCTTTCAAGCCCTTAAATATACGGCGATGAGCGGAGCGACCACGCTCGGCATCGGCCTTGGCATTCGCAACGCAACGCTGGCCGATTGGATGAGGGCGTCGTCAGTACCCGCACTGTGGCCGGTGGAAGGTTCGCTGACCGGCTCGTTTGGGCAGCGCGAAGATCCGTTTAGTGGAGAAGGTGCCTTCCATCGTGGCGTGGACATTAGTGTACCGATCGGCACGCGAGTCATTGCAGCCGCCGATGGTGTGATTGCAGAAGCCGAGTTTACCGGTGGTTATGGCCGCTGCGTTTCCATTGACCATGGCAACGGAATCACCACCCGCTACGGACACCTTTCCGCGTTTGTGGTGCATCCCGGCCAGCCGGTGCATCGCGGCGAAACGATTGGGTACTCCGGCTCCAGCGGCCGCTCCACGGGGCCGCATCTGCACTATGAAGTCCGCATCCACGATATCCCGGTGAATCCCTATAAGTATCTGCGGACCACGTTTGTAGAGAGCGGCACGGGGTTTGCCGGGTAAGCGCAAGGTTGATTGAGGCATCATGAACAGGGCACCCGCGAGGGTGCCCTTCTTACTGGTGCGTACTCTTATGGGGTCTATCCGAACGGGTAGTCTTGACCCCTGTGTCTATCTTGTAAGTGAGTTGCTTGCAAGCAGTAACCGCTCGGTCCACGCTAGTTTCGCGTGTGCCGCCCACTCTGTAACATCCTGCAAAACCTACTACTTACATATAAGTCTGCACGGGTAATCGGTGGCAGTTATACGTTTGGCGCGGCACGTGCAATATAGGGCAGTGACCGAGAGGCAGTTCCTCTCATCGGGCACTCAGACTCTCGGTCCTGTGAGCACTCAGCAAAACAAAATCGCACTAACAGGAGAACCGAGATGAAAGCTAACTATTCGCGCCTTTTCAGCATGGCCGCTGCGGCGAGCCTTGCTGTAATGATGTCCCTGAGCCCGGTAAAGATGGTAGCGCAGGCCCCGCCCTCGCCCATTACTAATTTCCCTTCGTGGGAACTGGCTTCGGAATTCAACGATACAACCAACCCGAGCGGCGTTTGGACTTATTGCTCCAAAGCGACAGTTACCAGTGCGACGTGTGCGACCATTACCACTCCTCTCATTTATGTCGCGCCCCCGTACGGCTGGGGCAATGATGTGAAGGGGTGGCAGAGCACCAGCACTGTCTCGATTGCGCACAACGTGAATCCAATCGCGATCACCGGACCCGCTACCTATCCATACCCTGTGACTATTCCCCCGCATGCACTTGGGATGAGCCCCAGCCCGACGGGCGAGTATGCAGTCGTGCGCTTCACAGCCCCTTTCGTCGGCACGTACCAGGTGTGCGGGCAGTTCTATGCGCTCGACGACAATCAGGGGGGTACCACCAGCGATGTTGCTCTGGTGCGTAACAACGTGAGCATTTACACGGCGCAGATTAACTACTCAACCGGTGCCAAGTTTGCCAGCTTCAGCTGCAAGACCTTTGCCCTGAAGGTAGGTAATACCTTGGACTTCGAAGTGGGTTACGGCGCCAACGGCAACAACCTTTTTGACAGCACCGGCCTGAATGCGGTGATCGAAAAGATCAAGTAGGCCGCAGGCTTCACGCAGCAAAAAGGGCACCCATGCGGGTGCCCTTTTTGTCGGGTGGAGAGTTCGAGCTTATCCCCGTTCGTAGGCGTGCTTGAGTTGTAACTCTTCCAGAGCTTTGGCGGCGGCGCTTTCGATCTGGGTGCCTGAGTTCAGCAGCGCGGGGGTGGCAGTGGCCCACTCGCCTTCCAGTTCAATCAGGCCTGCGGCGGCGAGCGTTCCCGCTTCCGCCATTAACGCTTCAGTCGTTGTGGCAAGGTAGAGCGCGTCGGCGGGGTTGGCCATCCAAGCGCGCTGGCCGGATTTACCAAGCCAATAGGCGGTGCGGGTGAGCAACGTGGCCGCGTCGCCCGGTTGCACCGCGCCAAACTGCCACTCGCCACGCTTGATGTTGTAGTGGCGGCTGCCAAAGGGAATAGGGATCAGCTTGCTGGACTTGAGAAACTCGACCTGATGGTTGTCCACCTCTTTGCGGATGGCGTTGACGGCGGGCGATTCCACACGCTGCGGCGACACGTCACCATTCAGGGCCTCATGCAGCGTCACCGCCATGTTGACGGAAACGAATGCGTTAAGCTCGGGTTGGCTGACTAAGTCCACGTTGGCGTGGAGCACCCAAAAGTCGGCTCCGGAGCCGGAAAGCTTAAAGGGCCAATGCAACTCGATGGTGATGGGCAGGCCGGTGCGGGTGACGTAGAAGTTGGTCTGGGCGGGTGATTCGGGCGTCTGGGGCGTTTGAGGCGTTTCAGTCATGGGTATGGTAAATCTGGTTCGGTATCAGTTCCGGTTCAGAGTTGACACTCTATTCTAGCAACGGTGGGGGCGCGGATGGACGAATGGAACCGACGCGTGGGGTGGGTTGGGGTTGGGCTGGAGCTGGGCTGGGGTAGTTTCTGGGTAGTGGAGCGTCGCATTGAGCGTTAAGCCCAGCCGCGCAAAGTGTAATCGCATCGGCCCCTTACTGCTGAAGTTGTTAAGATGACCCGGTGAGCCTGTTGCTGGATGTGCGCAATTTGACGGTGGAGTTTCCGCTTAGCGGAGGGGCTGGGATGTCCCCGGGCGGCGCGCGGCACGTGGCGCACGTGGCGCACGTGGCTACGGCCGTGCGCGACGTAAGCTTCGCAATCGCTCCCGGCGAGGTACTGGGGCTGGTGGGTGAATCCGGCTCGGGCAAGAGCGTTACCTCGCTGGCGCTGATGGGGCTGCTGCCACCGGAAGGCAGAGTCGGCGGCAGCGTGAAACTGTGCGATGGTGACGGACGCCCGACGCAAGAGTTGCTTGGGCGCGCTGGCCTTGCTGGTGAGGCCCTGCGCTCCCTGCGGGGCCGTCGCATTGCCATGATTTTTCAAGAGCCGATGACGGCGCTCAATCCGGTGATGCGCGTGGGCGACCAAGTGGCCGAAGCGGTGCTGGCGCACAGCAAGCTTTCAAAACGGGAAGCTTTGGAGCGCGCGATCGAGGCACTGCGCGAAGTCGCGGTGCCCGAGCCGGAACGGCGGGCGCGCGACTATCCGCATCAACTCAGTGGAGGCATGCGCCAACGGGTGATGATTGCCATGGCGATTGTGAATCGGCCCGCCCTGCTGATTGCCGATGAGCCGACCACGGCACTCGATGTAACCATTCAGGCGCAGATTCTGGAATTGCTCGCCGCGCTCCGGGCCAAACACAATTTGGCCATGCTGTTCATCTCGCATGACCTGGCTGTGGTGAGCCGTGTGGCCCATCGCGTAGCCGTAATGTATGGGGGCTGCATTGTAGAGATGGGCTCGCGCGAGCAGTTGTTTACCGGGGCGCGGCATCCTTACACCCGTGGACTGCTGGCGAGTGTGCCTACCATGCGCACTCCGCGCGGCCAGCCGCTGGCGACGATGGAAGGTTCGGTGCCGGGGCTGAAGGCGATGCAAAGAGGATGTCCGTTCGAGCCGCGCTGTGGCATCCGCGTGGCGAAGTGCGGTGAGCAGTTGCCCGAGCTGGTAGAAGTAGAATCAGGACATTGGCTGCGATGCCCGGAGAGCAGTTTTAAAATTTCGAGTTTCTAGTTGCGAGTTGCGAGCCACTGGTTTCGAGCTTCTAGCTTCGGGAAGCACAGAAACGCCCACCGAGGCGCTGAGACACCAAGACACTAAGACACTAAGACACCAAGAAAAGCGAGTTCCACCTTGCGAAAGGCATACGTGAAAGACGAATTCAGCGGCACCCTATTTGGCGGCTCTGCACCCCGCACGAGCGACGAGAGCAAGCCCGTGGCTGGCTCACCGGCATTCAAGCTGTCGCCGCTGGGCCGCAAGCTGGCCAACAAGCCCAAGCAACATTGGGTTGCGTTTATTGATGGCGGCGCGCGCGGCAATCCCGGGCCTGCCGGATTCGGCGTCGCCGTGCGCGACGAAACTGCCGCCAAGGTCGCTGACCTTAGTGAGTATCTGGGCCACCAGACCAACAACTTCGCGGAATACTCCGGCCTGCTGGCGGCGCTGCGTTATGCGCTCGAACACAAATGCAGCGCGCTGGAAGTGGTCAGTGACAGCGAGCTGATGGTGAAGCAGGTGAACGGCATCTATAAGGTGAAGCATCCGGTGCTGAAGGAACTGTACACCGAAGCAACGGCGATGGTGAAGCGGCTGGACTGGTTTAAGATTCGCCACGTGCTACGCGGCGAGAACCGCGTTGCTGATGGCCTAGCCAACGCCGCGATGGATCGAGGAATGAAGAAGTAGCAAGGAGACATGATGTCAGCAGAGCCCACGTCGTGCTACATCTGCGAGAAGCTACTCGCCGGCGGGACCACAAGGGATCACGTCGTGCCGCGGCAATTGTTCAATCCTCAGGAATTGCCGCAAAACCTCCTCACCCTGCCAACACACAAGGCTTGCAATCTGGGTCTGTCGCTAGACGAAGAGTACTTCCGCCAGTGCATTGTGGCCTTGGCGGCCTATCGAAATAAACTGGCGACCGGCATATGGAAGGGGCCAGTCCAGCGAAGCCTAGATCGTCGCGGACAAGTGCAGCGTCACATGCTGGCGGCTAACATCCAGGAGGCTGCGAGACGTGTGCCGTTCTACGATGACAGTGGTCAATTCCTGGGATTTGGGTCTGAGGTGCAGTTCGATGCGGGCCGCGTCAAACGTGTCCTAGAGAAGATCGTCAGGGGGTTGTTTTGGTATCACTGCCGCCTCCTGATTGGTGACGTCTCGTTTACAACGAGTTTCGTGGATCCTACATCGGCTGACAGCTCAGAAGATGAGTTCCCAGATCTCAAAGATCAATCAAGGGAAATCTGCCTTGAAGGAGGCGTCCTGCGATACTCTTTTCGTCTCTGTGACGACAGTCCAAGTTCATCGATCTGGTGGCTAGAATTCTACGAAGCGCCGAGATTTGTCATTCTCACTTTGTGTAATGCGATTTGACGCCGGCCTACTCGGTCTTGCTGCCTACCTTAAAGGTCAACTGCTCTTCGGTGGCGATCGCGGCTTCTTCTTTGCCGGTTGCGGCGGCTACGCCCGTGCCCGCCGCTCCACCGGCGGCGGCGCCAACTGCTGCGCCGGTTGCGCCTCCGGTCACTCCGCCGATGACCGCCCCTGCCACCGCGCCGCCGCCAATTTTGGCGGCGTTGCTCATGGCGTGACCCTTGCCTTGCCGACCCAGGGTGTTGCTATCTACGTCTGCCCCGTTGATCGTCACCAGGCGCAGCGACAGCCTTCCTGACTTGCGGAAGCGTCCGCTGGATTTTGCATAGGTGACGGTGCCGGTCACCGGGTCGCCGACTTTGGCGAGCGTGTCGCCGTTCACCACCAATTCTTTGGAGAGGGTACCTTCGAAGACGTCGCCGGTCTTGGCCTTGCCAGAAGTAATCTCGGCGTTAACGCGAATCGTCACTTCTGTGCCCGCAGGAATAACGACCGGCGGTGCAGCTTGCAGCACGCCGGGAATCGCGAGGGTCAGCGCGAGGGTGAGCGCATTCATCAGCACGATCGTCCAGAGTATAGATAGCTTGTACATAGCATTCCTCGTATTCCGCAAACCGCGCCAGCAAGACTGCGCGCAACTATGGTACCTGCGCCGGAATAAGGATAAATGTTTGCACGGCGAGTGGAAAGGACAAGACAGCACAGGGGGGCAGTGTCTTGTCCAGTGCCCCGGCCAGCGTCTTGTCCATTATCATGCCAATATTGTCCCCGACCATGAACTTTCACCTCGAACACGCGCAGGCGATTCCGCAGAAGTTTTACGCGCGCGATCCGCGCGAGGTGGCGCGTGACTTGCTCGGCAAGATTCTTGTGTGCGGCCGGGGCCGCACTCTGCGGGCCGGAAGGCTAGTAGAGGTGGAAGCTTACCTCGGGCTCGCCGACCCCGCCTCGCACGCCTATCGCGGGCCCACGCCGCGCAATCAGGTGATGTTCGGCCCGCCCGGCCACGCGTATGTTTACTTAATTTATGGAATGTACTTCTGCGTGAACGCCGTGTGCGAGCACGAAGGCAAACCCGGTGCCGTGCTGTTTCGCGCCGTCGAGCCACTGGCCGGACTGCCCGCGATGGCTCGCGCACGCGAAGTGGAACTCGACGGTAGCGACCGCACGTTGATAAACCTAACCGCAGGCCCGGGACGCATGGGCACAGCACTCGGGATCACCCGCGAAAAGCACAACAATAAGCGATATTTTGACCCCGCCTGCGGCCTATGGATTGGCGACGATGGATTTGTGCCGAAACAGGTTCTAGAAACCACCCGCATCGGCATCACTTCACAACCGGCGGCGAGCTGGAACCTGCGCTACGTGGTTGCCGGAAGCAAATTTCTCAGCGGACCACGGTGGCTGAATCGGGCATGAACGGGAGCTAGCTGAGGGCGGCATTATCCAGCAGGCGTGTATTGCCCACCTTTGCCGCCACGACGATGAGCGCCCCCGTTGCCTCGGAAGCTGATTCGAAGGTGTCAGGATTCACGACCTCTAAATAATCCATCTGCACGTTGGGCTCGCGGGCAAACTCAGCGCGACCTGCATAAAGCAACGCCAGCGAATTGCGCTCGCCCGCAGCAAATGCCGCCTGCATCGCCTGCATCGCTCGATGCAGCACCAGTGCCTGCTTCCGCTCCTGCGCATTGAGATACACGTTGCGCGAACTCATTGCCAGCCCGTCTGGCTCGCGCACAATCGGGCAGATCACCAGTTCGACCGGAAAGTTCAACTCGCGGACCATGCGGCGCAACACGGCGCATTGCTCCGCATCTTTTTGCCCGAAAAAAGCAAACTCTGGCTGCACAATGTGGAACAGCTTGCTAACCACGGTGGCCACACCACGAAAATGCCCCGGCCGCGACGCACCTTCCAGTCGCGCGGCGATGCTGGGCACGTCCACAAATGTAATTTCGCCTGCCGGAGTCAACTCTTCGGCGCATGGCGCGAAGACGCAATCCACGCCCTCGGCTTCCAGCAAAGCGCAATCCCGCTCAAAGGGCCGGGGATAGCGCGACAAATCCTCATGCGGGCCGAACTGTAGAGGGTTCACAAAGATGGTGACCACCACCGTAGCGCACCGGGCGCGCGCGGCGCGTACCAATGCCAAGTGACCTTCATGCAGTGCGCCCATGGTGGGCACGAGGCCCAAACTCGCGTGGCTCGGCAACGCGGCGCGTGCGGCGGCAATGTTGCGGAGAATCTGCATAAGCAGGGTGCCCGTCCTTATCTGCTTTCGTTATCCGCTTGCCTTAGTCCGCTTGCCTTGGCCGGTTGCCTTGGCCGGATAAGCGGCGGGGTGGCTAGATTCCTGCAATCCGCTTGCGCCGCGCCTCTTCCAGCGCCAACCGCGTTTCTTCCGGCAGGTGATACGACTCGGCTTCCGACGGGTACTGCCCCGATACCACGTCCGCCCGGAACTCACTCACCGCGCGGCTAATCAGCGCTGCGGCATCGGCGTAGCGCCGCACAAATTTCGCTGGCGGAGCAAAGGTCAAATTCAGTAGATCGTGGAAGACCAGCACCTGCCCATCGCAATCCGGGCCCGCGCCAATGCCAATGGTTGGGGTGCTGACTTCGGCGGTAATCATGGCAGCCACTTCGCGCGGAATCCCTTCCAGTACCAGAGCACAAACTCCGGCACGATCCAGCGCAATGGCATCGCGCATTAATTGCTCCACGCCTTCCAGCGACTTGCCTTGCACCTTATAACCGCCCATCACGTTGACCGATTGGGGCGTAAGGCCGATGTGGCCAACCACGGGGATTTCGGCATCCAGCATACGTTCTACCAGTTCCACGCGCTTGGCACCGCCTTCAATCTTCACCGCCTCGGCACCGCTCTCTTTCAAAAAGCGCATGGCGTTGTGGACGGCTTCATCCGCGCCTGCGTGATATGTGGCGTAGGGCATATCGGCGAGCACCAGGGCGTGACGCACGGCACGGCGCACGGCGCGGGTGTGGTGCAGCATCTCATCGAGCGTTACCGGCAGGGTATTGTCGTAGCCCAGCACGGTCATGGCCAGCGAGTCGCCTACCAGCACCATGTCAATACCAGCTTCATCCACCAGCCGCGCGGAAGAGTAGTCGTAGGCGGTGAGGCAGGTGATGGGTTCGCGGCGCTGCTTCTTTTCGCGCAAAGTAGCAATAGTGACTTTGCGGCGAGGTTCGCCAAATGGAGTGATGCCGGGGGGATTGCTGGTGGCATTGCTGGACGAAGTCGGTGAGGTGCCGGGACTGCTGCCAGCAGGGTTGCCAGGTTTGCCAGGAATGAAACTCATGTTGCCCTCCAGTGCCCCTCCGGCTAGCGGATGGAGCCTGCGCGCTCACACTACACTGCTTTACCAACCGCTTTACCAACAGTGAGATGAGCAGAATCTGAGTTTAGTCGCAAAAGCCGCTCTCGGCAAGCGTGCAGAACGGGCGGGCGCTGGGCCAGCAGGAAGGCTCAAACTCAGTCAAGCCGCTCGCCGCAAACCCCAGGGTGATTGTGAGCAAAGCGAATGCGGGTGAAGGGGTGAAAGACCCCTAACCCGCCACAGCCCTCAGGACTCAGACCATCTGCCCCACTATACTGACTGCTCGCCACAATCGAGAGGAAACCAATGTCTACCACCGCCAAGCCATCTCCCATGATGATTCTGATTGCCGGGCCTTACCGCTCGGGCACCAATGACGACCCCGCGCTCATCGCCAAGAACTTGCATGAGATGGAGTCTTACGCACTGCCCATCTTTCGGCTGGGGCACATTCCATTGCTGGGCGAGTGGCTGGCTCTGCCTCTGGTGGCGCTGGCAGGTTCACGGCAACTGGGTGACGAGGCGTTCAATGAAATCTTCCATCCCATTGCAGTGCGCTTGCAACAAAAGTGCGACGCGGTGCTGCGGGTGGGCGGCCCCTCGGCTGGTGCCGATGAGATGGTGCGCGTGGGGGAGAGCCTGGGGTTGAAGATTTACCGGAGCTTGGAGGAGATTCCGGGGGCGTAGGCGGGGGCGAGGCGTGAGGAGCCTCAAGAAGGTGTCATCCTGCTGCAACCATTTCTACGCCCGCCCGCAGATATTCTGGGGTATCAAAAGGCTAAACAGCAAATCCGCCCTTACCCGCCCAGCGGCAGGAAGTACTGAGTGCCGTGGATGGGTTCGCTGACTTTGTTGAGCAATTCCTGCAGATCCTGATTGCGCTCGACGAAGTCAATTTCGCTGGTGTTGACGATCAGCAGGTCGGACGCGGAATAGTGGAAGAAGAAGTGTTCGTAGGCCTTGGAGACTTCCTCCAGATAGGCATCGCTCAGGGCACGTTCGCCGGGAGCATTTTTTTTCTTCAGGCGTTTTTTCAGTACGTCGGGCGAAGCCTGCAGATAAATCACCAGGTCGGGCACTGGCACCTGCTTGCGGAAGTTTTCGTAGTAACGGTTGTAGGTGTCTAGCTCGGCGTCGCTGAGGTTGAGGCAGGCAAAGAGCTTGTCTTTTTCAAAGATGTAGTCGGCGACGATCACCTTGTGCGAATGGGGGTCCACTTTAAGCGCCATCAACTGCTCAAAGCGCCGCGCTAAAAAGGTCATCTGCGTGGAAAACGCTGCGCCCGGCTCGCCCGCATAAAACCCGGCGAGGAAGGGATTATCCTCGGGCTCGGTGACCTGCTGGGCGTTCATGCGTTCGGCCAGCACGCGCGCGAGGGTGGACTTGCCCACCCGAATGGGACCTTCAATCGCGATGTATCGAGGCAGTTCAAAAAGCTTGGCCATGTGGGATTGTGGAAGCGTGTTCGCAAACGCGTGTTCGCAAACGCGCGTTGGCAAAAGCATAGCCTGTTGGGCCTGAGGGAAACAAGCAGGAAGTCTGAACAGGGGCAAGAATCCCTCAAGGCTGCAGCTGCCACCGGTGCGTGGCACCCGCGCAGGCAACCATGCTGGTGTGGTATCGGGCAGGCACAGCGGGTTGCTTTGCTACCATCAAGCCATGGCGACGCAAGCACACACTCCTGCTGAAGGCTATTTTGTTTCCATCACGCGGCTGCGGCTGCGGGGATGGTGGCTACTGCCCGCCTTCTTCTGGTACGCGATGGGCTCGTCGCGACAAGCGAAGGCTGCCAAGGGTTATGTTGCGCTCTCACTGCTGCGCGAAGAAGGCAACGTGTTTTGGACGCGCACGGTCTGGAAGAGCGCCGATGCCATGCGGGCGTTCATGCTGGCCGGAGCGCACTAGGCAGCGATGCCCAAGTTGATGGAGTGGTGCGACGAGGCCGCAGTGTTGCACTGGCAGCAGGAGTCTGCCGCCGAACCCACCTGGGCCGAAGCCCATCGCCGCCTTTTAGCCGAAGGGCGCGTCTCCAAAGTTCTCCACCCCTCGCCCAAGCACGCCACGCGGGACTATCCTCCACCCCGGACACGAGAGGGATAGACGGCTTGCTACCATGTAAAATGGTAAATGGTATATTAAATGGTATGACGTTCAGGATTGATCGCGCCGGCCGCGTCGTACTCCCCAAGCCCGTGCGCGAGCGCTGGGGACTGCGCCCGGGTACGGAGCTTGAGCTCGTGGAGCGCCCCGAGGGCTTGCTGCTGAAGCCGGTCGCCGTGGCCCCGGCTCTGGTGAAGGAAGATGGCCTCTGGCTTCACAAGGGTGCCGCCGACCCGAATGCCCGCTGGGACCTCATCGAGCAGGGCCGGGAAGAGCGCCTTCACTCCATCCTCGGCTTGCCCCTCGGCTTGCCGGAATGACGGTATTCTTCGACACCTCGGTTCTGGTGGCGGCGCAGGTTGCCACCCACCCGCACCATGTCCCGGCCCGCGCCGTCTTTCGCCGAGCTGTGGCCAGCGAGTTTCGCGGCTCGATGTCCGCGCACTCCATCGCCGAAACCTACGTCGGCCTCACCCGGGTGCCGGTGACGCCCCGCCTCCACCCCACCGAAGCCGAGCGCATCCTTCGCGAAAACATCCTGCCCTACTTCTCGCTGGTCGAAATCACCCCAGACGACTATCTCGCCGCCCTCGCACAAGTTGCGGCTGCCGGCTATCCCGGCGCGAAGATCTACGATGCCCTGCTTCTCCGCTGTGCCCAAAAATGCGCCGCCAGTCGCATCTACACCTTCAACCTGACCGACTTCCGCGCCCTGGCCTCGCCGGAGCAACAAGCGCTCATCACGGCGCCATAAGTCGGAGGCCAGAGGGACACATTTTCATCCTTGTCATGCTGAGGCCGCGCTTGGCCGAAGCATCCCTACCCGGTTTGCTCCTCCACTCCGCAGCCCGGCAGAACCAAATGACGAGTGCTAGACTCATCCGCATGCGCGGCCTATCTTTCTTGCCCTTCGTGTTGCTCGTGTCTGGCAACTTACTCGCCCAAACGACCCCGCCTGCACCACCGCCCGACTCCACCAAGGCTGAGCGCGTGGAGGGCCGTCGCGCCATCTATCCGCAGGAAGCGATTGACAAGGGGATTAAAGGGCCTGTTCAGGTGAAGGTCGTTTTCGACGAAACCGGCAGTGTGATCGGAGGCGATTTCGTGTCTGGGGACCCGATGCTTATGGCCGCAGCGCTGGATTCGGTCCGCAAGTACTGGAAGTTCAAGCCTTACTATCGCGGCGGGCATCCCGTGCAGGTCAGAGTCCCCGAGACCGTCGAGTTCCGCCTTCCCAATCCCGCCGCCGATAACCTGCCGGAATCCACCAAGGCGGATGTGACCCACCTTGAGTCAGCCAATTATCCCTTGAGCGCGGAAGAAACGCAGGTGCAGGGTCAGGTGATTGTGCGGGCACACGTTAGCGACGACGGGAATGTAACGTCAGCCGAGGTGGTCAGCAGCACCAACGGGATCCTCAACGAGGCGGCTTTGGCGGCGATGAAGAAGTGGAAGTTCAAGCCTTACATTCATGAAGGAGAGCCCGCTTCTTTCGCCACCACGGTGCCCTTTAATTTCGCCTTCCGCGACCGGGTGATGGTCGCCGAGCCATCGGCCCCCTCCGGCTCCCGCGCATCGCCACTCACGCAGAACACGCTACTGGAACTTCCGCAACGCGTGCGCGTTAGCTCTGGCGTGGCGGCAGGATCTCTACTTCGCAAGGTTCAGCCGATTTATCCGCTAGAGGCGCGGCAGTACAGCATTCAGGGAACCGTGCTACTCAAGGGAATCGTCGGCAAGGACGGCTCGATCATCGAATTGCACCCGATATCCGGCCCCAGAGAGCTGCAGGATGCTGC
>JANXUR010000006.1 GCA_025356095.1 Acidobacteriaceae bacterium | reverse complement strand
GTCGCACTTGCGAGGCGGCCGTTGCGCGGGCAGCACCGTTGCGACAGCTAGCTACGAAGCTCCGCCGAAGAGCGTCACCTGGCGTTTAGTGAGCTGCGGGCCTCCGGCGGCTAGAATGGCGGCGATGGCGGCGTTCACGATCGCTCCGTTCAGGCCGCTGGCCTTGCCGCTGATTACCGTCTTGCCACCGACGGTGATTCCGCCGTCGGTGACGGCGAGCCATTGCACGCTGGTGCCATCAGCTAGGATGACGCGCACGGTGGCGCTGCCGGCTGCGGCGGAAGTGTCGGCCTCCGCGCTGGTTTCAGCTTGGGCGGAACGGGGCAGCGCGGCGGCCAGTCCGGCCACCGCCGCTGAGCCAGCCAGCTTGCGGAGTAACTCCCTGCGTCCAGTTTTGCTGAGGTTAGTCATTAGTTCACCGCCATGATGAGGGTTACGTTGTTGGTGGTGAGAGTGACTCCGGCCTGCGCCGCTGCTTCCTTGACAATACCCGCTTTGATGTTAGCGACGTTCTCGGATTGCGGCACCGAGTTGTCGTACACGTAAGTATATGACATACCAAATGAGTTGCCGTTGCTGTCCACCACGACGCCGGACAATTCAATTTCTATTTGCACTGGCGGCGGCGAGGTGCTGCAAATCTGAAAAGGCAGGAAAAAGCCATACGGTTCCATTTTGCAATCTCCTTATTGAATTTCGATCGAGGCCCGCACGGCCGCGCCAGGGGTACTTGTCATGCCCCCCACGGCGGCGGAGATTGCCAACTTCTTGAGTAAGTCGCGGCGGGCGATTGTATCTTGGCTTTTCATTAGTTCACCGTCATCAAGAGAGTTATGTTGTTGGTTTGCAATTTAACATTGCTGAAAATAGCTGCGTCTGTAACGATCGCCGCTTTAATGTTCGCGATGTTTGTGGAGATCGGCAGCGAGATGTCGATGCAGAACGTTGTATCGAACACAATCGGTATGCCATTAGTGTCAACGCCTAACACATTAATGACGATGTCAACTTGCGGCGGATTCCCCGCAGTGAGGCAGAGATTAACCGGCAATGCAAAGACGTATGGCTCCACTTGCGCACCCCCTACTGAATTTCGACCGACGCTCGGATGTGAGCTCCGGAAGTCCCGGTTGTTGCGTCACGAATCTCGATAAATTCGCCGCGAGATATCTGCGCCGTGTCGGTCGGGTCACTGCATACCTTGGGTGATGTTATCGACGTTCCTACGACGGGGCAACTTATCAAAGTCGCACTACATGACCCCGCCGTGGAACACTTCCAGACCGTTAATGTGTCAGTGCCGCTTGGCGCGGTATTGTAGTAGACCTGCAGGTTCCGTACCCAGCCCGTAACGCTGACAGGAACCATAACGTCTGCGGAGTTCGCGCCTATCGCACCACACGCGGTTGAGATCGCGCTAGGGAATAGATACACCGTTCCGCTAACGGTCTGGCCGGTGCAGAAAAACGTGAGCATGGCCCCGCCGCCGGTGCTGGGGGACTGCACCAAGTCCACCAAGTGCAAATTACTGGCGGGCGCGGATGCTTCGCCCACTGCTATGCCGATGGATTCGCCCGCCGGACAAGGGACGTTGATCATCAGCGTCGGGTTGTAATTGCTCATGGAGTAGCTCGGGTTGCTGTCGTCCTTGCAAATAAAATCGCCGTTTCTCCATTGCACGGCGGTGCCGCTGCTGGCCACGGGTACGCGGCCATATCGCAGGATGGTAACGGTGGTGTCGGCGTTGATGAGCGTGCCCTGCCCAGGAATATTGTTGTACACCCCGACCCAATTTTCAGCCTGGCCCACGGTGGTGCACGGCGTGACGGACTGACGGTTCGCGGTGTTAGTGTCCGGGCATGCGAGTTGCCCAATGTAGGGCGTCACTTTCGCTCCGCCGCTGAGGCTGTAGTAGCTCTGCAATATCTGGAGCGCGCCTTGCAGAGAAGATTTCCCGGGGCCCTGGTTGATAACTTGGCCGGGTTGAACCGTGACCGGCCCGGCGATGGTGGCAGCACCGTCAATCGTGTTCATGGTGGTGGCGCCGGTGAAGGTGGAAACGGAACTTGCATCCTGTCCGCCAATCGGTGCCGGCCCAACC
>JANXUR010000118.1 GCA_025356095.1 Acidobacteriaceae bacterium | reverse complement strand
ATGACGGCAACCTCTACGCCGTGGCACGGACCGGCGGACCTGTAGACGACGGTCAAATCCTGAAATTGAGCACAAATGGTCAGTTACTAGCAACCTACAACTTCACAGGTGGTGCAGCCTCAGGTGCCATCCCCATTGGACCAGTGACCCAGGCAAGCGATGGAAATTTTTATGGCACCGCGCAACTCGGCGGGCCTCCGGGTTACGGAGTCATTTATAAGATGACTCAGAAAGGCGAAGTTACCATTTTCCATAGTTTTTCGTTTGCCAACGGCGGCGGATATTGCCCATGGGGGCTTACACAGGGGAATGATGGGTATTTGTACGGTAGCACGCTACAAGGCGGCACAAATCGCACAGGAACCCTCTACCGGATCAACCTGAGCGGCCAATATCAACACCTTTACGACTTTGGCACGGGCCAGAGTTCTACGGGCTTTAGCCCTGTCGGGCCCCTTCTGCAGGCGACAAGCGGCCTATTCTACGGCGTTGCGAGTGGCGGGCCGGTCTTGAATGATCCAGGTGTAGTCTTCTCCCTGAACATGGGCCTAGGGCCGTTTGTGGCCTTTGTGCAGGCAGTGGGCAAGGCCGGGCAGACGGCGGAGATCCTCGGCCAGGGATTCACCGGCACCACCAGCGTCAGCTTCAACGGCGTGCCTGCCACCAGCTTCGCCGTTTCCTCTAACACGTACCTGACGGCGGTGATCCCCGCAGGCGCCAACACCGGCCCCGTGGTCGTCACCACACCAACTCAGTCGCTCACCAGCAACGTCAGTTTTCGCATTCGTTGAACCCCATGCCCCACTCACGTCCGCGCAGCTTGCGGACGTGAGTGGGGCTTTTCTGCTCGTGGAACGGAATCCTCGCCTGTCACGTATCACCTCTTGCTGCGACAATAGTGGGTACCAGTGTGTTCGTAAAAGGAGAGATGACGATGTCGTCTACTAGAGGCTTTGCGATAGCAGGTGTGGCATTCGCGGCGGGGATTGCGATGATAATTCTCGGCGGAGTCGGGCGGGTTCATGCGGGCGCTGCAGCGGGCACCACCGCAGCAGGCCCGCAATACGACGCATCCGGCAAGCTGCTGCGTCCGGTTGACTACCGCGAGTGGATCTACGTATCCTCCGGCTTTGGCATGAGCTATGGGCCGGGGGGCACGGACCATCCGCAGTTTACCAACGTGTTTGTTACGCCAGCCTCGTGGCGCTATTTTCAGCAGCACGGCACATGGCCCGACAAGACCGTATTCGCGCTGGAGGAATACAGTTCCACCAGTCACGGCTCTATCAACAAGAGCGGCCACTATCAATCGTCGCAAGCCGGCTTGGTGGCAGAGGTTAAGGACGAATCGCAGTCGGCAAAGGGTGCGGATCGCTGGGCCTTCTACGCTTTCGGCGGCGACACGCAGGCTGCGCCCGTTATTTCACGCGACAACTGCCTCGCCTGCCACTCCAAGAACGCCGCCGTGGACAACACATTTGTGCAGTTCTACCCCAAACTGCTGGCAGTCGCTTATGACAAAGGCACGGTGCGGCCGGATATTGAGATTCCGCTGAGCGCCGAGCGCATGGCCAAGCAAGTGCTGGTAAGGGGATGGGCTGCTGCCGAACCTACCATTCGTGCCGCGCACAAGAAGCATCCGGAGTCTGAGGCGTTTGAGGTTGATAGCTTTGGAGAAGTGGTGCAAGCCCTGGCCGGGCAAAAGCGTTTTGACGACGCGGTCGGCATACTGAAGTTCGCAAGGGAGTTATATCCCACGCATGCGGGCGTGGAGAATGACTTGTCTGAAATCTACGAAGCCATGGGCAAGAAGCCGGAAGCTATGGCTGCCGCTGAGCGCGTGCTGGCCTTGGCGGAGAAAGATGCGACGCTTACTTCAGAGCATCGCGGACAAGTTGTGAATCAGGCGAAAGAACGGATTGCGCGGCTGAAGAAGTAGAGCGGCGGATTGACTTGAGCGGATTGACTTGAGCGGATAGGCTTGAGCGGATAGGCTTGAGGGCAGGAACTCAACGCGAGCAGTAAAGCCAACAAACAGCCGCACCCGAGGCTTCGGGTGCGGCTGTTTGCCTCTTCTACGTTGCGGTGAAACTACTTGCCTAGTTCAGCGTCACGGCAACCGTCTTCGACGGGATGCCGTTGGTGACCACCTGCAAGCTCGATGCGCCCAGTTCAATGCCCGACGGCACATCGAACATGGTGGAGACAATCGTGCTGCCCGTAGCGACGCCCATGCTGCTGTGGTCGTGTGTACGAGCGTAGAACACGTGCTTGGTGGTGTTATTCGTAATCCGTACCAGCGGATAGTTCGTGGCCGTCTCAAACTCGTCGCCAAAAGCGGCAGCTTGCGAAAGGCCGTTCAACTGGGTTCCGGTCAGCGTATAGGTCAGGCCGTGGGTCAGCGTCTTGGCGACCGACTTAATCACCGGCTGCCACGCGGCGGAGTAAGTGCCCGCACCCTTGTACACCTGTACGCTGCCACCCTCCACAAACGCTTGCCCGGTCGGCAGCATCAGCACCGGCGGGCCGCCTGCGTTCAGCGTCTTTGCCAGCGTGGTTCCGTTGAATTCATACAAGTTGCCGGAGTTACCGCCCACCAGCACGGTGCCGCTGGTCAGCAGCACCGCACCAGAGTCACCTGCATCGTCGCCACGCGGAAAGTCGGGGCCTACCGCCCAGAAGGCTGCATTGCCGCCCGATGCCGGGTGATAGGTTGCGGTGTGACCTGAGGTAGCCCCTTTGGGTGTGCCTCCCGCCACAAACACTGTGCCATCAGGGCGCAGAATTTGCGGGCCGATTTCTCCCGGCGGGTAGTAGCAGCCGCCCGGATACATCAGGCAGCCTTGCACAGTGGTCGGCGAATGCAGGTCCACAATGGTGCTGCCCGCGAAGGTCCACAGGCCCGTGGTGGCGCTATAGGTCTCAGAGTCCGGCGCTGTAGCTACGTCGGCAGTTACAAAGGTGCCATCGGGCAGCAGGGTAAAGCCTTCTTCAGAGTTGAATGCGCCCTGATCCTTGCCCACCGAGCCCAGCGTAATCCAGCTCAGCGAAGCCGCGTCGAACTCAGCCATGTTGGTGGTGAGCTTCTGGCCCACAACGAACTTGCCATCCGCTGTAACATACGCTGGCGAATCGCCAATCGTGGTCCAACCCGCCGGGGCGGGGATTGACGTCCACGTGTTCAGCGTGGGGTCATAAATCGCTCCCAGGCTGGTCAGCGTAAACGCTCCAAAGTTATATTCGCCGCCGGAGATTACTACACGGCCATCGGGCAGTACGGCGGAGGCAAAAGCGTCCGGCGAATAGCCCGCAGGCAGGCTCGCCATCTGCGCCCATGTGCCCTTGATGTAGCTGCCGGTAATGTCGGGGGTCAGCTTCCACCAGGTGGCTTGATTGTTGCCCTGCGCCAGCACCGTGCCGTCGGTCAGCAGAAACGCGATGCCCGCCCCGCCCGGAGGCTGGTGGGTAAGCTTGGTGAGCGTCTGCGCCGGGGCCGCAATGGGAGCAAACACGGTAGCCAGCAGCAGCACCAGAGGAAGAAGAACTATTCTTTTCAGCATGTTGAGCACGTATGGCGTCTTTGGCATATTGGGCATTTTGGGTAGTGATACCTTCCTTCACAAACGGATAAGGGTTACAGAGTCGGGTTCGGTTCGGCGACTTGGGGCCCCACCTTCGCGGCGCATTCTGCGGACTGAAGGTTGGACTTGGACGAAAGCTAGTTTTTAGTAGCTTTAGTGTGACGAACCCCGCCACGTAGATGCTAACAGGGGCTACTGGGAGGCGGACAATCGGTTGGCCCCCGCAAGCATGCCACATTCGCCGGTGTAAACTGTGGGCGGAAACGTCGAACGACCAGACCCACCGAGAACCAACGACTCAATCATGCAAACCGATTTGTTGCGATTCAACGGCGCGGTCGAGCCCAGCCCCGCCGACATTTCAGGTATTGATGCGTGGCTGAAGATGAAAGCCCACTCTGGCGAATTGGGAGCCATCGCGCAGCAGTGGTTTGCGGTGATGCGAAATTGCGGGGACGAAGTGCGCGAGCTTTTGCATGACGGCTGTCCGGTGGCGTGTTTGGGAGACGCTCCCTTTGGCTATGTGAATGTATTCACTTCGCACGTCAATGTGGGGTTTTTTCACGGCGCAGCACTGCCTGATCCGGCTGGTTTGCTGGTGGGTTCGGGCAAGTTCATGCGCCATGTGAAGTTACGGCCCGGAACGGCCACTAACGCCGTCGAACTCAGCAAGCTCATCGAAGCGGCCTATGCAGATATAAAGGCCCGCGTGGAGCACGGCTAGCTCATCGGCCAGTTATGGACGGGTGCACTAAGGCAAGTTCGCCCGCCCGCCCCCTCCGCTATACTGGAAGTTATGTCTTCGGCCTACCAACGTATCCTGCTGAAAATTTCTGGCGAAGCTCTCGCCGCCGACAAAGGCTTTGGCGTGGATTCTGCCAAGATTCATGGCGTTGCCGCCGAACTGGCTGAAGTACACGCTCTGGGCGTGCAGATGGCGCTGGTGGTGGGCGGAGGCAACTTCTTCCGCGGCGTCAGCGCCCATGCCAAGGATATGGACCGCGTCTCCGCCGACCACATGGGGATGCTGGCGACCGTCATCAACGCGCTGGCTCTGCAAGACGCGCTGGAGAAACAAGGCGTGATGACGCGGGTGATGTCTGCCATTGAGATGAATCAGGTGGCCGAGCCTTTTATCCGCCGCCGGGCGATGCGCCACTTGGAGAAGAATCGCGTAGTGATCTTCGCCGCTGGCACCGGCAACCCGTATTTCTCCACCGACACCGCTGCTGCGCTGCGCGCCATGGAGATTAAGGCCGACGTGATTATGAAGGCCACTGGTGTGGACGGCATTTATGATTCTGACCCGCGGCACAACCCAGAGGCCAAGATGTTTGAGCAGATCAGCTACATGGACGTGGTGCAGATGGGCTTGCGCGTAATGGACCTGACCGCCATCACCCTGTGCAAAGACAACAATCTGCCGATTCTGATCTTCAATCTGCACAAAAAGGGCAACATTCAGCGCGTGGTGCGCGGAGAAAAAGTGGGCTCGCGGGTCGGCGGGTAAGGCTGCGGCCCGTCCTTGCGTCCGGGGCTGCTTTGGCGCAACATCTATAATCAAATCAACGAAGCTGCAAGTTTTTGGAGCCCTCTATGTCAATCATGGCAACAATCCCCGCGCTGAAAGAAACAAATTCTCTACTGAAGACCCGTATGGAAAAGTCCGTCGAGGATTTCCGCAAGGCGCTGGTCTCGGCCCGCACCGGCCGCGCCTCGGTGAATATGCTGGATGCCGTTCATGTGGAAGCCTACGGCTCGCAGATGCCGCTGAACCAGGTGGGGCAGGTCCATGCACCCGAGCCGCAGCTTATCACCGTGCAGCCATATGATGTGTCGCTGATCCCCGAGATCGAGAAGGCGATTCGCAACGCTGGCCTCGGCATGAATCCGCAGAATGACGGCAAGATTGTGCGCGTGCCGGTGCCCTCGCTGACCGAAGAGCGCCGCAAGGATATGGTGAAGCAGTTGGCGAAGGTGCTGGAAGAACATCGCACCGCCGTGCGCAACGTCCGCCGCGATGGCAACGACGCCATCAAAAAGGCGATGAAGGATAAGAAGATCAGCGAAGACGACGAACGCAAGTCACTTGACGAAATCCAGAAGCTTACCGACGCCGAGATTAAAAAGATGGAAGAGATGTACGCGCAGAAGGAAAAAGAGCTGATGGAGATTTAGTAGCAGGCTGCTAAGGTTTCGGGCGGTAAAGGGGGGCGCAGTTGCGCCCCTCTTTTTTTCTATTCGTGCGGCGATCTCATCACAAACAAGCCCTCAAAAAAACTTGCAGCCTAATCGAATATAGGCGTATTCTTGCTGCGTTAGGTGTCAGGGTCGGCGGACTCGGCGCTATCTCTGGGTGATCTTATTGCTGAGCTAGAAGTCCTTGCAGCGAGCCCGCTAAAAATACTTAACGCGATCACAGTCTCGAAGAGGTGTATCTTTATGGGGAATTCGGTTCGTTTTGCCTTTGCGGCGGCACTGGCTTTGCTAGCGCCTTCTCTTCATGGTCAAGACCAGAAAGGCGAAATCCACAGGAGATTGAGCTCAGAGTTCACTTTGACCAAGACCACGGCAGATCGGAGTGACATTGTGACGCCGGGATCGGTGGTGGTTCTTCAAAAGGACGGCCTGCTCCTATACAGCACTGAGATCAAGGTTTCGCCAACGAGTAGCTATAAGAACGGCAAACTCTCGATCAGTTTTGGCGAAAGCATGGGAGTCGGCCTCTTGTTGGGACAGATGCACAGCGGCATGACACTGAACAGTGTGCCGCAACGC
>JANXUR010000080.1 GCA_025356095.1 Acidobacteriaceae bacterium | reverse complement strand
CGCAGCTTGGCGGGACAACTGGTGTTCACACAAAAGTGCGCCACTTCCCCTTCCGCGCGCACAATGTGCCCACCGCATTCGGGGCAACGCTCCGGCATGGCAAACACCCGCGTACCGCGCGGTTTGCCCGAATCGTCGTCCACCACCTTGGTGACTTTAGGAATCACGTCGCCGCCGCGCTCCACGATAACCCAATCGCCAATCATCAGGCCCAGGCGCTGGATTTCGTCGAGATTGTGCAGCGTGGCGCGGCTCACCGTCGTGCCTCCGATAAACACCGGCTCCAGCACGGCCGTGGGCGTGAGCTTGCCGGTGCGGCCCACGTTCACTTCAATGTCGTTGAGCTGCGTGACGCCCGCGCGCGCCGCATACTTGTAGGCAATCGCCCAGCGCGGGGCTTTTCCGGTAAAGCCAAGCTCCCGTTGCAGTGCGGTGCGGTCCACCTTGATGACGATGCCGTCAATCTCGTAGGGCAACGCGTCGCGCTTTTCTTCCCACTGTTCGATGAACGTCCAGACTTCGTCCAGTGAATGTGCCAGTTTGCGCTTGGGGTTCACCTTGAACCCCGCTGCGTCCAGCGCCTCGAGCGTTTGCCAGTGGTGATCGAAATAAGTGCGTCCCTCCACGCTGAGAGCGTAGGCAAAATAGTCGAGCCGACGGGCGGCGGTGAGTTGGGGATCGAGTTGCCGGATGCCGCCTGCGGCGGCGTTGCGCGGATTGGCGAATCGCGGCAAATCGTTGCGCTCGCGCTCATCATTCATGCGCTCGAAGCTGGCGCGCGGCATCAGGATTTCGCCACGCACTTCGAACGCGCGAGGCAAGCCCGCCTTCTTTCGCTGCGCGGCGGGAATGGCCAAGGGCACGCTGCGCACGGTGCGAACGTTCGGCGTGACCTCTTCGCCCACGCTACCGTCGCCGCGGGTGATGGCGCGCGCCAGCTCGCAACCTCCATCTACACCGGCATCTGCACCGGCATCTGCACCCGGCGCATAGCGAATCGCCATGGAAAGCCCGTCAAGCTTCAACTCGCACACATAGCGGATCTCGGCGCTCGCGCTGCCCGCCAGCTCGCGCACCCGGCGATCCCAATCGCGCAGGTCGTCCAAAGTGTAGGCGTTGTCGAGCGACAGCATCTGCGACGAGTGCTCCACCTTGACGAAACCCTCGCGGGGTTGTCCGCCGACGCGCTGGGTCGGCGAATCCGGCGTGATGAGTTGGGGATGCGCGGCCTCCAGCGCCTTCAGTTGATTCACCAGCGCGTCGTATGCAGCGTCTGTGATGCTGGGGTCGTCGAGGACGTAGTAGCGATGCTCGTGAAGGCGAATCTGTGCACGCAGGGATTCGATCTGCGACTCGGGATTTGTGTCGGCGTTCGATTCCGGCGAGGTGCGAGAGGTCATGGGAAAAATTATAGGGCGGTGGGGGCGGATTGCGGGAGGTTCTCTGTGCATTGGGCAAGCCAGTGCAGGCCAGTGCAAGCCATCCTGACGCCGAAAAACCATGGCGCGAGGAGGGGCCACCGCGGGTGTGGGGTAATGAGACCCGTGTTTCGAAAGTCGCCCGACGTGGGGCGCGCCCGCCGTTACAATTCTTCCGTCTTCAACTGCACGTCGGCGGTCTTCCACGCTTCGGCGAACTGGGCGTTTACCAGCGCGGCTTCGTAGTCGCGCTTCTGGGCTTTCAGTGATTCGCGGAGCCCGAACAGCGAGCGCCCGTTGCGGGGATTGATTCCCAGATCGGCGCGAAACACAATCTCCGCACCGGCTGCGTCGCCGGTCGCCAGCAACACGCCACCCAGAGCCTCGCGTACAGGAAAGTACCAGTCCGGCGGCTCGTCGTAGATCAGCGAGTCTTGTGTAGCCACTGCCTGTTGCAAAAGGCTGGTGGCTTTGGCTGCATTATGTTGCGCCATGGCAATCTTCGCGCCCAGCACGTCGCGGGCTATGGAAAGGACCGCCTTGGCTTTGTTGTTTACGGGCATGGCGAAAACCACGTCTGCGGGGGTGGCTTGCACCGTGGCGGCAATCACGTCATATTCTTTTTGGGCCTCGGCCAGTTTGCCTTTGGCGGCGAAGGCCAATCCGCGATCATAGTGCCAGAACGCAGTCACGGACTTCAGCGACGCATCGGGCTGCGGCAGGGCGAGAATGTCATCCCAACGTTGAAAACGCGCCATCACGCCGAGCGAGACGGTCAGGAAGCCTTCAAGCGGCGGGACGTCTTTCACAATGGGAGCCACGTGCGCATAGAGCTTATCGGCCGCCTCTTTCGCTTGCTGGTATCTGCCTGCCATGGCTCCCGCAGTGGCGATAAAGTGCAGGTTGTGGCTGTAGTACATCGCGCCATACATGCCTTGCGAGCCGCTGGCGGCAAGATATTTTTCATCCGCGCCGGCAGCGTTCACGTTGGTGGCGACGGCAGCGTCAAAATCGCCGGTACGCACATAAATATGCGCAGGCATGTGGACGAGGTGGCCTGCCGCAGGAGCGAGTGCAGCAAGCCGATTGGCCGCTGCGAGCGCACGCTCTGGGCTTTGCGACGCTTCTACGGTGTGGATGTAATAGTGAATCGCTCCGATATGGTTCGGGTCGCGCTTGAGCACGGACTCCAGAGTCGAGGCGATTTCCAGCGTACCCGCTTCCGGGGTGCCATCGTGACGCCACAACCCCCAAGGATGCAGATTCATCGCTGCTTCGGCGAAGAGCACGGCCGCATCCAGATCGTCTGGAAAGCGGTGGGAGTGGGTACGCATGGCATCGCGATACATCTCGGCTTGTTGGTGCATGTCTGCCTTGGGGTCGGCAGGAAAGCGAATCGCCAGCGCCGCAATGTAGCCACGTTCGTTGTCGGTAAGGGCGGCGCCGGTGCTGGCGGCGCTACCGGCAAGGTCAACCGCCTTCTGGATTGCTTCGTGCGCGGCGCGGAAGCGGTCATCGCTGGCTGGGTCGTTGTAGTTGGGGCCAATCGTTTCGGCTACTCCCCACCACGCCATCGCGAGCTTGGGGTCGAGTTCGGCCGCATGGCGAAAAGCCGCAGTTGCCTCGTCATGGTTAAAGGCATAGATAAGGTTGAGGCCTTGGTCGAAAAATTTCTGCGCCTCAGCGCTCGTAGTGGAGACTGGATGGTGAAGAGCCCCCATACCCGTGATGGTCGCAGCAGCATGTCCGGCAGGCATCGCCATATCGCCTTGTGCCGCAAGCGGAGTGCGCAGGGCAAGAGCCAACATTCCAAACGAGAATAGAGTCCAAAAGATTCGCACAGAAGACCTCCAGAAGCTGCGGGGTGCGAGCCGTGCGGGCTGGAAAGCCGACTCGACTGGTGACGGGAAAAGAGTAGTCCTGCAAGGCTGGCGAGTGCAAGTGATATTTTCGTGCGATTTTGCGGTAAGTTTTGGCCCATGCTGTGCTGATTTCGCAATATTCCCCTAAACTCATTGTGCATGGAACCCATCACCCATTTTTTGACCGGCGGCTGCATGGGCCGGGCCGGGCTGAATCGCAAGACGGCTTTTGCCACGCTGACCCTGGCAATTGCAGCCGAGGCACCGGACGTTGACGTGCTGGCATACGCCAAAGGTTCGGTCTTTGGATTTGCGCATCATCGCGGCTTTACGCATTCGTTTCTTGGCGGCTTGCTGGTGGCCGCCGCCGTGGTCGCGTTTGTCTGGATCTTTTCCCGCTGGGGATGGGGGCAGCGCCACTTGCGCCGCAAGCCTCGACCCGGCGCGAATCCGGGCGACCCGCCAGCGCGTTGGGTGCTACTGTTTTTCTACGCGTATCTGGGTGTGGTTGTACACATTTTGCTGGACTTCACCAACAACTACGGTGTGCGTCCCTTCTGGCCTTTTTCAGAGCGTTGGTATTCGTGGGATATCGTCTTCATTCTGGAGCCGCTGCTGTATGTGTTTTTAATTGGCGGCTTGGTGCTGCCGCTGCTCTTTGCACTTATCAACGAAGAAGTGGGAGCCCGACGCAACCGATTTCCGGGGCGCGGGGGGGCGACCGTCGCGCTCATGGGTGTGCTGGCGGTTTGGGGTGTGCGCGACTACCAACATCGCCGGGCACTAGCAGCGATGCAGGCCCGCACCTATCAAAACGAGAATGCCCTCCGCTACGGCGTCTACCCGGTCTGGGTGAATCCTTTCTCCTGGTACGGCGTGGTGGAGACACCCCCGGCGCTGGTCTCGATGAACGTGGATTCGCGCCTGACTGACGTGGATTATGATGGCGCGATGCAGGTGCACCTGAAGCCGGAAGAAACGCCCGTGACGCGGGCGGCCAAGCAATCGAATCTGGGGCGGATTTATCTGGATTGGGCGCAGTATCCGGTGAGTGAAGTCGAATCGCTGGGCGAGGGAAAAGGCTATGTGGTGCACTTCCACGATTTGCGCTTTAGCTATGGCGAAGCGGGCAAGCGCGGAGCGTTGCAGGCGTGGGTGCAGCTCGACGCCAACCTGCATCCGGTGGATGAGGGGATGGGGTCACGGTAGTGTTTCGCTTGACTCCGCCCTCGGCACGCGCAACAATCGAAGGGTCGCTTATTGATGGCCTCAGTCTGGGGGGTTGCGAATCTCGCAATGCCTTCTGTTTCTGTTCACGGAGAGTTTTGATGCTTGCTTATGTTTTCGTTCTGATGGCCGTTGCCTTTCGTCTGGTGCCCCACACCGAGTGGGCCTTCACGCCGGTGGCGGCTTCGCTGCTGTTTTTTGGAGCTCGCGGCAACCGCCAGCAGTGGTTTGTGCCGCTTGCGCTGCTGATGGGCGCAGACCTTTACCTGACTTTGGTGCGCTATGCGTATCCGCTCTCGGCGGACCATTTTGTGACGTGGGCTTGGTATGCAGGCGTGCTTTGGCTGGGTACGCAACTGGCGGAAAGCGCTCGCCCGGTGCGGCTGGGTGCTGCCGCCCTCACTGCTTCTGTTTCATTCTTCGTGCTCAGCAACTTCGCTGTATGGATGAGTTGGAGTATGTATCCCAAGACTTTGGCCGGTTTGGCAATGTGCTACGAGGCGGCGGTGCCCTTCTTCCGCAATCAGCCGGTGGCGGATTTGCTGTTCACCTTTGGATTTTTTGGGGTGGCGGCGCTGGTGCGGTCGTATGCAGAGGACCGGGGACTGCGGCAGAAGATTTAACTTCCAAACGAGTTGATGCAGGAAAAAAGGCCCGCCGAGTGCGGGCTTTTTACTATTCCGGCTTGCTGATTTCGAGATTGGCCGCAGCGCGGGTGTCGCGCGTCTTTTTGCGCTTGCGCCAGACCACCCATAGCAACCCACCCAGCGGGATGCCGATTTCGAGTGCAATCGTAACCCACGCGATGTGCTGCACCACGAAGGTGCCGAACATTTTGATGGCGTCGGGGCCGAAGCGTGTGGCCAAAAAGCCGACCAGCAGAAAGCGCAAAAAGCGGCCCAAGGCGATGGCCCCAAAGTAGCGCCACGGCTTCATCTCAAACACAGACGCGGCCAGCGCCACCACCTTAAACGGAAATGGCGGCGGCAGCATGGCGGGAAGCATTAAAGTCCAAAACTCGTGTTCATCAAACTGGCGGCGGATTTTCTCAAAGCGCTCGGGTGCCATCTTGCTGCGGAGCAGGACTTCTCCGCCTTTGTAGCCGATGGCGTAGATCACCATACTGCCCAACCCGGAGCCCAGCGCGGCCATGGCGGCATACAGCAGCATCCGCGAGGGGTCGGAGAAGACGTAGCCCGCAACCGCCGCATCCACCGGCAGCGCGATGACGGCGGAGTCTTCTGCCGCGATGAGGAAGACGCCCCACAAGCCCAACGGCTTGAGGATCGCCCACAGGGCGAGAGTCCAATGGCCTAATTTTTCTTTCAGGGATTTCACGAAAAAAGTCCAAGCACCTTAGAGAGTGTACGGGATGCCGACGCGAAGCGGTAGCGGCGTCAGTAATGGCGGGTGTCCCCTGCAACCAGATTCAGGCAGTGAGGCAGCAAATGCTGCACCGCGGCTAGCGACTCCACCGCGCCCTTGGGACTCCCCGGCAGGTTCAGCACCAGTGACGTGCCCAGCACACCGCACAGGCCCCGCGTCAGCACCGCGAAGGGCGTATGCTTCAGCCCCTCGGCGCGCATCAACTCAGGGATGCCCTCCACCAGCCGCGAGCAGACGCTGCGCGTAGCTTCGGGCGTCACGTCGCGCGGCGCAAGGCCAGTGCCCCCCGTGGTGACCACCAGGCGCGCCACATCTGCCAGTTGCAGAATCGCCGCAGCGATCTGCCCTTGCGCATCAGGGACCACCTGATGCGCCACCACGGTGAAGCCTGCAGCAGTGAGCGCAGCTGCGACGGCGGGGCCGCCCGCGTCGCGCCGTGTGCCGGTAAAGGAGGAGTCGCTTACCGTTAACACCGCTGCTGTAAGCGCCTGCACTGCGAGTGGGGTTGCCATTATTGTTTCGCCGTCGCTTTGGCTCGGCGGTAGTCGCCGCTTTTGCCGCCGGTTTTTTCCAGCAGAAAAATCTCGCGAATCTCAATGCCCTTATCCAGTGCTTTGCACATGTCATAGATGGTGAGCGCGGCCACGCTTGCCGCGACGAGCGCCTCCATCTCGACTCCCGTCTCCGCCTTGGTCTTGGCCCGCGCGGTAATGGCAATGCCGCCGCGTCGTTTCACCAACTCCACATCCACCAGCGTGAGCGGCAGAGGATGGCATAGCGGAATCAGGTCGCTGGTGCGTTTGGCGGCCAGCACCCCTGCGAGCCGCGCGACTTCCAGCGCGTCGCCTTTGGGATTCTTGGGCAGCGCCCGCAGCACCGCCGCTGACAGCGCCACAAAAGCGCTGGCCGTGGCTGTGCGGTCCGTGGCGGCCTTGGCGGAAACGTCCACCATGCGGGCGCGGCCACGAGCATCGTAGTGCGATAGCTTCTTCGCCAAATTTGCCAAAAGTCGCCTCCTGCATTGCCCAGCGTTGCCACGCCCCACGCGCGGGCGGCCACACCGAAAGGCAAGAACATTGAACCACAGAGTACACAGAGTACACAGGGTACACACAGAACGCAGCAGAAAGCGAAAACACTGCGCCTAAGCATGCAACTCTGGCAACTTGCGAGTGGCCACGGGCTTACCGCAGCAGCACGCCCACCCATTCTCCGGCGGCAATCTGCTCGCAATCTGGAGGCACCACCGCATAGCAGTTGGCCCGCGCGGTCGCAGCGATGTCGCCGGAGCCTTGCCAGCGCACTAATTCAACCCTCGCATTCTGAGCAAAGCCAGAAAGTATTGCAGGCAGAAAGCGGGTGAGGCCGGGCTTGGTGTGAATTTCTGCCGCCAGCTTGGCCCGCAAAAACACCAGTGGAGCCGGGGCCGCGCCCCGCAGCGCATCCAGCAGAGGCGCAACAAACAGCGTGAAGGTCACCATGGTAGAGACTGGATTGCCGGGCAGCCCAAAGAAGTACGTGCTGGGGGATTCTTCCGCCGCTTCGCCCGAGTCAGGCTTGGGTGCGCGTCCAAAGACGATTGGCTTGCCCGGCTGTATTTTGGCGCCGGTAAAGAAGAATTCTGCCCCTAACTGGCTAAGGCAGGGTTCTACCAGATCATACTGACCCATGGAAACGCCCCCGCTGACGAGCAGCAAGTCGGCTTGCAAGCCCACGGCGAGCAACTCGCGCAGGCGCTCTGGTTCGTCCGGCGCAATGGGCAGGATGACGGGCTCGCCGCCGCCCGACATCACCTGCGCGGCCAGCGAATAGCTATTCGAGTTGCGCAGTTGGTGCGGCGCGGGCGCGGATCCAATGCCTACAATCTCATCGCCGGTGGAGAGAATAGCTACGCGGGGCCGCCGGAAAACGCTGACGTGCTCCGCACCCACCGCTGCCGCTACGGAGACCGCTGCTTGATCCAGCCGGGTACCAACAGGTAGCAGCAGGTTGCCCGCGACGCTCTCACTGCCGGTAGGGACAATGTTTTCGCCGCAACTGACGCTGCGCCTGATGGTGATTTGATCACCGTCGCGCTGGGTGTATTCGACCATCACCACGCTATCCGCACTGGGCGGCGCGGCGGCGCCTGTCATGATGGCAGCACACTGCCCCGCATGGATATAGGGCAAAGTGGCCAGCGCATCGCCAGCCCGAATCTCGCCGACGAACCGCAGCGGCGCAGGCACAGAGGCCACGTCTGCGGCGCGAACGGCGAAGCCGTCGCGCGCGGCGCGAGCAAAGGGCGGAAAGTCGCGGTCGGCAGAAATGGGCTCGGCGAGCGCTCGGCCCACCGCTTCCAGCAGAGGTAGCGTTTCTACGGCGCGTGGCAGCAGCTTTTCGGCGTGAGACTCCACGACCCGGCGCGCTTGCTCAAAAGTCAGCGGGCTATCCGGCTCAGCCGCAGAACTCGCAGCAGGAAGAGTCGCAGAAAAAGTCATTGCAAAATGATAGCCGCAAACGTAAAGCAAAAGGGGCTGCCCGTGGGCAGCCCCTGATTTCTGCGATGCAGGAACCCCTACTTCTTGCCTGCGGGCTTCTTCTTGCTGAAGCTGGTATCAACTGTGGCGCTAAAGCTATCGAGCATGGCTTTGGCGGTTTCGGCGTTCGCGCCGGTGGGGGCCAATTCCAGATATTTTTGGAACGCCTCCACGGTGCCATCGGCCGGAACCGCATGACCCGCTTTGTCAAAGGTCGCTTTGCCCATAAGGCCAATGCCCAGTTGATAGTAGGCCTCGGCCTTGGTGGGATCAGCGACAACGCTCTTTTGGAAGGCATCAATAGCTTCGTCAATCTTGCCCGAGTTGGTGAGCACCGCGCCCATGTTGAAGTAGTAAGAGCCAGCGTTCGCCGGATCAAGCGTGGCGGCCTCCGTGTAGGCCTTCACGCCATCCTCGGTTTTGCCAGAGCGGGAAAGCACTTCGCCGAGATTGTTGTAGTAAGCGGCTGCGGGCTTAAGGGTGATGGCCTTGCTATAGGCATCTACGGCTTTGGCGTAGAGATCTCCAGCAGCGGCGCGGTCGGTCTTTTCCGTCAAACGGCCCTTGCCCCGATAGCCTTCAGCGAGTTCGTACCACAGGATGTCTTTACTGGTGTCAAGCTGCGTGGCATCGTCCATCATCTTGATGGCAGTATCAAAGTCCGGGGGCGTCGCCTTGCGGGCGTCGCGGGCAGCAGTCAGCTTGGCATTCAGGGTTTTAATGTTGGCATTTTCTTTCAGTGCCTTTTCCCGGGCCGCCTTCTGCTCTTCATTCATTTGCGACTGGGCGGCGACCTGCGAGTTCGCCAACTCCTTCTTCATGTCGAAGTCCACCTTGAGCTCTTCGGTGGCTACGGGGACTCCGTTGAAGTTGAAGATCGCCACACCGTCTTTGGTCAGCGTGACCTTGTACTTGCCGGGCGTGATACCCAGTGAGAAGTATTCACCCTTGCTGTTGGTTTTGATGGAGTATTTGTGCCCCGAATCGGTGCTGAGCCATTCCACGACCGCGTCGGCGATGGGCTTGCCATCTTTATCAGTGCAAGTACCCTTGACGGTGCCTGTGGCCTGCGCCAGCGCCGCTGGAACAGCCAGCGCGGCGACCAGAGCGAACAGCGAAATCATCATTGCGAACTTCTTCATATTTGCCTCCCGGCTCTTTCTTAAACCGCAGATCTCAATTTCTCAACAGAAATCTAAAGACTGAATCGCGACTGCTCACTCCAAACCTGCCACTGGCTAATCGGCGCTCACGGCGCGGACGGTGTAGGGAATCGCATCGGCGGCCCCGGCATCTTGAAACGCGCGCAGACGCAGCACACAACTATCACAGACGCCACACGCGGCATCTCCAGCACCATCCCCGTGGCTGTAGCATGACCACGTTAAATCCAAGGGCGCGCCCAATTCAAGGCCATGGCTCACAATCTGTGACTTTCGCAGAGCAATCAGCGGAGTCACAATGGAAATATTGCCCTCTTTGGTGCCCAGCCGTATTACTTGATTGTAGGCCTCGTAGTACGCAGGCCTACAATCAGGATAGCCCGAACTGTCTTGCTCGACCGCCCCAATATAGATTTGGCTGGCCTCTAGAACCTCCGCCCAACTGACTGCGACAGCCAGAAAATGCGCGTTGCGGAAGGGGACATAGGTCACCGGAACCGTTTGCCCGATGTGGGCGCTTTCGCCGGTAATTTCGGGGACCGCGATGTTCACATCCGTGAGGGCGGAGCCGCCAATGGCTCGCAAAGCCTCATTGCGGACGATAAGCCGCTGCCGGATCTCCAAGTGATCACAAATCGCCAGAAACGCCTGCCGCTCGCGGGCTTCGGTGCGTTGGCCGTAGCTGATGTGAAGGGCCGCGACCTCAGTACCTGAGTCGCGCGCCTCGGCAACGGCGATGGCTGCGCACACGCAGGAATCCATGCCGCCGCTCAGCAGTACCACGGAGCGGACGTTAGGGCGGAGATTCCTCCGCTCGCCACCTTGCCCGAGTTGCCCGGATTGGTTTGCCTCTGCCATGCAATTACTTTCCGTGCAATTACTTTCCTTAGACTTGTGCAGACTGTGCTCTTACACAACATCCGATGCCAACCGGAGGCAAAGCGATGTACCGGTAAAAAGTTGCGCGTTGGCAGAAATATCCTCGCCACCAGCCAATTTTCGCCGATTCAGGGTGCAGAAAGATTGTAGCTGACCCGCCCGCGGTGGAGGCTTACAAGGCGACGGGCGACTGGTGCCCGCCGAGTGGTGCCCGCCGCTAGACGCCCTTCGTCGCCGGATCCCAAATATATTTGTGCAGTTGCAGACCCAGCCGCACGGGTAAGTCGTCGGCTAAAATCCAGTTGGCGAGATCGAGCGGATCTACCATGCAGTTTGCCGACGAGCGGCTGCCGACGGCATCTTTACGGAAGGCTGGCGAAAACAATATCTCCGCCACCCGGCCAGCCAGCGCGTGCTGCCGGGTGAAGTCCCGGGCGAATTCGTAGTCGGCACGGCTGGCGATGACGAACTTCACCTCGTCCCACGGCACCAGAATTTCCAGGTTGGCAAAATGAAACCTGCCGCCCTCGCCGGAATCAGGGCATTTCACATCCACAATCTTGTTAACGTCGCGGGGCACATTCGTCAGCGGACGCTCCCCGCTGGTTTCCAGCAGCACGGTGCAGCCCGCGTCGAGCAGGCGCTGCATCAACTCGCAGACTTCTTTTTCCTGCAACAGCGGTTCGCCGCCGGTGATTTCCACCAGCTTGAGCTGGGGTGAATCGGCAGGGAACAGCGCCAGCGCCGCCTCGAATACTTCGCCGACGTCCCTCCGCGTGCCGCCGCTGAAGGTGTATTCGGAGTCACACCAAGAGCAGCGCAGGTTGCATCCCGTCAGCCGGATGAAGACGCAGGGCAAGCCAGCCCAGGAGGACTCACCTTGCAGCGACTTGTAAATCTCTGTGATGTGCATAAGTGTTGTTAGCGCTAGCTGCCCTACTTACTCCCAGTACGTTGCGGCCGTCGTGTCGGTTTCGTACATGGTGACCTTGCTGACGCTGACCCGCCCGGCTGTCACTTCATGCAACTTCGCCTTCGACTCCTGATAAAAGTACTGCGCCAGATTTTCCGCCGAGGGATTGATCTCGGTGAACGGGGGCACCTCGTTGATCATCTGGTGGTCGAGCCGGTCAATCACGTGCTTCATCACCTGCTTCAGGTCTTTGAAGTCGAGCAGCAGCCCGGCATGGTCGAGCGTCGCCGCCTGCAGCGTCACCTGCACCTTGTAGTTGTGGCCGTGCGGATTCTCGCACTTGCCCTTGTAGTTGCGCAGGTAATGACCTGCCGCGAATGTATCTTCCACTGTCACTTCAAACATAGGGTTCCTGTGTCAAAAAACTGAATCTGAATCCATTCTACCGTCCTGTGAAGGACCCGAAGAATTTCAAGCGCTAGAATTTGAATTCGCGCATTTCGTCGAAGGCAGCGTGCAAGTCGACTTCAGGAATGATCTTGAATTCCAGATTCCATTGTGCCGCTACCGTCAAAACGTAACGAGTGCCAGAGACGAGGATCGTACTGACGTGCTGGGTGTCCAAAATCTCGAGATGTGTGCCTTTGAGACCGACTAGCATGCCCTGGGGAGTGGCATGAGCCATTTGGGAAAAAACCTTGTAGTCCGCTAGATAAGTCTCCTCAGCCGCTGATTCCCTCGCGATGCTTCCAATGCTCACATCACCCCACCAGTTCTTAAAAACTTTCCCATTCTTCTTGGTGAATAGATGTTTGTGCGCATCGAATTGGTGTTGCAATCCCGAAATATCAGCATTCGGAGCGTCTTTCTTGATGAGTTCAAGGTCGCGCGCCCAAAAATATGCGATGTACAGCTTGCCACGCTTCTCACGTTCGGTGTCGTTGCAGCTGAGATAAAGAACCTGAAACGCGATCTCCATTATTCTTCGTGCGATGGTGGCAGCGTCTTCGCAATGCCCGATGACGCAGAGCAATAAAGCGATCCATGTGATTTGAATGCCTGTATGAACAGAATGTCCAAGGCCTTCGAATACTCAGATGACAGGCCGCGGCCACAAGTGACGTATTTTTCGATCAGCGCATGAACCCTTTGCCATAGATCGAAAGCAGCACGATGCTCGGCAATTGTTTTTGCCTTAAACTCTCTCAGCTCTTCGAGCCCGTCCATAAATAGTTCCCTCCGTCCTAGCTTCCGCCGAAAAACTCCTGCACCACACTCAGTTCGCTGGTTCGCCGGTATGGTGGCAAACTCTCCAGAAACGTCTTGCCGTACTGCTTCTTGCTGATGCGGTTATCCAGCAACACCAGCAATCCTCGATCATTCAGCGAGCGGATGAGCCGCCCGAATCCCTGCTTCAGCGAGATTACAGCCGAAGGAATCTGGTAGTCGAAAAAGGCTTTGCCGCCTGCGTCGTCCACGGCGCGGACGCGCGCCGCGACCACTGGGTCGCTCGGCACCGCGAAAGGCAGGCGGTCAATAATCACACAGCTCAACTGATCGCCCTGCACGTCCACGCCCTGCCAGAAGGATGACGTGGCAAACAACACCGCACCCGGCGTGGCCCTGAATTCTTCCAGCAGCGCAGACCTCGGCGCGTCTCCCTGCCGCAGCATGGGATGCTCCAACTCGCCGAGCAGGCGGTCGTGAACGTCGTGCATCAGCGCGTAGCTGGTGAACAGGCAAAAGGCGCGGCCCCGCGTCACTTCTAGAATTTGGCGAATGCGGTCGGCGGCACGTCGTGCGAACAAGGGTTCGCGCGGGTCGGGCAAGTCGGGCGGCAGATAGAGCAAGGCCTGCTTGGCGTAGTCAAAGTGCGAGGGCACCATCAACTCGCGGCAATGCTCAAACCCCAGCCGCTGCCGGATGTAGCTGTAGTTGCCGCTGACGGCGAGCGTGGCGGAAGTGAGAATGGCGCACTCCAGCCGCTCAAACAGCGACTGCCGCAGAATCGCCGAAACATCTATCGGTGTGGCTTGCAAAACCACCTGCTGGTGCCCGCGGCGCTGCGTCTGCTTTGTGCGGGGCTGAAGCTGCGGCTGCCGTAGTGACGAGGTGTCGTCTGGCACAGCGAAATTAGTAGCGAATTTTTCGTCGCGTATCCCGCCGCGGCGCTCTATCCAAAACACCGTGTTGCGGTCTTCGTTTTCCAGCAGAAAACTTAACTGCACCCGCAACTCGCCCGAGCGCCGAATCAACTGGTGAACCTCTTCCGGCTTTTCGCCGATGCCTTCCAGTTCGGAGCCCAGCCCGGTAAGTGCCTGCCGCAGCGCCAGAAATTCATCGCCATTTTCTTCCAAAAATTCGTGGCGATTCACAAACGCGAATCGCCCGTCGCCCGGCGGCAGTGCGCTAAAAAAGAAGTTCGAGCGCTCGCGCACCCGGGTGATGGCTTGGGTCAGCGGCCCCGTTACCAGCCGGTTCTTGGTGAGCGCGATCTCGGCATCGCGTGCCAACTCATCCACCCGCAGGTTGCTTACGGTGACGCCGAAATAGGTGCTGGCCACATCTTCTAGGTCGTGCGCCTCGTCGAAAATCACGGCGCCAAATTCGGGTAAAATCCCCACATCAGGCGCACCATCGGTCTCCTGCCGAATGGCGAGGTCGGCGAAAAACAGATGGTGGTTCACAATCACGATGTCGCTTTCCATTGCCTTGCGCCGCATCTCGGTGATGAAGCAGCGGTCAAACTGTGCGCACTTTTGCCCGGTACACTTTTCGGTGCGGGCATCGAGCTTGGGCCACAGCAGACTATTTTCTGGCAACGTGCCTAGCTCGGCGCGGTCGCCGGTGGTGGTTATCGCTTCCCACTGCTCAATGCTGCTGAACTGCTCCATCTCAGCCAAGCCGTTCAAGATAGGCTGGCTGCGCAGATCGTAAAGCTTTTGACGACACAAGTAGTTCTGCCGCCCCTTCATATAGCAAACGCGCAGCCGATCTTCGCCGTTGGGGAAAAAGACTTGGTCGAGAAACGGGATATCTTTGTGGAAGATTTGTTCCTGCAAGTTCTTGGTTCCGGTGGAAATGATGACGCGCTTGCCCGAAAGAATCGCCGGGACAAGGTAAGCCAGCGTCTTGCCGGTACCGGTGCCCGCCTCGGCAATCAGGTGGCGTTTTTCTTTCAGCGCCAGCTCTACCGCTTGCGCCATCTGCAGTTGTCCACGGCGAAATTCGTAGGCAGGATGCGTTTGCGCGAGCAAACCGCCGGGCGAAAAGAATTGATGCAAGGAGAGTTCGCGGCGCGGACGCGGCGAGGCCGTTACGCCTAATTCATGCGTACCCGGGGCACCGGGATGGGCGGAATCGAATGCAGAAGCCACAGAGTTCTTATAATAGAAGGAGTGGCCAGTTCTCAGTAGCCAGTTCCCAGTAAAAGCGGTTCGCGGTTAGCCGTCCGCTTACATTCTTGGGCGCGGCACTGGCAGCGGAAATGAACCCTTGAAGCACAAACAGAAAACCTCGCGCCCTGGCGCAAAGATATACCCCGGCACCGGTATGCGCCGCGGCAAAGCCAGCGTGGCCGCTGCCAAACCGGCCAAACAATTTGTGGAAGCGCCACCTGAGCCCGAGGTAGGCGCTTACGCTGCTCCGTCGGGGGCCTTTGCCGGGGGCGCGCCCCTTATCGCCATCTGCGGCCGCCCCAACGTAGGCAAGTCCACGCTATTTAATCGGCTGGTCGGCTCGCGCCGCGCCATTGTGGGTGACGAGCCCGGCATTACGCGTGACCGCCTCTATGGCGAAGCCAACTGGCGCGGCCGTAACTTCCGTGTTGTAGATACTGGCGGTGTGCTGCCGGGAGTGGAAGAGACAATCCCGCAGGAGATTTTTCGCCAGGCACAGGTCGCGCTCAAGCAAGCCGACGCCGTGGTGATGGTGGTGGATGGCCGGACGGAACTGGCGCAGCCGGACATGGAACTGGCGCGTCTGTTGTTGCGCAGCGGCAAGCCGCTTTTTCTCGCGGTCAATAAAATTGACTCGGTGAAGCTGGAAGCCGGGGCGGAAGAATATCGAAGCCTTGGAATTCAGAACCTTATCCCGATTGCCGCCGAGCACGGCAATGGCATTGCTGACTTGCTCGACGCGGTGATTGAAGCGCTGCATCTGCCACCCGCTCCAGTCGAGGCGGAATCGCCGGACGCCGCCCATGATGACCGCGCCGACAGCAAACGCAAGACGGCGCGCGCCAAAGGCATGGCCGAACGATCGGCCGCTGAATCCGCTGGCAAGGCGAACGACGAGTCGGGCGAAGATGGCGAAGCGGACGATGCCCATGCAAAAAGCAAGCGCGCACTCACCGAGGCGGACGAAGAAATTCGCGTCGCTATCATCGGCCATCCCAACGTGGGCAAGTCCACGCTGCTCAACCGCATCACTGGCACCTCGCGCGCCATTGTTTCGCCCATAGCAGGCACCACGCGCGATGCAGTGGATGAAGTGATTGAACACAAAGGCCAGCGCTATCGCATTATTGATACGGCTGGCATTCGCCGCAAAAGCAAGACCAATTTAATGGCAGAGAAGATGAGCGTGGTGATGGCGCGCAAACATCTGGAAGCCGCCGACATCGCACTGATGGTGATTGATGCCACCGAGGGCGTGAACGCACTGGACGCCAACATTGCTGGCTACGCCCATGAGTCGGGCCGCTCCGTCATCATCGTGGTGAACAAGTGGGATTTGATCGCAGGCAAGGCAGCAAAGGCAGCGAATCTGGATTCGCGAGCTTCGCGCATCCAAAACAACAAAAAGCCCAACGACCAAAATGAGTATGCCCAGCAACTACGCGACAGCTTGAAGTTTTTGGATTACGCCCCGATCGTGTTCATCTCTGCCGAAACCGGGCGCAATATGGATATTTTGTTTGAGAAGCTTACGCTCGTGGCCGCGGAACGCCAGAAGCGGATTTCCACGAGTGAGATGAACCGCTTTCTGGAATACATTGATTTTGAGAAGGCGGCGGTACCGGGCAAGCACAAGATGCGCGTCTATTACATGACCCAAGCCGCCGTCGCGCCACCTACGTTCATTTTGTTCACCGACCGCGATGTAAAGCTGCACTTTTCTTACGAGCGCTATCTGGAAAATCGCATCCGCGACACCTTTGGCTTTGTCGGTACGCCAATCTGGTTCAAGATTCGCCCTAAGACGAAGAAGCCCCGGCCGGGTGGGTCACCGAAAGACAAAGAGTCGAAGCAAGAAGAGATGGCAGAAAAGAAGCTGCGCAGACGGGATCGCAACCTAGACTGACCTTCAGCGACTAATCCTCGGCGCCAGTCGCATAAAAGCCAGTGCCGCGTTCCCCGTTCAAGCTCTGCTCGAACGGGGATTCCTGCGTCTGCCACCAACTACTTTGGTGGCAGGTTGCCAGCAGTAGCGCCAGCCGGTAGCGTTGTCGGTCGCGCTCGTCGGTCGCGCTGGCCGGCCTCGCTCGCCGGCCTCGCTAGCCGGCCTCGCTCGCCAAAGTGGAATACCTTAGGCCACGCCACTTGGCGGCGCATCGGTCGGCAGCGGCGGCAGTAGGGACGGCGTAGTGTCGCCCGCAGTTTCTGCATATGCAGTTGGCAGCGGCGGCAGCGGATAGAGCACCGCGCTCAGCGGTTCGTATCGTCCGGCAAGAAAGTGCATAGCGTAGGCCGGAAAGAACACCGTGCCCGGCGTCCGCACCAAA
Source organism: Acidobacteriaceae bacterium (assembly GCA_025356095.1). GTDB lineage: Bacteria > Acidobacteriota > Terriglobia > Terriglobales > Acidobacteriaceae > JANXUR01. The sequence goes on along the minus strand of JANXUR010000080.1, from coordinate 15,373 downwards.
CTCAGCAGATAGAGCAGCGGCAACAGCAGCGCAAGCCCGACCACGACGGCGAGAGTAATAGTAACGGGCGTCCAACTCAATCCCGCTGCCCCGCCGCCAACCACCGCTGCCACCGCCACGCCGATGACGGGTGCCAGAAAAATCAGCGAAACCACCACCCCGATAATGCCAAAGATGATGGCTGCAGCAATTACCAGCACCAGCCGCATGAATAAATAAAAGGCCATGCCGCCTTTTTCCGCGAGCGCCAAACGCCAAGCCCGGCCGAGCGCTGCCCATGCCCCTGCACCTTCCAGCGCCATGATTGGTACTGCGAAGTCGCCTGCCAGCACCTGCACCATCCAGGCGACGAGCAGCAGCAAAATCAGCACCGGAACCATAAACAAAACCAACAGTATGATGATGCCCACCGACCCTCCACCGAAGTCGGAATGAGCCTTATGCGCGGCGAGCACGATGCCCAGTACCGGCAGTCCGATCAAAACCATCGCCGCCCCGAATGACATCGCCGCAATAGCTACCTGCATGCCAAAGTAGCGCAAACCCTGCGCTTGCCAGCGAGCCCAGCCTTGGCGCAATCGGCAACTGCCGCGCAGCACGGAATCGAACAGCATAAAACGGCTGACGCTGCCGATATAAAGATGCACCGCAATCAGCAGAACCCCAAGCACGATCAATGTTGCAATCAGGCCCGCAGTCCAGGCGGTGTTGCGGAAGATCTCTGGCAAGTGTGGGCCAGCGGCGAATCCGCTCGATTGCGGTGTCTGCTTGATCAGGTTGTTAAAGCTGCTGGAGTTGAAGTTTGCGTTGCAGCCAAACTGCTGCACAAACATCCCCAAAACGGCGTAACGCAGCCACGCGCCCCAGCGAAATGGCTCCAGCAAGATGCGGCGGGTCTGTTCAATCGCGGGAGAAATAGCGTCGGCGGCAGAGTGTTTGGGCACGGTGGCTCCTTGCCGGCAAGCAACTATGCCGGATGCTGAAAGGTACCCCGAACATCACCTGCGGTCAAGGACGCCCCACTTAGCCTTGTGTTTGCCGATTCCGCTTGACATCACCGGCCCGCCCTGCTTTACTACACTTGCGGCGACACTTCTCGCCGAAGTTGCGGCATCCCCCTGCCGCCGACCCCTGGGCGTAAGGCCATCCTGCTCGAAGAGGTTTATGTATGCAGTCACGCAGTGCGTTGCCCCCCCCCCGCATTTCTCTAGCCATTTGCGTGCTTGCCTTGGCCGCGACTAGTTTCGGCCAGGGAACGGTCTTTCAAGGGCCTAATCCTTGGGTTGACGTCAATTATTCATCCTATGGCGGCGTCGACGACGGGAGAATCAATGTGACAGCGGCGGTGACGGGCACAACGACTCAAACTCTCACCGTTAGCGCGGCACCCGGCTTCCTCACTGGAACACCCAACGACGCTGGCAAACCCATTGCCTTGGCGGCCCTGCCGACCAAGGGCATCATGACGGCACCCATGCTTACGACGGTGACAGCGTCTTGCGGTGGGACTGGAGCCAAAGTGGAAGCTTCATTCGTGAACTTCGGCTCGGGCGACGGCATTTACATTGATGGCGGCAATGGCTCTGCTCAGGTGCAGGTGGGCACCCTCCACAAGGTGCGTTGCGATGGCTGCAAGTTTGGCATTCGCGCCCCCGGCAACTTCAGCGATATTGAGGTGGATGGCGGTGCACTGACTAGCAGTGACACTTCCGCCAGCGGCACCGGCATCGGTCTCGACTTTGAGCGCGACGCCAACTCCGGCATTGCCAACGGCAACCTCCGCATTCATGACGTGGCACTCCGTGACTTCCCCGCCGGACAAATTAAGCTAGTGGACATCCCGGCCGCCACCATCGTGCAGATTAAAGAGGAGAACATCAACACAGCTGTGCAGGGTATCGGCATTAGCCTGGAAACCGCTGTCATCGCCGGGACAGCGGGCATCGGCTGCTCCGGCACGCGCATCGCCTTCCCGGTCATCTCTTCGTCGGCCACTGCGATCAATGTCGGCGCGGGCTGCTCCAACATCGACATCTATAAACCCATCTTTAGTAGTAACACCACCAACATCACCGACAACGGCACCAATACGTCGTGGGTGACCGATGAAACTGGACCTAATCTTGGTGCTGGCACACCCTTCATCACGTCATCAAACACCTCGGCGACTGGTCGTACGGTTAATATCTCCATTCCCAATGAGACCTCCACTGGCACAACAGTAGGAAGAACGGCAGTGTTGTCGTCAACAAATTGCCCGACTGGTGCACCAGTCTGCGCTAAGATCGCGCCAACAACCGCAACAAGCGGTATCGTAGGCATTGTTGTTCTTAACGGCGGCACGAGCGGAAACGCAGTAGTGGCTATCACAGGCATTGCCGGTTGTCTTTTTGACGGCAACACCGCGGTCGCTGCGGGAAACTATGTCATGCCTTCTAGCTCCGTTCCCGGCGGTTGTAGGGCAAGTACGTCTCGACCATCGAACGAGATTCTTGGGGTCGCGCTCGATTCGGCCGGAGGCGGTGTTACCACGAAGCAGATCCGCGTACTCTTAAGCCTTCAAGGCCAATAAACAAGTTGAACACATCAAGCGCATCGCGCTGAAGGAGTCCCCATGTTTAAGAACAGAACGCTGACGTTCCAAGTGAAGTCATTGGTGTTCACAGTTGCTGTCATCCTAGTTTCGCTTCCTACAGTGTCAGCATCCGCCAACAGTGTGAGAAGCCAACGTCGAACAGCGAGCGTCCCCTCAATTGGATTTTCCCAACTGCCACTCACTATGTCTGTGGACACTACTGACGTAGTCATTGCCGATCTTAATGCAGATGGCATTCCGGACTTGGTGACTGCTGACGGATCGAATAGTCTAGGTGTTTCTTTGGGCAATGGCGTCGGCACTTTCCAAACAACAGTTGACTACACTGTACCTGGTGGTACTGCCTTACGCGGCGTTACGGTGGGCGACTTTAATGGTGATGGCAAGCCAGATATTGCGGTCACCTACGGCGGTCAACTTACGATTGCTGTTTTCTTGGGCAACGGAGATGGAACCTTTCAATCCGCAAAGACTACGCTATTTGGAGGCAGCAGCCCGACTGTCGTTGGGGTCGCAACTGCCGACTTTAATGGCGATGACAAGCTGGATGTCGCCTTAGTGGATTGCGGTAACAACACCGTCTGGACACTCTTGGGTAATGGAGATGGCACATTTTCGCGCGCCACTCAGTATCCGCAACCAAGTCAGACGGGGCAGATAGTCACAGGTGATTTCAATCGGGACGGGAAGGCGGATGTGGCATACGTTGGCACTCCTGGGGGCGTAGTCGGGGCTCTTTTTGTCATGCTGGGGAACGGCGACGGCACTTTTCAACGAGCTTCCGAGTACGCTGCGCCAAACGGCGCGCTTTTTATGGCTACGGGCGACCTCAATGGCGATGGTGTGACTGACATTGTCGTGTCGGAAGAAACAAACGTTGCGGGAGAGGCCTCACTCTCAGTTTTTATCGGTAATTCTGATGGCACCTTCCAGTCAGCTCAGCAGTATGCAACAACATCCAACTCGACCGGAGTTGCAATCGGCGACTTTAATGGAGATGGGAAGCTTGATGTTGTGGTTGCAAACGACTGCGGAGACTTAATCTGCAGCGGCACAACTACTGGAAACGGAACGGTCTCCATTTTGTTCGGAAACGGCGATGGAACCCTAGAACCCGAACTACTGTTTTCAACTCCTGAAATCGGGCCTAGAACTGTTGCCACTAGCGACCTCAATCGTGATGGGCGTCTTGATATTGTGCTCGGGGGAAGCAGCTTTGGTGCTGGCATCCTGCTGCAGACCACGGTTGGCATGTCTTCCGGTGCATTGCTGTTCGGGGCGCAGGCGGGTGGCACTGTTAGTCCGCCGCAGACGGTGACCATCACCAACACCGCAGCCACCCCGCTCAGCATCTCCGGCATCGCGCTCGGCGGCGTCAACTCCGGCGACTTCGCCCAAACCAACAACTGCGGCGCCAGCCTGGCCGCCGGAGCCAGCTGTTCGCTCAACGTCACCTTCTCGCCGCTCGGTGCGGGCGTCCGCGTCGGCCTCATCACCCTCACCGACAATGCCCTCGGCTCGACTCAGCAGATCGCGCTTACCGGCACCGGCACCACCGCCGTCGTCTCGCTCAACCCCGCCAGCCTCAACTTTGGAGACGAGTTGGTCAACCAGGTCACTCCCGTCCAAATGGTGACGCTGACTAACACGGGCAACGCCACGCTCAACATCAGCAACATGGCGGCCACCGGAGACTTTCTGCTACGCAGTCCCTGCCCCGCCACCGTAGCCGTCGGGGCCACCTGCACCTTCGCCGTCGCCTTCAAGCCCTCCAGCAAGGGCGCGAAGTCCGGCGCGGTCACCATCACCGACAACGCGCCGGGGAGTCCGCAAAGCTTGCCCCTCAGCGGCACCGGGACGCTAGTCTCCTTCTCACCCGCCAGCCTGAACTTTGGCAACGTAAAGAAGGGAACCACCAGCGCCCCACAGTCCATCACCCTGACCAACCACGGCACCAGTGCGCTCAACGTCACCAAGGTCAGCTTCAATGGCAACAACGCCAAGGACTTTGCGCAGACGAACAACTGCGGAACGTCGGTGGCGGCCAAGGGGAGCTGCACTATCAGCGTCACCTTCACGCCGTCGCTCGCCAGCTTCCGGCAAAGCAACGTGGCGGTTTACGACAGCGGCGGCGGCAGCCCGCAGCTCACGCCGGTCAGCGGCAGCGGCACCAACTAGCCGGGGCAAGCAACCCCGCGGGGGCCGCACGCACAGTGCGGCCCTTTACTCGTAGCGCAGCGCCTCTACGGGGTCGAGCTTGGATGCCTTGAGCGCGGGCACCAAGCCGCTGATGACTCCTACGATCAGCAGCACCAGCGCCGAGATCATTACCGTAGCGAACGAAATGTGCAGGTGAATGTCCGCCTTGCCGGACTCATCCTCGAACAGTGGCCCCATCAGCGGCACGGTGCCGACGGCGGCAGCCACTAGATACGACACAGCGATGCCCAGCAATCCTCCCAGCACCATGATCATCAGAGTCTCGGCAAGAAATTGCAGAGTGATATGCCGCTTGCGCGCGCCCAGTGCGCGCCGCAATCCAATCTCGCGGATGCGCTCATCCACACTCACCAGCATGATGTTCATTACGCCGACGCCGCCAATGCCCAGCGTCAGCGCACCGACAAATAGCAGCAAGCCTTGCAAACCCAGCGTGATGCCGTCAATAATCGGCTTCTCTTCGGCACGTCCGTAAATCTGGAATGCCTGGGGGTCGGTGGCTGAAAACTGTTGCCGGGTGGCAATCGCAGTTCGCACCTGATCGGTCGCCTGCTTTTCAAACTGCGGCGCCACTGGCTCAAAAACCATCACCTGCGCATACCGCGCATCCCACATATCCGCTGCGGCGGAGTAGGGAATCCAGACCGACTCGTCGTCGCTGGTAAAGTAGTCGCTTAACTGAATCTTTCGGTCCATCACGCCGATGACGGTGAAGCGGACACCTTTAATCAAAACGGTTTCGCCCACCGCTGGCCGGCCGCTAAATAGTTTTTCGCGCATCTTGCCACCTATAAATGCGACCCGCCGCCGCTCCACCATGTCGCCAGCGTTGATCCAGCGACCATCACTCGGAATCTCGTTTCGCATGTCGCCATACTCTGGGCAAACTCCTCGAATGGCTGTGCTTGCCTGACGGTCGCCATAAGCGATGGATAAAAACTGAGTGGATTCCAGACAGACGTGCTTCACCAGCGTCGCGTTCGCCTTGATCATGTCCACGTCCGCTTCCTCAAGGCGCACCACTTTTCCTGCACGCTGGCCGCCCGGTTGCTCACTGGTCTGTTGCGGCCACACAATCACCGCGCCTTTGCCAAAGGCGGCGAAGCCTCCGCTCAAAATCTGCCGGAACGAACTGCCGTAGGCGAGAAGCAGAGTGACCGTTGCGATGCCCCATACGATGCCCAGCATGGTCAGAAAGCTGCGGGTACGATTGCGCAAAAGCGCACTCCAAGCTTGTTTGATGATGTCAGTCAACATGGTTAGCCACCCGCCTCATAGCGCAGCGCCTCAATCGGATCAATTGAAGCGGCCTGCCGCGCCGGAATCATCGCGGCTACAATCGCCACAGTGGAAAGCAACCCGAAGGCAAGTGCCCCCGACTGCCAAGTCGCAACCAAGCCGGCGAAAAACGGAGGCATGGGCAGCAAATTGACGAGCGCGCAGAAGCCATAAGCTACCAATAACCCAGCGCTGCCACTGGACGCCGCGATCACCAGCGCCTCTAAAAAGAACTGCCGCAGAATGCTTGCTGCGGGCGCGCCTAGCGCCTTGCGCACTCCAATCTCCCGAGTGCGCTCCCGGACTGCCACCAGCATCACATTCATTACGCCGAGTCCGCCCAGTAGCAGTGTGATGATGCCGACTCCGCCCAAAAAATATTTCATTCCGTCGGTCATCTTCTGGAACGCCTTGGCGCCTTCCACGGTATCCCAGATAAAGCAGGCTTCTTTGTCGCGGGGGTCGAAGCCGTGCAAGCGGCCTAGCACCACGCGTAGCTCCTGCTTGCAGGCCAGGTGTTGCCTCAGCGACTTCGGCGTCGCCAGCAGCCGATCCACGGTGTAGGGCGTTCCCGGAGGTTTGTCGGGAAAATCCTGCCGGATCGCCGCGAAGGGAATCAGAATTTTGCGCACATCCGGACCGTCATAGCTTGAATTCTGATCCTTTCTGCGCATGACCCCGACGACGGTATAGGGAATCGAATTCAGATACACCGTCTGCCCCAAAGCCTGGCCGAAAGGAAAGAGCTGCTTGCTCACCTCCGCACCGAGAAACGCTACGCGTCTGCGCTGCCGCTCGTCGTCCCAATTAAAGTAGCGGCCCTCTGCCACCCCAATGCTGCGAATCTCGCTGAACTCGGGATACGATCCATTCACCCCGAACGACGCATTGTTGAATGCAGTGTGCGCCTTCACTTCGCCTTGGCCCAACTCCGGAATCACGTACTGACAGTCAGGAGTTTCGGCTTGCGTTGGCGCAATGTCTTGGTCCACGAAATGCACCACGCGGCCGGCCCGCTGCCCCCCCACCTGCATGCTGCTGCGCCCGCCGAACAGAATCATCACGTCTTTACCGAAGTTCGCTTGCTGCTTCGCTTGTCCTGCCCGCAGCCCCTCGCCCGCCGCCACCATCACCACAATGGAGACAACGCCCCACCCAATGCCGAACATAGTCAGCAGGGAGCGCAACTTGTGCGACCACAAGGTGCGGAATACGTCGCGGAAAAGGTCAGAAGTTCGCATCACGGCCCGCTGGTTGGACGAACGAGTACAAAAAAGGATACGAGCGAATCAAAGGATTTGTTCCGGAGAGGGATTAGCGGGCCGAAGATGGAATCGGCAGGCTTCCCCACCACGCAGCAAACTCGCGCAGAGCTAGCTCGCAGCGCATTTGCTGACGCAATTTCTTATCCCTTACTTGCGGCTCCAGCGTGGGCAGCAGATCAAACGTGATATTTGCTGGCTGAAAATGTTTGGGGTCGGCTCCGGTCACGTAGTGCACCAGCGAGCCATGCGCTGTGGCGCGCGGCACCGTGACTGGCAGGCGACCCTGCACCAGCGCCGCCAGATACAAGCCCGCCAGCAGCCCCGTCGCCACCGACTCCACGTAGCCTTCCACTCCACAAATCTGCCCCGCAAACATTACGCGCGGATGCGCCCGCATTTGCAGCGAGGAGGTAAGCAGCGTGGGCGCGTTGATATACGTGTTGCGGTGAATCTGCCCATAGCGTAGAAACTTCGCGTTTTCCAACCCCGGAATCAGCCGCAGCACTTGCGCCTGCTCGCCAAACTTCAGGTGATTTTGAAAGCCGACCAAGTTGTACGAATCCGCCCGCAGATTTTCCTGCCGCAACTGCACCACTGCATACGGACGCTTGCCCGACCGCGGGTCAATGAGTCCCACGGGCTTCATGGGACCGAAGCGCAGCGTGTCGCGCCCGCGCCGCGCAATCTCTTCAATCGGCAGGCAGCCTTCAAAATAGTTGAGCTTCTCCCAGTCGTGGCCTTCCACCGGACGCGCGGCAATCAGCGCATCCAGAAAGCGCTCATACTCCTCGCGTGTCATTGGGCAGTTGATGTAATCCGCCGTGCCTTTGTCGTAGCGCGCGGCCATATAAACGCGCGACATGTCAATCGAATCCGCTTCTACGATGGGGCTGATGGAATCATAAAAATAGAGATGCTCGCTGCCGCTCAGCCGCGCCACCTCCGCGCTTAGTGCATCCGAGGTAAGCGGCCCGCTCGCCAGCAGGGTGTAGCCGCTGCCCTCGTCCACTTGCGTAAACTCCTCGCGCCGAATGGTTATCAGCGGCTCGGCGGCAATCGCCTCGGTCACGCGTCTGGCGAACACCTCGCGATCCACCGCCAGCGCATGGCCTGCGGGCACTGCCGTTTCGCGCGCTAGTTGCATCAGCAGCGAGTTCGCACGCCGCATTTCTTCTTTCAGCAGCCACGGCGCGGTGTTTTCGCTATCCGACTTCAGTGAGTTCGAGCACACCAGTTCGGCGAAGTCCGCCGTTTGGTGCGCATGGGTCGAGCGCACCGGACGCATCTCCCACAGCTCGACCGCGAGGCCGCGCCGCGCACACTGCCAAGCCGCCTCGCAGCCCGCCAGGCCCGCGCCGATGACGCGAATGGGTTGGGGTGAAGTTTCTGCCGATAAGGCCGGTAAGGCCGGTAAGGCCGGTGAGGCCGGTGAGGCCGGTGAGGCTGGTAAGGCTGGTAAGTCCGGTGAGAAATGATTAGACACACCTGTAGATTACAGCAGGACGCAGTGCACTCGAGCCACTGACCCTACCATTGCTTGTGATACTCTACCAGCGCGCAAAGGGCGCATCCGGTCCGCGGAGAGGACAGAAGTCCACCTTGCTTGCCATCATCTGGGTTGTGCGAACTCACTTTCTGCCCACTTGCCTGCGGACCTCGGGCCCACGAAAGGAAGTTCGCTATGCCAGTTCGTCGCCTGCCCCCCAATCCAAGCCTTGACCATCTGAAGTACCAAGCCAAAGATATGCTGTGTCTGGTGCGCGGCAAGTTCGGCCCCGCCTCCTCTGCGCCCATGCTGGAAGCCGCACAACGCATTCGTGAGTTTCATCCGCGCTTCGCTTCTGCCAGTGATGCGGACATATGCAACGCCAAATTTACCCTGAGCGACGCGCAGCTTACGATTGCGCGTGTGCATGGCTTTGCGAGTTGGGCGCGGTTGAAGCGGCACATCGAGCAGCCCACTCTGGCCGACCAGTTGCACTTGCCACACCATGAGCGCATTGAAGATGCCGTGTTTCAACACGCTGTAGGTCTTATTGACGCAGGCGATGCGGCGGGGCTGCGAGTTTGGTTGCGTCAGCATCCGAAGCTGGTGCATCAACACGTTCTGTTCGAGGGCGGCAACTACTTTCGCTCGCCGAGCCTGCTGGAGTTTGTAGCGGAAAATCCGGTGCGGCATGGCAAGATGCCTGCGAATATCGTGGATGTGGCCCGCGAGATTCTCGCCGCTGGCGCTGACATCGCCGCGCGCAACGAAACCTTGCTGTTGGTTGCCACAGGCCGCGTTGCGCGAGAGTGCAAAATGCAGGTGCCGTTGCTTGACCTGCTTTGCGATGGCGGCGCGGATGCCAGTAACGCGCTTCACGCGGCAGCCGCGCACAACCAGCAGGAGGCGGTTCTTGCCTTAATCCGGCGGGGGGTAATAGTGGATTTGCCGGTGGCGGCCGCGCTGGGCCGCTCCGCAGAATGCGCGCACCTTTTGAGTGCCGCCAACCCCGCCGAGCGCCATTTAGCACTCGCTCTGGCGGCGCAGTTTGGATACGTAGAGATCGTCCGCACCTTGCTCGATGCGGGCGAAGACCCCAATCGCTACAACCCGCTCGGATGCCACTCGCACGCGACGCCGTTGCATCAAGCGGTGGCCGCCGGACAGGAAGCGGTAGTGCATCTGTTGGTGGAGCGTGGCGCCCGGCTCGACTGGAAGGATGCGCTGTGGGGGGGAACTCCGGCAGATTGGGCTGCACACCAAGGCAGGCCAGAGCTAGAGGCATATCTGCGCGCGTGCAGCGAAGCAGGTAGCAGACTCAGGAGCGGCGGGAAGTAGGTTTAGCGGGGACGGGGTTCAAAAACGCATGGCAAATTCATATAATAGCAACTAAATAACTATACTATAGTATAAATTTTGGCCACACTCCCCGCCAGTGTGGAATTTTCCCCGCAATCCCGTCTTGCCCAACATTAGCGTTACAGAAGCTCTCGCGCATCGCCTACCCGCCGCGTCACCCGTTCGCGATCCAGCCATTCCAGCAGCGGAATCGCATACTTCCGCGAAACTCCAGTCAGTTCTTTGAAGCGGGCGACGTCAAGCCGAACTGGCGAAGTCTGCGCGCTGCCTGCAGTGCTCTTCAGCCCCAGCACCCTGGCCCGCAACTCTTCCAGCGCCTTGCCGTGGAAGACCAACTCCTCGCTCACCTTCACCAGCGTCTTCTGGCGCAGCATCAGGGTGACGATTTTTTGCGCGCGCACCAGGTCCACCTTCAACCCGGCAAACACCTCTTTCAGCGCTGGCACCTGCAATCCAGCCGAGGCGAAGCCCCGCTCAATCTCTGCTCGCGCCTCAGTTTCGTCATCCTTCATCTGCACGCTGCGTCCGGCGACGTGAACGGCCTCGCCCGTTTGCCCGAGTTTGCCCGCCCGCACCAGCGCTGCTAGCGTGAACGCAAACACCTCTCGCGCGGCTCTCAACTTTTCTTCCAGTTCCCCGCGGCCCATGCCCGCCACCAGCGGATTGGCCGCATGGAACGCCCAAACTGTTTTCAGCATTTCTTCCGCGAGCTGCTTAAACTCTTGCGCATCAAGAAACAAATCGTTGGTGCGGACTGCGCTGCACGCCTCAACCAGCGTTGCTGCCAGTTGCTCCAACGGTTCGCGCCGCAGTCCGGTTTCGGCGACAGCCTGCGCCAGACTCAGCCCGTCCCTTCCACGCCGCGCGATCCGCGCCCCTAGTTTTTCTTCCGCCGATCCACTCGCCAATATCTCCCGCCAACGCGCCGCCTCGGCCTTGGACGCACCCTTGGACGCACCCTTGCTCGACACCGCCGATTTAGCCGATTTCGCCAGCGGATGTGCATCCACCACCTCGCCGCCACCAATCGTCACCATCGGAGAGAACTGCCGCAGAATAAAGTGGTCGCCCGGCAGCAGCAGCACCGGTGCGGCCAGTCGCAGTTGCACCAGTGCTTTGCCACCCGGCACAACGCATTTCACGTCACCTTGCACGTACACTTCGGCAATCTGCTCGCCTGCGTAGGCGTGGAAGTGTACCTTGGCGCGATGCTTCAACGGCTTGGCTGAACTCAGCAAGTGCAACCGCGCGTCAATCCTCTGCGATGCCACCAGCGCATCCGGAGTGGCCAGCATCATGCCGCGCGCCAGTTGCTCCACACTCACCCCGGCGAGGTTCAGCGCCGTGCGCTCGCCTGCGCGAGCTTCTGCTGCCGACCCGCCGTGTACCTGCACTCCACGCACCCGCACCCGTTGTGGAGAACCCGCCAGCGCCGGGAAGACTCCCAATTCACTTTGGCTTCCAGCGGCCGCGATTGTGCCCGTAATCAGCGTGCCCGTCACCACCGTACCAAAACCCTTCATGGTGAAGACACGGTCAATGGGCAGCCGCACAAAAGCAGCCGCATCTTTCGCCAAGGCCTGCGACGCCACCCGTGCCAGGGTCAGCTTCAGCTCAGCAATGCCCGCACCTGTAACGGTGCTGACGGCGATCACCGGTGCTTGCGTCGCGTCGAGAAATGTCCCGCGCAGAAACTCTTCCACTTCCATGCGCACCACGTCGAGCGTCTCGGCATCCACCAGATCGCTCTTGGTAAGCACAGTGATGCCGCGCCGGATGCCCAGCAATCGGCAGATGTCAAGGTGCTCGCGCGTCTGCGGCATGATGCCCTCGTTGGCCGCAACCACAAGCAGCACCACATCAATCCCGCCAATGCCCGCCAACATATTGCGCACAAACCGCTCGTGCCCGGGGACGTCTACAAAGCCGAGGCGGAGGACATCTCCTCCAGCCGGCATGGGCAGTTCCAGAGAGGCAAACCCTAAGTCAATGGTGATGCCCCGCCGCTTCTCTTCTTCCAGCCGGTCAGCATCCATCCCGGTCAACGCCTTCACCAGCGACGTCTTTCCGTGGTCAATGTGTCCAGCCGTGCCGACGATTACAGATTTAGCAGAGGTCATTTCAGGTCAATTTGAAGTCAATTTAAGGTCAATTTAAGGCCTAGTGTAGCTCCCTGCGTGGCTTGCTTCTTCCACCGCAACCCTACTCCGTCCCCAGCACTACGTCGTACAGCACTTTTGCGCCGCGCCGCACTTCTTCTACGCGGATGCGTTCGTTGTTGCCATGCTCGGTGGCCCCTTCTTCGAGCGTGTTGCCATAAGCCGAAAATCCGTACGATTCGATGCCCAGGGGGCGGTACCGTTGGTTCTCGTCATAGCCACTCGTCATTTTTGTGGCCACGATTGCGCCGGGCCAGTAGCGCGCAGAAGCCCTCTGGATCGAGCGGAACAACCCAGTATCTACGCCAGCGGAATTGGCTACGCGGAACTCCTCGCTTTGGGGAGTAATGACTACATTGGGGTCGTTCACTATCTGTTGGATGGCGGCGAGGAAGGCATTTTGATCCTCTCCGGGAAGCAGGCGGACATCTAGATTGGCCCATGCCACCGGCGGAACGACGTTGGTCTGGTCGCTGCCCCCCAGCATGGTCAACTGCACCGTGTTGCGAACCATGTAGTTGATCAACTCGTCTGTTTCTACCCACTTGGCGAAGGCAGGGTCGTAGATGGCGGCATGCGGGTCGTCAAACCACCTGCGCTGCGCGGGATAAGTCGGCGCGACAGCCTTCATATACGCCTCGGCCACGGGTAGCATCTTGAGCGGGGTGTGCCAAGCCAAAATCTTATCGAGCGCAGCAACTAGGCGATTAGGAGCAGACTCCACATTCGGCCTTGAACCATGCCCGGGGCGACCATGTGCCTCCACTCGCAACCAAAAAGGAGACTTTTCAGCGGTATCTAAAGCCACTTGGCTTACTCTGCCGTCAATCTGAACATTCTCGCCACCTTCATTAATCAGGAACTCGGCATTGCCCAGAAGAGGTCGCTGGTTGGCAATAAACCAGTCAGTGCCACTGCCCTCGGCTTCTTCGTCGCTTACGGCGAGAAAAATCAAATCACGGTCGAGCTTCGCTTTCTCGCGCTTGGCCATCACCATCACCATGAGCTCGGCCAGGCCGTCGCACTTCATGTCTTGAGCGCCCCGGCCGTAGATCGTCGGCCCGCCCGCCTCGTCAGTCGCAATCATCCCGCTAAATGGCGGATGCTTCCAGCGGGTGGCATCACTGGTCACCACGTCCATGTGGCTGAGCAGGACGATGGGCCGCTTGGCTTGTGCGTCGGGCACGTTGTGGGGGATGCGCGCCCAGAAGTCGCCGCGGCCCGGCAGATACTCAAAGGTCTTGTTTTCAATGCCCTCCGCGTCGAAGATCTGCTTGAACCAAGCCGTGGCGCGGGCCTCGTTGCCCGGAGGGTTGGTGGTGTCAATACGTAAATACTCCTGCATCCACTGCACGGCCAAATCCGAGTAGGCATCCATGCGAGTGGGTGGGATCGCATCCGAGGGAAACTTTTCCTGAGCAGAGGCTCTGGCTCCGGTAATGGTCAGCAAAAGGAGAAATGCAAGTAATCGTCGCATCGAAGCCCCCGCATCCTTAAGTAGAAATAAGTAGAATTGAACATCGTTTCGCACTTGAAGCTGCGCGCAAGTTTGCTTATTCAGGCAGTTGCACTTGCCCGTTGATTGTGAAGACCGCCTTTGCCACCGACGCAGCGGTTTGGGGTTGTCCGCCGCCACCATACGGTCGCCCGCTGGGTTCACAGGACCCGCAACCAATCTTGCAAACGGAATCGAACGCATGTGTCCCCCTCGGCCAACTCACTTGACCTGCCGAATTATGCCGCCGAAATCTGTGTGCTCAAATCGCTGATAGTGTAGCGCAACCGGCAAGGTTTACCGGCAGCGATTAACCGGCCGCAATGAGCGGAACGGCCACCAGCGCAGTCAGCATGGCCAGAGCGCGGCGACCGGTAAACTTTTCTTTCAGAAAGAAGAAGGCTAGCAGCACGGTCATCCCCGGATAGAGCGAAGAGAGAATAACGGCAGCATCTAGGCGGCCCAGTTGGCTGGCCGTGATGTAGCAAAGCGTACCCGCAAGGTCGCAGGTGCCTGAGGCGATCCCGAAGATTAGGGCTCCGCGTGGATTGGCGGGACGCGTGGGGCGGACGATGGCGATGATGGGCAGCAGAATGGCGAGGGCGGCAAGCCGCGTGGTGGCACCCAGCCAAAACGGAGAGACCTTGCCCGCCAGATGAGTGAACACATAGAAGCCGGCAAAGGCCACCCCGCACAGCGCGGCCGTGCCCATGCCTTCGGTGACGGCGAAGCCGCCATCTTCATAGGTAAACAGCAGAATGGCGACGACCGCGAGAGTGAATCCGGCGGCTTGCACGGGGTGCGGCCAGCCTTCAGTCACGATGCCGATGAGCGCGGGAATGGCCGCCGCCAGCAGCGCGGCAACGGCGGTTTTAAGGCCCATGTGGCCTTGCGCCAAGATGTGGTAAAAGAGCGCCAGGGCGGTGGCCCCGGTGGCTCCGGCAGCGAATCCCCAGAGCACAGCGTGGAGCGGCGGCAAGGCGGCTCCGGTAGCCAGCGCGAGCGTCACGGCCAGCGTCAGCGCCGTGCCGTGCGTGATGCAGGTAGTAATGAGCGCGGGTCCGCGCTTGGCCGCCATGCCTCCCAGAAAGTCGGCGCAACCCCAGGCGAGGGCAGCGGCAAGTCCAAAGAGCGAAGCGGCGGGCAAAAAGGGCATGCAGGGATTTTACAGGGGGGGTGTACGGCCAACGCCGTGCGCCGCCGAGAACTCGCGCATTTTTCGATGAAGCTCCCGAAAATCCCGCGCCGATTCTAGAACTAGACGGCGGGAAAGGTGAGAGCCTGCCGCAGGCCGCGCAAGATGTAAGTCGTCATACCCCCCCTTCCGCTTGCCGCCTTCCCCGCTGCGCCACTAGACTGGAACTCAGCCACTGATATGTCTCACAGCCACAGCCCGGGACACTCGCACTCGCACGGGCACGCGCATTCGCATGCCGGGTCGGCGCGGGTGTTGCGGATTTCGCTATTCGTCACCGCGGCGTACATTGTGCTGCTGGCGTGGGCGGGACTGCAGTC
>JANXUR010000078.1 GCA_025356095.1 Acidobacteriaceae bacterium | reverse complement strand
TCAAAATGAAATCGGTGTTACCCCTGGGGACGGCCGATTTCCAGCTTTCACGTTAAGACTCCGGGGGATGGAGCGACGTGGAAGTTACCTTGTTTAAGACTGACACAAAGGCGGACTGGCGTCAAGCACGAAATAGCTTGGCCCGAACCATCGCCGACCTGGAAGGCACCGGCCCGTTAGCCACCAAACACATCGCCGAGGCCATTCAGTATCGGACGCTGGACCGAACGTATTGGGTGTAGGGGGGGATTTGGTGGTGGAGCGACGCAAGCGCTTAACCGGACAGTTCGGTTATCATGAGGCCATACCCTTTTTGGTATCCAGATTTGTAGAAGCTGGGTGACTTTTTTCTTGACTCGGTCGTATAATCCCTGTAACTTAGGTCAGTTCCCAAGTATTTACGGCCATCGCTGTCAGTTAGCAGCTATGCATTTTTTTGGTGCCCGGGCGGGCCGTTCCCAAGGGTGGTCATTTCCAAGTTCAAGAAAAATAAAGGAAATGGCAACTTTTTGGGGTGAGGGAGCATCTCGAAATTCGTATCCAGCCGGCTCCAACTACTTCTCAGGGGCAGTATTCTGCATGGTGGGTGGGGTGATTGCCTAGCGAAAAGCTGGGTGATGTGGCTTAGGATGAATTCTCCGAAGGAGTTTGCATTATGCGTTCGGACCGTGTTTTCGGTGCAGTAACCAATATGCGCAATCGTTATATGCTGTGTCAGCTGGCGTCTAAGGCGACACGTAAGTTTCACCGTCCTAACACCCGCATCCAAGAAACCATGAACGAGGTTCTGGATCGTATCGCGTCTTCGGATGCGGTTCCCGGGAGTTTTCCCGAGATGGAGAAAGTCCAAGAAATGCAGCGGCGGGCGGCGTAACGCCCGCTGCTGTCGCTGTACCGAATAAAAATGTCCTGCCCCTTGAAGTTTCCTGCCGTAAATCCTCTTCCCAATCAGGTGACACATGACCATCGCTGAACTCAAAGAAAAGAACATTACAGAACTGACCAAGATTGCCCGCACCTTGGAATTGCCCGGTGCCAGTGGCCTCCGCAAACAGGACCTGATCTTCAAGATTCTTCAGGCGCAGAGTGAAAAAGAGGGCCACATTTTTGCCGAAGGCGTGCTGGAAATTCTGCCCGACGGCTACGGCTTCTTGCGCTCGCCAGACTATAACTATCTGCCCGGCCCAGACGACATTTATGTTTCGCCTTCGCAGATTCGCAAGTTTGATTTAAAGACAGGCGATACCATCAGCGGCCAGGTACGGCCGCCGCATGAAGGCGAGAAGTACTTCGCGCTGGTAAAGATCGAGGCTGTGAACTTTGAATCGCCCGAGGAAGCCCGCAACAAGATTCTGTTCGATAACCTGACCCCGCTCTACCCCGCCGAACGCCTTAAGATGGAGACCACCCGCGAGGTCCTTACTGGCCGCGTGATGGACCTGCTGACGCCCGTGGGCAAGGGGCAGCGCGGCTTGATCGTTTCGCCGCCACGAGCTGGCAAGACGATGATTTTGCAGTCCATTGCCAACTCCATTACCACCAATCATCCGGAAGTGGTGCTTATCGTTCTGCTGATTGACGAGCGTCCGGAAGAAGTGACCGATATGCAGCGTTCGGTGAAGGGCGAGGTTATCTCCTCCACCTTTGACGAGCCCGCCGCCCGCCACGTTCAGGTCGCGGAAATGGTAATTGAAAAGGCCAAGCGGCTGGTGGAACACAAGCGCGACGTGGTGATTCTGCTGGATTCCATTACCCGGCTGGCGCGAGCTTACAACACGATTGTGCCCCCTTCGGGCAAAGTGCTTTCCGGCGGTGTGGATTCCAACGCGCTGCAGCGGCCCAAGCGCTTCTTTGGTGCGGCCCGCAACATTGAAGAAGGCGGCTCGCTCACCATCATCGCCACTGCGCTGATTGATACCGGTTCGCGCATGGATGATGTGATCTTTGAAGAGTTCAAGGGTACCGGCAACATGGAAGTCATCCTGGAGCGCAAGCTGGTAGATAAGCGCGTCTTCCCGGCGATTGATATTCAGCGCTCGGGCACACGTAAGGAAGAACTGCTGATTCCTAAGGAAGACCTGCAACGTGTCTGGGTGCTGCGCAAAGTGCTGAACCCGCTGAGCCCGGTGGAAGCAATGGAACTGTTGGTGGACCGTATGAGCAAGACTGGCACTAACGGTGAGTTCTTGTCGAAGATGAGCTCGCTGTAGGGAACTGGCTGCACGAATCAAGGGCACGGCTCACGCCGTGCCTTTTTTAATGTTTACAACGTCACTTAGTATGCGGTACAGGCAAACACAAGAACGTCCATTGCTACTGTTTGACCGCTGAATATCGCCGTTGTTGTGGTGGTGCCTGTCTGGTGTTGCGTGGCTCCTGAGAGGTTATTGATTGAACAGGCCCATCCGTGTGTCGCGCTGGCACCCCCACCCATAGTAAGTGTGACCGCACACCCCGTGCCTCCTGTGTTGATCTGGTAGGTGCCAGCGGTCGCTCCACCCGTCAAACTCGCTCCTGTAACAGAACAGCCAGAAGCGCTCGTTGTGAAAGTTGACCCGTTCACCTGGACTACTGGCGTGTTGATTGCTGTGGTAAACGTCGGACTTGCTGTTGGTGCTTTTGCGTTGAATGTCACCCAGTCTGTCGAGGTGAGGCAGCCGGACTGTAATGACGACGCCGTCGAGCAGACCAGAGTGAGATCCGAAACCAAGCTTCCTCCACCGGTAAGCGGAGATGTCGTATTAATATTCCGCGACATTTGAACAATATTGCCGTTTTGTATGCCTGAGTCTACAAAAAAACCGTTCGTGTCAAACTTCGGAAGAGTTCCGCCCCCAGCGACAAAGCCTCCGCTGAGGCCCTCCACTTTGTAGCTGGCCGCAGAATTGTTCGGGTTCATCATCAGGGCGTGGGTCGCAGAATCACCCCATAGCGCGTCGATTCCGCTCCCAAATGGGGGCGCGGCGGACTCTTGCATGGCAACCGCAGCCTCACTGAACGTCAGGGCGACGGTAGGCATACCGGTGCCGGACATATTTGGATTCGGCACGCTTACTGTTGAGGCATTATCTCGGTTACCCCACCAACCCAGGTTTCCACTTAACGTCTGTGTTCCAGAGGCCAAACTTGTTCCCAACGATTTTGCACCCATATTACTGGAAAACCAGCTGTTGTCGTGCACGATTATGTCACTATCTTGGTAGGTATTCGCAGTATCCATTAGCGTCAATTGGAGTCCAACGAGAAAATTGCCCGTCCCAATATTGCCCGAAACAACGCCATTAGATAGCGACACAAACCCGCCGCCATTGCCCGCCGAACCATTGTGGAGTTGCACCACGTAGCCAGCACTTTGGGTGCTGAGCGAGCCGACATTAATATTGCAAATATTGTCCCTCACAATAAATTGGCCAGCAAATGGCGCAGCAAGGGGCGAGCCAGTGCCAGCAGATCCAAATACCGAGACGCAACCTTGGCCCGGAATGCCGCTCGGCGGGTTTGGCCAGACTTGGTTATAGATGTGGTTGCCTTGAACGACTACGTCGGTGCAGCTAACGGCGATGCTTTCTTTCTGTGTGTTGACAAGGTAATTATCTGCAATGGTGCAGTGCACAGAGCTGTCGGCTTGAATTCCCTGATTGCAGCCAATCTTGCTGGAGCTTATGCACACGTTCGCTGCGCCACTGCCAGTCGCGCTGGTCCCCACGTAGTTGTCCTTGATGACCACATAAGACGAAGGTACTTGATCTCCAGCCTGCGACCCCAGAGTGTGAATTCCGAAGCCGCCCCCAACCGGCGCGCTCGGACCCGGGTATGTGGCTATGGACAGGGCTGTGTCCAGCACCACATTGTTGAGCGCCTTGAAATTAGTAACGTTGACCGCCACGACTCCTGTCTGCCAAATCTTGGATACGTAGCTGTTGCGGACGGTGCAGTCCGTGCACGCCATAGTGCCCAAGCCCAAGACAACGCCGTTATTCGAGGAGTTCACCACATCTACGTCGTCGAGCGTAACGTTCATGGCAGCGCCGCCGGTGGCGAACCCGTTGCTGCCGGTCAGGGGCGTCGTGGTGTTCGACGGGCTCTGCGCGATGTTCCCTAGGATACGGAATCCGGCAAACGTGCATGCACTCGGACAGTTTGAGGTGATCATTGACGCAGGTGCCGCTGCTGCGCCTGTCGTGCTCGGCAGGGTGACCCCGGAGAAGTCAAAAACAGAGTTTGCTGCCCCGCTCCTGCCGCCGCCGCCCAGACCGATGATCGAAAAGCCCGTCGCTGCCACAGGTATGGTGATCGGCGGCGTGGTGGGGTAGCTCCCGGTGAACACAATCGTGTAGTTGCCCAGCAGCAGCGTGACGTTCTTCGCGCCAAGTGTAAACGGGATTCCAGGGCTGGGCGGTGTGATCGCCCCTGAGTAGAAGGCGTTCATGTCCCTGGCATCGGCAATGCCTCCGCCAAGCGTTCCCAGCAGGTTCACGCAGGCTTGGAGCCGCGTCATGATGTCGTTACTCGTATTCGTTGCTGAGAGGCTGTTGACGGTGTTGCAGTTCAGGGCTCGCTGCGCCATTACCCCGCTTGAACAATACAGGGAGGCTGCCAAAAACACGCACATCCGCAGCCAGAGCTAGAAGGGACGAGCATTCATTGGGCCACCTCATTTGAGAGTCTGCGCTGGATTCCCTAGCGAAGTCAAGAAAATACTAAAGGTTTGGGTTGGGAAATGAAGGACCTTTCCCATATAGGAATTGACAACTGCTTCTCCGCCTGATACTGTCCACCTGGCGGTGGATTATGTTGACGCGTTTCTGCCTATCATTTTTTTTGATCTCACTATCTTTCGGTCAGTCCTCTACGTCTATCCTGTACTCGTTCAAGTTGACTGACGCCCTGTCGCCGACCGGTTCGCCGACAGTTTACCAAGGCAATATCTACGGGTCCAGTTCATTCGGCGGACCCACCCTCAACGGTTGCATCTTCCGTCTCTACCCGACCAAGAGTGGCGGCTATACGCTCATAGACCTGCATGACTTTTCGCAGGGGGACGGGCTTTACCCTGCTGGCAACATTGCGGTTGACGCGAGCGGAAATCTATTCGGGACGACCCAAGAAGGCGGCCAAAATGGCTATGGAACACTGTGGGAGTTGGTGAGGCCACCTAAGTTGTCCGCTGCCTGGTCTTTTCAAGTCATTCACAGCTTTCTGGACACTGAAGGAGCACCATTAGGCGGGGTTGTATACCACAACGGTGCCATTTTCGGAATTTCGCCGGGAGCGGTGTTTGAACTCTCGACGCCCGGCGACGGTTCGCAGCAATACCAAGACATCGTTTTCACACCACAAGCCTCGACTGGGGGTCTGCCAACATTTGACAGCAGCGGTAATCTCTACGCGCTGAGCTTTAATGCTCCCACGCAGATTTTCAAATATTCCCCACAAGCTGATGGAAGCTGGACGCAGACATTGGTGGCACCTCTGTCAGTCAGCAATACACAATCTACCCCGTGGAACATTGTCGGAGGCATCCTATCGAGCCCGTCCGGGGCGGTCTTCTACGGGCTTAGCAGTGGCGGAGGCGAATTTTTCAGCGGTACGGTCTACAAGGTCTCGCAGGATTCGAGTGGTCAGTGGGTCACGACCGTTTTGTCGTCTTTCAATTCGTCTTCGGTCGCCTATTCGCCGAGCGGCAACCTACAGAACACCAAGAAGAAATACTACGGGCTTCTCTCCCAGGGCGGGAGTGAAGTCTTCCAAGCATTCTCGTCAGGCACGAGCAAGAGTTGGATCGTGAATGACTTGCTCGACAGCTCAAACATCGCAGCGGGCAGCGGCTATACAGGCTTCACCTTCGACTCGTCCGGAAACCTCTACGGCGCGTCACAATACGGCGGCAGCGCGGGTTTCGGCGCGGTGTGGAAGATCACACCCTGACAGGAGGCGGAGTCACCGCACACCGCAAGCTAACGCGCTGCAGCGAGCGCGTCTCATCGCCACTTCTTGAGCTTCGGCCAGGCTTCGGCCAGCGGAACCTTGAAGCCGTGGCAAAGGTAGACCGGGCCATTTTCTTCTTCCATGCCCCAATCGTTGTGATGCTCGAAGAGCAAGTCCACCGAGCCACACCAGTGTTCCAATCCCTCGCGGCTATCCTGCAGCACGATCAAGTCGGTGTAGGGCTCTTTCGGCGGCCCCCAGTAGAAGTAGTTCTGGTGTGCGCTGAT
>JANXUR010000049.1 GCA_025356095.1 Acidobacteriaceae bacterium | reverse complement strand
TTTAAAAAGGCCCCCCCCCCCCCGCTCTCTCTCCACACGCTGGGCCTTAACCATGGCATTTCTGATTTTCGCCGCGCTGCCCTCTGTGTTTGCTCAGGGAGCGACCAGTGGTGTGGTTCTGACTAACAACAGCAGCCCGCTCAACAACCCCCTGCTATGGCTGCAGGAAATGTCCGGTAACAGTGCCACCGTGCCGCTGTTCGAGGTAAGTGGGTTTTCGAACTCCAGCACCCTTGGCATCGAAGTCACCAGCACGGCCACGCCGCCCACGGGCAGTGCCACCAACCCCGTGCCCAACTGGAGCATCCTGCAGCCAGCGGGTTACGGAGGTCTTACGCTGTTCCAAACTACCGGAGCCACCAGCACTGCCAACATCGCTTCTCCGGTTTTGGCGATGTGCGGGGCCCAGTGGGGCGACTACACGCCGTCAGGAACGCCCCCTCCGCCTTCGGCCGGGCCTGCTTGTTGGTACTGGCAGGTGGCGGGAGGCGGCGGCGGGCTAGATGCTCCCGACACGCTGCAGTTGAAGCGCCTGATCACAACCAACGCCACCACAAACATCACCGTCTTGTTCCCTGCTGCGATTAACCTTGCTACGGCACCCTATGTAGACCCGGTCACCGGCCTGCAGACCAAGGCTGGCCAAATCACCGTAGGCCCGCAGCCAGTAGGGCTGCAGAACGCTAACACGCCGTCTACCTTTACTGGCGCTACGACTATGAGCACAACCAGCAGCAGCGCCACCATGGCTGGCCCGGTCACGGTGCAGACGGGCCAAGTGATCAAACAGGGGCCTAACAGCTCTTCGATTCAGGGAGCCCTGCAAATTTTGCAGAGCTACTACAGCCTCGGCGGGGGCTCGGCAACCAATCCCTACGTGGGCCAGTTGGCCTGCCCGGATACGACGACGGCAAACCGCCAGTCCGTGACCCCTTGCGGGACCGTGGGTCAGGCTGAGAATTGGGTGGGTGTTTACAACGCCATTCCGGGCCAGGGTGCCTACAACATGGCAAACACCACGGTTACCATCTTGCGCTATGGGCGGGTGCCCGTGGCGAACGCGGGTGCATCTATGCCTAGCTGGAATAATGGTGACTACATTTGCAAGGACGATACTCCTGCGAATGCCAGCTTCTCGATAGACAACGGAAGCACACCGTGCCCGGCAGGGGAGTCAATCGGCATCGCCGTAGGTGATGCTTCGGGAACGAACCCGCACTTAGTGGACTTGGTGCAGTCGCCCAGCACTGGCGGCGGGGCCATGCTCACGTTCTTCTGCACGGGGCCAACTGCGGGGAGTGGCACCACACTCGGGATGTTCCCAAGCAGTACAGGGACAGCTTGCAACAATACATACACCCCCACAGGTACAGGAGCAAACGGGTCGATGGTGCCAGTCAGTGTTGCAGGCTGGCTCAAGAACCTTCAGGTGTATTACACCGCCGCGCCAACTTTGAGCGGATCAGACACGATTACTGTGTACGACTGCACGGGTTTTGTGATTGCCACCTGCGTTTCAACCGGCATCACCTGCCCAGTGACGTTCGGTACGAATAATTGCCCTGACATTACTCACACATATCATGTGTCGGTCGGTGACGGTATACAGATCAGGGACGCAGTAGGTTCGGGAACTGTCGGCAAGGATGTGCGAGCGTCCATTGAGATTCAGTAAGGAGACTTGAAAATGGAAACATTTGCAGTTGCATTCCCTACGAGCATTTGTACCGTGACAGGCACCCAACAGATCGATATCCTAATCGATACTCTAGGCTTTGCTTCTGACGGCACCAATATATCTTTCTCAACGACGTACTGCTTTGACAGTTCGCTCCCAGCTTCTGTAAACATCGCCAATATTAAGGAAGCAATCGTTGAGAACGCAGTCATTTTAAACAACGGCGTCAAGCTGCTCACTAACAACATAACTCTCCTTCTAACGGTGAACTAATGACTAACTCAGGCAAAACTGGACGCAGGGAGTTACTCTGCAAGCTGGCTGGCTCAGCGGCGGTGGCAGGGCTGGCCGCCGCGCTGCCCCGTTCCGCCCAAGGTGAAACCAGCGCGCAGGCTGAGACTTCCTCTGCAGCCGGCAGCGCCACCGTGCGCGTAATCCTCTCGGACGGCACCAGCGTGCAATGGCTCGCCGTCACCGACGGCGGCATCACGGTCGGCGGCAAAACGGCAATCAGCGGCAAGGCCAGCGGCCTGAACGGCGCGATTGTGAATCAAGCCATTGAAGCCATCGTCGCAGCCGGTGGCCCGCAACTCACCCGCAGCCAAGTCACCCTCTTTGGCGGGGCGTCCTAGGGCGGGCAGTCGCAACGGTGATGCACGCGCAATAGCCGCCTCGCCCGCGCGCCAGCCGCCGCGCCAGTGCTTGTCGTTCTGAGGCCCCTTTTGGCCGAAGAATCCCTACCCCGGCCGCCGCGCCCCGCGAAGCGAGTTCGCGGTGAGGTAGGGGTTCTTCGCCCGCTTAGGCGGGCTCAGAATGACGAACAGAAACGCTTGAGGGTGACGCCCGCCCCTGCCGCACGCACCACCCGCGCCCAGCAGCGGGCCGGGTTGCGCCTCCAGGCTGATCCACCACCGAAAGTCCGAAACCGGCACGGCTTTCCCCTACCGCCGCTCTTCCATTACGCAGCCGTCTTCCGCCTCGCATGCCCCGTACTCGAACTGAATCGTGGTATGCCCAATCTGGAATTCATGCATCAACTGGTGGTTGATCTCGCGCAAAATCCCATTGCTGGCGGAAAGCGTAATGTCATTCACCGCCACGTGGCAGCTGAGTGCGTGGGTCTGTGAGCCGATGCTCCACACATGCAGTTCATGCACCCCGCAAACGCCTTCCACTGCCGCAATCGTCGCCGTCACGCTTTCGCAGTCCATGCCGCGGGGTGTGCCTTCCAGCAATATATTCAGCGTCTCGCGGATGATCCCAAAGGCGGACCACAGAATCATCGCCGCAATGGCAATCGAAAGCGCCGAATCAATCCAGCTCAGCCCGGTCATGGCAATCGCCCAGCCGCCGACGATCACCGCCGCCGTGGAAAGCGTATCGCCCAGCATGTGGATGAACGAGCTGCGGATGTTCACGTCGTGATCCGGCCCGGTGCTCGACTTCCACAGCAGCAGCGCGATCGCGCCGTTCATTAACACACCCGCCGCCGCCACCTGCATCATCAGCGCCGGATGCACGGCCACGGGCGAGCCGATGCGCCGAACCGCCTCATACACGATGTAAAACGACAGCGCCACCAGCGTAGAAGCATTAAACAGCGCTGCCAGCACTCCGGCGCGCTGGTAGCCGTAGGTTTTAGTGGCACTTGGAGGCCGCGCCTGCAAATACACCGCAATCAGCGATAGCAGCAGCGCCAGAAAGTCAGAGACGTTGTGCCCCGCCTCTGACAGCAACGCCAGCGAATGCGACTGCAGTCCCGCCCACGCCAGCAGCACAATGTACGCCGCGGTGACGAATAGCGAAATCCGCAACACCCGCGCCGACCCGGCATGCGAATGCGCGTGCCCGTGCGAGTGCGAGTGTCCCGGGCTGTGGCTGTGAGACATA
>JANXUR010000031.1 GCA_025356095.1 Acidobacteriaceae bacterium | reverse complement strand
AGTGGTGTACCGCTAGAGCCGTTGTTCTCCGTTGGCTGCCTCGCTACGTCTTATATTCTCGCCGCAGATGGGTCGAGTTGACTGCATTCTGCACCGCGCTCGATGCAAAGTCGCACCTATGGTGCAATGCCAAAAATTCTTCCAGAAAGTTTTCCACATCGCGCTTCAAATCATGCTAGTATGCCGGACAGCTTAATCATCGTTGCAGATGATCATTTGCAGTGGGCGGACCACCTCGGAAGCGTTCTTCGGAACGCTGCGGCACAGCAAAAGTCCGGCACTGTTTTGGAAGTCCTGCGGAGGACACCAGCACCTCCGATGCAATTCATAATTAGCTCGGGCCCGCTGCCCAGCCCAGCGCGCCCCCAAGGCAAAACAGAAAAATGTCCGTTTCTACTATCACTCCGAATCCCAACCCTTGGGTGCTGATTCTTGATGCGCTTGAGCGCAAAGTAAACCGCCACTCGTATGAGACCTGGCTGAAGCCCACGCGCTATAGCCACGACGACGATGGCACGCTGGTGATCCGCGTACCCACACCAGAGTTCCGGGTGATCGGCGACCGCTACTCTGACCTGATTCTGGAAGCTATTGATGTGCTGGGGATGGACTTCAACGACGTACGCTTTGTGACGCCAGAAGATGATCCAGCGCACACCCCGATTCGCCACGATGGGGGGCTGGGCGCGATTCCGGCGGCCGCGCCGGTGGCGCAGGCGCGCTTTGACTGGGATGGAGCGGCGCAGCTTAACCCCAAGTACACTTTTGACGCCTTTGTGATTGGCAGTGGCAATCAGTTTGCCCACGCCGCGTCACTGGCAGTAGCTGAGCGGCCTTCGCGCGCCTACAACCCCTTGTTTCTCTACGGCGGCACCGGCATGGGCAAGACCCATCTGATGCAAGCCATTGGGCACGAGATCAAGCGGCGGAACCCGCAGCTTTCCATTCTCTATCTTTCGAGCGAAAAGTTTACCAACGAGATGATCAACTCGTTGCGCTACGACAAGATGACCAGCTTCCGCGACAAGTTCCGCAACGTGGACGTGCTGCTGGTGGACGACATCCAATTTTTGGCGCAAAAAGAGCGGACGCAGGAAGAGTTCTTCCATACGTTCAATGCGCTGCACGAATCCATCAAGCAGATCGTGATTGCCAGTGACCGTCCTCCCAAAGAGCTGGCTGAGATTGAAGATCGCCTGCGCAGCCGCTTTGAGTGGGGCTTGATTGCTGATATTCAGCCGCCCGATCTGGAGACCAAGGTTGCCATCCTGCAAAAGAAGGCTGAACTGGAGCGCGTGGTTCTGCCTACGGATGTGGCACTGTACATGGCGTCCAACATCCGGTCGAATGTGCGCGAGTTGGAAGGCGCGTTGATTCGCTTGGTGGCGCATTCGTCGCTGATTGGTACACAAATTACGCTGCACTATGCCCAGCAGGTGCTGAAGAATTTCATTGACTCCCAGTCGCGCAAAGTGACGATTGAATCCATCCAGAAGGCGGTAGGCGAACAGTTTGGCCTGCGCCCGATGGAGATCAAGCAGAAGAATAACTCGCGCGCTATTGTGTATCCTAGGCAGATTGCCATGTACCTGGCCAAGCAGTTGACCGAAGCGTCCCTGCCAGAAATTGGGCGGCAGTTTGGCGGCAAGCACCACACCACGGTGCTGCACTCGATCAACAAGATTAATGAGCAGCGCAAGGGTGATAAAGACTTGAACCGGTTGCTCAACAAACTTTCCGAGATGTTGGGCGTTTAGGTATTTAAGAGATGGGCCCCTGCGGGGGCCTTTTCTGTTGCCCGTTTATGACCCTTCCTTTTCGTCTTTGCAAAGCCCTGACGCAAGAGTGGTCACTTGACGGGGCACCGGCAAAAGCACTGCTTTTGTGGCGCGGAGAAGCGTAGGATCAGTTGTGAATTTCGCCACTGAAATCTGTGGAAGTTGTGGTGGAAAGTGTGGAAGGCTGGGGAAGCGGCGAGCGGTTGCAAAACTTTTCCATCGGTAGCGCAGCGGGAGAGCGTAGAACATCCACAGCGGGAAGGGCCTAAAAAGCCGCTCCAGTGCAGGACTGGGAATGAGTTTTCCACATTTCCGCAAGTCCTTCTGTTACTACTGGTTTAGAGTAATTTTAATTTGTTATATAAGAAGTAGAGAATCCTCGAAGCGGGTGGCCTATGCCAGCAGAAATGGCAACTTCGGTGGACTCAGGGGCGGGAACGACCATGGAGATTACCGTAAGCAAGTTTGAACTGCTCAAGGAACTGACCTTGACGCAGGGTGTAGTTGAGCGCAAGGCAACCATCCCCATCCTCTCAAACTTTTTGTTTGAGGCTGCGGATGACAAATTATCCATTACGGCGACCGATCTCGATTTGGGGCTGAGGACGGCCTGTGCTGCGAAGGTGAAGAAGGAAGGTTCTTGCACCATCCCAGCGCGCAAACTGTACGACTACGTGCGTTTGCTGCCCGATGGCGACATCTCCATCAAGCTGCTGGATAACCACTGGGTGCAGATTCGCTCGGGGCGGTCCAACACCAAGATGGTGGGCATGTCGCGCTCGAACTATCCCACGTTGCCGGTGTTTCCTGCGGCGGGCGTGATAAAGATTCCGGCGAAGATGTTGGCCACATTGATTGCGAAGACCATCTTCGCGATCTCCAACGAAGAATCGCGCTATACGCTGAACGGCGCGCTGATGGTGATGAAGCCGGAGAGCATGATCATGGTGGCAACCGATGGCCATCGTCTGGCGCATATTGAAAACAGCAATGTGAAGTTTGAAGGCATCACCGGCGAACTGAAGACGCTTGTGCCTCGCAAGGCGATGGTGGAACTGCGCGCACTGCTGGATAGTGACGATGTGGAATTCATCGAATTCGCCAAAGACGAATCCACGCTGTTCTTCCGGGTGGGTGAGCGGGTGCTTACGTCTCGGCAGTTGACTGGCCAATTCCCCAACTACGAAGCGGTTCTACCTAAAGACAACAACAAAACCATTGTGGTGCATGGCGAGGAACTGAATGGGGCGCTGCTGCGGGTAGCTCAGTTTGCGGACGAGCGTTCCCGCGCAGTGCGCATGAAGCTGGATAAGAACGAGTTGCGGGTTTCTGCGAATTCCGCCGAAATGGGCGAATCGGAAGACGCGATTGACACCGTGTACGAGGGCGATGCGATGACGGTTGGCTTCAATTCGGTCTACCTGCTGGACTTCTTGAAGGTGAGTGGTGCGGGCAGCATCCGCATGGACTTCAAGGATTCGCAGAGTGCGGGCCAGATGCGTCCTGCCGAAGGCGAGGAATATAACTACCGGTATATCGTTATGCCCATGCGTATCTGAGGCGAACTAGGTGTTTGCATCCGGCAACAGAAAGCGGCCACGCGGAGACTCCGCGTGGCCGCTTTTATTTTCTCCCAGTGCGCTCAACACCCTTCAGGCTGAAGCGGCGGCAGCCTTCCTGGGTTGCATGCCGGAGCCTTCTGTTGGCGCACGGTCATAGTCTTGGGCTTCGGGATGCGGCGGCGCGGACTCGTCGCCCTCAGCCACCACAAACTGGGTGATGAGTTCTTCGAGGTTTTGCGCCAGCAGGGTAAGGTGGTCGCAGCGCTCGGCAACCTTAACGGAGCCTTCGGCGGAAGAGCGGCTGATGTGGGCTATCTGGTCGACGTTGCTGCTGGCTTGCATGGCGACGCCAGACTGCTCTTCTGAGGCACCGACAATCTGATTGATTTTCTCCTGAACTTCATCGGCCATCTGGATGATGTCTTTTAGCGATACGCTGGCGCGGCTGGTAGCTTCCACACCTTGGCCCACTTGCTGCAAGGCGGTTTCGGCAGCGCGCACAGCTTTTTCGGTTTCCTTTTGCACGGTGGTGATGGTGCGGGCGATCTCACTGGTGGCGTGGGAAGTGCGCTCGGCGAGCTTGTGGACTTCGTCCGCGACCACAGCGAAGCCGCGGCCATGTTCGCCAGCGCGGGCTGCTTCAATGGCGGCGTTCAGGGCCAGCAGGTTGGCTTGCTCTGCGATTTCGTCAATCACGCCAACAATTTCGCCAATCTGCCGTGAGCTTTGGCCCAGCTCTTTGATGGTGGCGCTGGTTTGCTGCACTGCAGTGGAGATGGCGTGAATGCTGTCAGAGGCGGATTTGACCACCTCGCCTCCGCGGCGGGCCGTATCGGCGGTGCGCACGGCGGCGTCAGAGGCTTGGCGGGCGTGCTCGGTGACGACTGTGACGCGCGACGACATCTCTCCCATGGCGTGGGTGACTTCATCGGCTTGGGAGCGCTGGAGCTCGGCACCTGAGGCCTGTTCGCGCGCCCCGGAGGACATTTCCCCGGCGGCTGCGAGCACTTCGTCTGCTGCCTGACGTACTTGCAGGATGACGCGGTTGAGGTTCTCGGCAGACTGGTTGAACCAGTGGCCGAGTTCACCGATTTCGTCACGGCGTGTGGCATCCACCCGCTGAGTGAGGTCACCTTGCGCCAAAGCCTGCAAACGTAGCACGACAGCGGCCAGTGGACGGTTGATGGCCCGGATGATGGTGATGGCGAAGAAGATTAGAATCGCAGAGGAAGCGAAGCACACGCCCGCGATGGCCAGTTTGGAGTGGTAAACCACGGCGTTACTGCGGTCGCTGGTTTGCTTAACCTCGGCTTGCAGAGTGTCAGCCATGGCGTCCATTTCGCCACGCAGATCCTGATAGGTTTGCAGGAAGGTGCCAAACTGGTTTACGGCGGCGCTAGGGTTGTCGCGCGCAGCGACCAGAGAATCCAGCTCAGCCAAATACTTGCTTAACGAGTCGCTCTCGTGCTCCAGCGCCTTCTGGGCATCGGAGTTGAGGTGGGTGGTATGAATTAAGCCTGCCCGCTCTTTCAGCAGGGCGACGTGCTGCTGCAGTTCGCTTACCGCGTTGTCACGATGCTCGCCATCGGCAGTAAAGACTTTGGAAACATCCGCGCGGGTCAAATCAAGAAACATACCCGCCTCCAGATGCGACTTCATAGCGGCGCTGGTTTCGGCGACGCTAGCAATGCCTTTGGCAACCGTGGCAATGTCGCGATAGCCGAAAATACCAATCGCTGCGGTAAACAGCAGGCCCAGCCCGCCCAGTCCGTAGAGCTTTTGCTTAATCGTCCAATGCATTATGACTCCTCAACTTGTTGTGGGGTGAAACCATTGCAACTAGTGAATCGTCAGCACAACTTTCACTGAGGCATCCACTTCGCCGGCCCGTACATAGCCCACGGCACCGGGAATCTGGGCCACGTAGTGAACCATGTCTGCTGCAGAGGCGACTTCTTTGGGTGGGGCCTGTATTTTTCCGGTAAATGCCGCCTGCAAAAAATATTTGCTGTAGTCGCCATCGTTCATTTTGTAAACCGTCTTGAGCACGGCGTTACGTTCGGGGGTGCCTGCTGTTCGCATCACCACCACTACCTTCTTGCCGTTGGCCCAGGTGCTGCGGTCGCCAAGAAATATCTTGCGGGATTCCTCGACGGTGATGGAATCGGAGGGGTTGGACTTGTTGGCGATGATCGCCACGTCGTTAGGATCGGCGGCGCTGGCCGGACTTGGCCAGACCATCGCGAAGAGCACCAGTATAAGAACAGAGGCGAAGATGCGTAGAATTCGGTTCATGTCTGGGCTCCCTAGAAGGTGAATGAAACTTGCAGGCCAAGACCGTTGGTGGCGGGCTGGGCACGGCGCGAGATGCGGTCATACTGCATCTTGAAGGCAAGGAAGGTGCTGGCATCCCAGCGCAACCCCGCGGAAGGCCCAGCGTAGAGTTTGACGTCGCCGATGACGGGCTCGTGGTTGGGCGCATTGATGTACTGGTAACGGAAGTAGGGGCGATACTTACCCCACTGGCGCGAAATCTGGGTGTAGAAGGCGGGAGTGTGATAGTCGGTGCCCGTAACTTCATCATGCCGCTGCAACAGAATCCCTTCATTAAGGAACTCAAAGTTCGTCGTCACATAGACCGCGTGCACGGCGAAGATGTCTTCTTTCAGCTTGTCGAGACCGGTGGGAGTGAGCTGATCGTGATACCAGGAAAAGCCGGTCTGAAAGCCAGAGAGAAACTGCGGCTTCAAGTAGAAGGCCAAGTTGGTAGACTTGCCGTTGTTTTCGTCAATCACGTTCTGGACGGTTTGATCAATGGTGTTGTGCGAGGTCTGGCCATTGCCGAACTCGGCGATATAGTGCAGTCCCCACTTGCCGGAAGGCAGCAGGCCAGTGGCGCTTAGGCCGACGTTGTGCACTGGAAGGATGCCGCCAGAATCCTCAAACTCGAACAGGCGAGGCCGGCCGAGCGTGGTCTGCAACCACGCGCTATGGTGGAAGGCGGTGTTGTAGTAGCCGATGCCGGAGTGGAAGCGTCCAATGCTTAGTTTGAAGGCGTCGCTGTGGTCGTAGGTGACCATGAGGCGCTCCAGATCTACCCCGATGGTGTTGTTCAGACCAGATTCGAAGTTTACTTCTGACAAGAAGGTGAACTTGTCTGAAAGTTTAGAAGTGATGAACAGATCGAGGTTGCCCAAGGTGAAGGTGCTGGTAGCCAGGTTGGGGCTGCTGGTGCCAATCACGCTGGATTGGTGGTCTATGGTGGAAAAGTTGACATGGCCAAAGCCGCGAATCTCCATTTTGGGGATGCCGAGGGATTCGCCCATGCCGGGCATGGCATCGGCCATGGCAGGCTCGGATGCAACAGCGGTTGGGGCAGCAGCCCCTGCAGCCACAGGAGCCGCAGCCTGCTTGTTTTCCACGTCATGCAGGCGCTGTTCCAGTTGCTGGATGCGCTCCAGTAACGCGCTGACACAGGCTGCACTCTGTGCATTCTGGGCACAGGCACTCTGCAGGTCCACTTTTGCATCTGCTGCGGACTGCGCCGAAGCCGAATGACCCGCGCCCGCTAACAAGATTGCGAAGAGTGCGGTACCTGCCCAACAATTTCGATGACTCATGGATGCGCCTCACGCGTAGCACTTGAAGATAGAGACAGCCCGCAGCAGTGTGCGGCAAACGGGCAGCCTCCCTAACCAGTTCGGCATTTCGTGGGCCGTCTTCATGCGAAATGCCAAAATCAGCGCGGCAACGAGTGCTCAAAGGGACGTAGAGGGCAGCAGGGAATGCCACGTTCGCCGGGCCCGTCTTCCGCTCAGTGCGCTGTAGCAAGCTCCCACAGCGGTACTTAACTTCTATGCGCGGCGGCTCCACCGGACGGTCAGATTCCGGCTCCTGTACTTTTGGGGTTGACCGTAAGGGCGTGAACGGTTACAGTTCGGCCACCAATGCGTGGCCACTTTTCTTGCTCGCCTGAAGGTGGGCCTGTGCTTGCGAACTTTGGCACACAGCCTGAACCAACCGGAGGATTTACGTGCTCAAGGGATTTCGTGATTTCATCATGCGCGGCAATGTTGTGGATTTGGCAGTGGGTGTCGTCATCGGAGGTGCGTTTGGCAAAGTGGTGGAGTCACTCACCAAAGACCTGCTGACCCCGCTCATCGCCGCTCTCGCTGGCAAGCCTGACTTCAGCGCATTCAATCAGGGGGCATTTGGCATTGGCAACTTTGCCAATGCCATCGCGGCCTTTCTGATGGTTGTGGCTGCGATTTACTTCTTTGTGGTGGTGCCGATGAACGCGGCTGCCGCGCGGATGAAGGATCCCGAAGCTGCGGCGGCTCCCGTCACCAAGGCCTGTCCTCAGTGCAAGATGGATATCCCTATCGCTGCCACTCGCTGCGGCCATTGCACACAGGCGGTTTAGCGAGCGAGTGTCGCCTTACCTGCGAGCGTTGTGGGTGGAGCAGGGCTTTCCAGCCCTGCCTCAACCCCGGCGCAAATATTGGGCTTCCGGCTCCAGACGATTCCGTTCTCCATAAGTGGAGCAGCGATAGCTCCGCAGTTGAAGCCGGGATGCGGGACGTTGCCCTGCCGAAAGCCGACGTGGCTCCGCCAAAAGCCGATGGTGCACTGCCAAAAGCCGATGTGGCTCCGCCGAAAGCCGACGGTACAGTGCCAAAAAGAGACCCTTTTCTTACCCCGTTTTGCGTCCTGCCTGTGCTATAATCAAGACTAGCGGAATTGCCCTAAATGGATAATTTTTCAATCAGTTGAGCTGCTGATTGGAGTGGTGCAGGCGAAGGCATAGCAGCTCTTCCACCATCGCCATAGTCCAGCAGCTAATTCAGTAGATTTGCCAACTTCCGCGCGGAGTCCCATGGCCACAAAAGACACGTCCTCAAGCCCAGAAGCTAGCGCCAGCCTTAACGCTTCGTCGAACCCCGACAAAGCACCTCGCGTCGCTGAAACCAACGGCGCTGCCGGTGACTACACAGCCGACTCGATCAAGGTTCTTGGCGGCATGGAAGCGGTGCGTAAACGTCCGGCCATGTACATCGGTTCCACTGGCGAAATGGGTCTGCACCATCTGGTGTATGAGGTGGTGGACAATTCAGTGGATGAAGCGCTGGCTGGCTATGCTACGCGGATTGACGTCTCGATTCACCTCGACAACTCCATTACGGTGATTGACGATGGCCGCGGTATTCCCGTGGACATGATGGATCTTGATGGCGAACAGGTCGCCGCCGCACAGGTAGTGATGACCAAGCTTCATGCGGGCGGCAAGTTCGACAGCTCCACCTATAAAGTGTCGGGTGGATTGCACGGCGTAGGCGTGAGCTGCGTGAACGCGCTCAGCGAACTGCTGAATCTGGAGATTTGGCGCGACGGATTTACTTGGGAGCAGGAATATTCCTGCGGCGAACCGCAAAACACGTTGACCAAGGCTGGCCCTACCAAGCGTCGCGGCACCAAGGTGCACTTTGTGCCCGACAAGACGATCTTCACCGTCACCGAATATAGCTATGACACGCTGGCGCAGCGCCTGCGCGAGCTGGCGTTTTTGAACAAGGGCCTCATCATCTCTCTGACCGATGAACGCATCACCGATGCCAAGACCGGGGGAGCCAAGACCACCGAGTTCCTGTACAACGGTGGGATTGTCGAATTCATCAAGCACCTCAATCGCGGCAAGCAGACGCTGCATGAAAAGCCAATCTACATGGAGGCCGACAAAGATAGCGTGCACATGGAAATTGGCATGCAGTACAACGATGCGTACTCGGAAACCGTGTTCAGCTTTGCCAACAACATCAACACAGTGGATGGCGGCTCGCATCTTTCGGGCTTTCGCACCTCGCTGACGCGAACCATTAACGCCGCCGGGCAGTCGCTGGGGTTGTTCAAAGATGTGAAAGAAAATCTGCAAGGCGATGACGTGCGCGAAGGGTTGGTGGCCGTGATTAGCGTGAAGCTTTCGCAGCCACAGTTTGAAGGCCAGACCAAAGGCAAGCTGAATTCCGACATCGCTGGCACCGTGCAGGCGGTCATCAACGAAAAGTTGGGTGCATTTTTCGAACAGAATCCGCAGGTCGCCAAGAAGATCATCAACAAGGCGATTGACGCAGCCCGCGCTCGCGAAGCGGCTCGCAAGGCGCGCGACCTTACGCGCCGTAAAGGCGCGCTGGATTCCGGCGGCTTGCCCGGCAAGCTGGCCGATTGCTCCGAGCGCGACCCCAACCGCTGCGAACTTTATCTGGTGGAGGGTGAATCGGCAGGCGGCACCGCCAAGCAGGGCCGCGACCGCCGCTTTCAGGCGATTCTGCCGCTGAAGGGCAAGATACTCAATGTGGAAAAGGCCCGCTACGACAAAATGCTGGGCCACGAAGAAATCCGCTGCATGATCACTGCCTTGGGCACCGGCATTGGCAAGGAGGATTTCGACCCGGCCAAACTGCGCTACGGCAAGATCATTCTGATGACCGACGCAGACGTGGACGGTTCGCACATCCGTACCCTGCTGCTGACGTTCTTCTTCCGCCACATGCAGGAGCTGATTAAGCGCGGTCATGTGTTCATTGCGCAGCCGCCGCTTTATTCCATCAAAAAGGGCAAGACGCTGCAATACATCAAAGACGACCGCGAGTTCGAAAAGGTCACAGTAAAGCGCGCGTCTGATGGTCTAGTGGTGCGGTATGGCGAATCGGCTGCAAAGCTGGAAGGTGCCGGGCTGTCGCGATTCATGACGGTGCTGAACGAGTATCTCGGCTTTCTGGACAAGGTAGATAAGCACCTGCGCGATGAGCGCGTGAGCCAGGAACTGCCCAAACTGGGCCTGACCAAGCGTGCCGATTTTGAAGGCGACAAGGACACCGCGCCGGAAAAGCTGACCAAGCTGGCCAAAGAACTGAAAGCGGCGGCAAAAGACCGTGCCTACAAAGAAGTGACTCTGCAATTCGACGAAGAGCACAACCTATGGGAAGTGATGTTTGTGGATTCGCAAGGCGCACATCGCAAGATCAACTGGGATTTGGCGGGCGCAGCCGAATACCGGCAGATGATGGTGAAATACAAGCAGATTGAAGAGCAGATGCAGGGTCCGTATGTAGTGGATCAATTGCCCAAGGGTGCTGCAGCTCTGGCCGAAGATGCCGAAGCGGAAGCAGAGGAAATCTCTGAGGAAAATGCGGATTCCGCGCGTGCCGAGGACATGGGTGCGGACACGTCAGCCAAAGATGCTGCCGAACTGGCCGATAAAAAGGCCGCAAAGTCAGCCCGTCGCAAGGCAGTGCCGGAAAGCGTTGAGATCCAGACCGTTCGCGCACTGCGAGAATACATTCTGGCCGAGGGCCGCAAGGATTTGCAGGTGCAGCGTTACAAGGGGTTGGGTGAGATGACGGCCGAGCAGTTGTGGGTCACCACCATGAATCCAGAAAAACGCACCTTGCTGGAAGTAAAGCTGGAAGACATCGCGGAGTGCGAAACCATCTTCAGCACCTTGATGGGTGAAGATGTGGAAGCTCGGCGGAAGTTCATTGAAGAGAACGCGCTGGACGTAAAGAATCTGGATGTGTAGCACGCTCGGCACCGCCACCCTGGGAGCGGCGTACCGACCGCAGAATACGTCAAAGCTGGTTATCGGGTGAAACCGGGACGGGCGCGGCGGGGGCAGCGATGCCCTCCGTTGCAGTGAATTCCGGTCTTGCTGCGGGAACCAGTGACGCGGTCGGCGCCAGAGCTTCTGCTTCCCCATACTTGATCGCGGGATACATGCGGGCGAACAGCCACATCACGGCGGCGATGAGCGCAAAGACGAGCAGGCTGCCTTCGGGGCCGACGCTGCCTCCGGTGAGCCAGGCGGGGCCTTGAAAGGTGGAGTTGACGAGGTGACCCTGCACCATGGTTCCGCTGTCGGGAACCGAGAAAAGAAAAGACTCCGCCCAATCCCACGCAGCGTGGAAGCCGACCGCCCACCACAGGTTGCCGGTGCGGCGGAGGGTGAGGCAAAAGAAGAAACCAATCAAGCCGGCAGCAGCGGCACCCATCCACGATTCGCCGCCGTTCCTGATATGCACGGCACCGAACAGCAGCGAAAAGATGCCCGCGCTGGGCCAAAAGCCGATGCCCTGCGTCAGGGTGTAGAGCGAGTAGCCGCGAAAGAGAAACTCCTCGGAAAAGCCAACAAACAGGAAGACGACGCCCCAGAAGGCGGCCCACTTCCAGATGTGTGCACCCTGTAGAGCCAGGGCGCTGATGTGGAAAGCGCCGGCAGCGGCCATCACGCCCAAAAGCAGACTGAGTGAAGCCAAGCCCCACAGCGCACCGACCCAGAAGTTGCGTCCAAAGGCTGAGCGAAGTGGCAAGCCGTAGCTGGCAAACGGACGCCGCTCGAACAAGTTCATCAAAAGGGCGGGCAGCAGGGCGACCAGAAAGAAGACGATGCGCCCAATCAGCTCGCCCCAGATTTTTGGCGGATGCAGCACGGCGTGGCCGCCGACATTCAAGAGCCAGGTGGTGGGCAGCAGCAGCAGAATATAGAACAGCAGTCGCCAGTCGGAGCGAAGTTCGCCGTGCAGCAGAAGCAAGCTGCCCGGGTCAGTGGGTGGCGGAGTCAATGCTGGTGGGGGCGTGGCTGGGGTGGCGGCGTCGGGAGTTCCGGAGTGTGGCGGCTGATCTGACATGGCTGCAACATGGTAAAACACCAGAGTGACAATGGGGAGCAAATTGCGCGAGGATGCCATATCTCAATTGCCTGCGGCATCTGCCTCCAGCGGCTGGGGCTGGCGCATCTTGTGGCGAAAATGGCGAAAACATCGCGCCAATGCAGCGGCGGCCGCTATGCTGTTGATGCTTGCAGGGCAGTGCATGAGCGTGACGTTACAGTCACTCGCACCAGAGCAGTTGCGGGAGTGGGCCATCGCTGCTCCCAAGGGCCAGCCAATCCTGCTGCGCATTATGGCCGACCCGGCGAGTGTGTTGCCTGCCACGCTGCAGGACGCTCTCGGCTCCACGGGACGCGTGTGGCTGGCGGCGAGCCTTTCCGCCGTATTTCCCCTGAGCCTGGGCTTATCCCTTTGGTACGTTTCGCGGAGACTTTACGGCTCGCTCGGCGGATTGGTAGCGCTGGCGCTATATTGCTCATCGCCGCTCGTACCTTTCATGGGCGGAGAGGGTCTGCCTTTTGCGTCATCGTTTGCACCCGCTTGGGGCGCTTACGGCGCGGTCTTTTGCAGCGTCGCGGTGGCACACACTTTGTATGCGCCGCGTCCGGTAGTCTTGTGGAACGCGCGGCGCATCCTGCTGCTGGCGATCTCAATGGTGCTGGCCGCGTGCGGTGGGTATCGTTACGTGGTGCTGCTGCCATTGGTGCTCTGCGTCATTTGGTATCTGGCACCGGTGCGGCGCAAGGCTGCTGCGGCCATTCTGGCCGCGGCGGTGGTGGTGGCACTATTCGCGCTTTGGGCTGGACACGCCTTCAGCGCAAGCGCTCTTTGGCAAACGCTGAGGATGGACAACCCTTTGCATGGCCATGCGGCCGCGTCAGCGCTGCAGGAGCAGATCTATGTATTCGGTCCGGCACTGGTGATGCTTACCCCCATCGCCGCAGGGATAGTGCTGGTCTGGAAGCGTGCGCGCTACTTCGGGAATGTAGGCCCCTTGGTTGCTGCGGCGGTACTCTTGTTGTCCGGGCAACTTCTAGGCTGCGGACGTAATGACTTTTTGCTAGGCGCTGCCCTGCCTTTTCTCTGCCAGATGATTGGCGGCGTGACGGCTGATTTGGCGGAGACGAAGGTGCGTTGGTGGTGGCTTGCAGCCCTTGGGATTGTCATCGTATCGGCATGGGCGGAATCATTGCGACTGCAAGTGGCTGTTACCTAGTTGCATCGTTTCATCGCCTGCCGTTAAGTAATTCCAGAAAAATCGCGCCAGCCGGATAACGTAATTCTCCGCTCGTGCGTCGAAGTAAATTGGGAGTATGCTAGGGCTGTGAAGCATAAGGCCAACCCGAAGGCGCTGGTTCCGGCAGCATTGGCTGGTTTGGTGCTGTCGGTTGTGCTGGCGGCGGTGTTGTTCGTTCCCTGCGCACCCTACGCAGCCGCGCAGGGCGTCCCTGCCTCGGTGAGTTCCTACAATTTTGGCGGCGTGCGCGGGCCGCGCGGCTTTGCGCCCAGCGTCACCTCTCCTGGTTTCGGGCAGCCAGCGGGCGGCCGCGCGTTTGGCGCCTTTGACGACGATCGCCGAATTCGTCGCGGGAATGGCGCGGCTGCGGGCTATCCCTTTGGCTACCCGGTTTATTACGTGCCGGGGTATCCTTCGATCTCTGAGCCGTACCTCGGCTACACCCCGAGCGGCGTGCAAGTGGATGAAAGCGGCGCAATTGTGCCAGTTACCGAGGCTCCGCGCTATTCGCGTACTGAGGTGCGGGCGCTGCGGCAATACGAAGCCCTGCTGCGGGATGAGATTGCCGATGAAGAAGCTCGACTCCACAAAAAGCGCGCGAGCGAGATCGAGGCTGAAGCAGGGCCCCTCCCGCAGGCAGCAGCTCCGGGGCCGCAACCTGCCAGCGTTCTGGTGTTTGCCGATGGGCATCAATCAGAAGTAAGCAACTACGCCATCGTAGGCGACACGCTGTTTGATTTGTCTACTCCGACCAAGCCGCGCAAAGTGGCGCTGGCGGAGTTGAACGTGCCAGCCACGGTTAAAGCGAATGACGAGCGCGGGCTGGACTTTCAGTTACCGAAACTGCCGCCGCAGTAGGGCTGGTGCTGACCCTGATATTCCAGTAGTTTTAGCCTAGTTCCAGCGCCCAAAATTGGGCGCTTTTTTGTGCCGATTTGGGTCTAATTTCCACCCCTGTTTCAGGCTCGTCAATGTGCTATAATCAGATATAAATCTGTGCTGCTAAGTTCCTGTAAAACCAAGAGCTTATAGGCCATCCGCGAGTCTGTTTTCTTCATGGCAAACGACAACAATAACACTGACAATCCGCTACTGCCTCTTGACCCCAACTCGCCCGGTTCGCCGGGTGCGGCTGACATCATCCCCATCAACATTGAAGATGAGATGAAGCGGTCGTATCTCGACTACTCGATGTCGGTGATTATTGGCCGGGCGCTGCCGGATGTGCGCGACGGATTGAAGCCGGTGCACCGCCGCATTCTGTACGCGATGCGAGAGCTGGGACTGTTCCACAACAAGAAGTACATGAAGTGCGCTCGTGTGACCGGCGACGCCATGGGTAAGTACCATCCTCACGGAGACCTTGCAGTGTACGACGCGCTGGTGCGCATGGCGCAGCCCTTCTCGTTGCGCTATCCGCTGGTGGATGGGCAAGGCAACTTCGGGTCAGTGGATGGCGACCCGCCAGCGGCATCGCGGTACACCGAGTGCCGCTTGGCGCGCATCGCAGAAGACTTGCTCGCGGATATTGATAAAGACACGGTAGATTTTGTCGCCAACTACGACGACTCCACCACCGAGCCAACGGTGCTGCCAACGCGCATCCCGAACTTATTGGTAAATGGGTCCGGCGGTATTGCCGTTGGCATGGCGACGAACATCCCGCCGCACAACCTGACGGAAATTGTGAACGCTGCGATCATGCTGGTGAATGATCCGAAGACTTCGCTGGCGCAGTTGCTGGAAGTGGTGAAAGGGCCGGACTTCCCCACCGCAGGCATCATCCACGGACGTGCAGGCATAGCGGAGGCCTATCGCACTGGCCGCGGGCGCTTTATGATGCGCGCCAAGTGCGGCTCAGAGCCGATCAGCGGTGGACGGCAAGCGATCATCGTTACCGAGCTGCCCTATCAGGTGAACAAGTCCAAGCTGGTGGAGCGTATTGCGGCGCTGGTGAACGACAAAATTGTGGACGATATTTCTGACGTACGCGATGAATCCGACCGCGACGGCATGCGCATTGTGATTGAGCTGAAGCGCACGGCAGAAAAAGAGATTGTGCTGAACCAGTTGTTCAAGCACACGCAGATGCAGGAAAGCTTCAGCATGATCTTTTTGGCGGTGGTGGGGAACCAGCCCAAAGAGATGGGGCTGGCTACCGCGCTGCAGCACTTTATTGATCACCGCGTGGACGTAGTGCGGCGGCGTACTGCCTACTTGTTGATGAAGGCGCGCGAGCGTGAGCACGTACTGGTGGGCTATCAGGTAGCGCTCGACGACCTGAATACAGTGATTGCAATTATCCGCGCCAGCAATGGCCGCGTGGATGCGCGTGAGAATCTGGTGGCGCACTTTGGGCCGAATGGCAAGGGCCGCAATTCGGTGGTCAAGATTGTTGGGACGAATGAGGATGACTACGCCATTGGCATGGCGCGCACCTTCAGCAGCCGGCAGGCCGAAGCGATTTTGGAATTGCAACTGCATCGCCTGACCAAGCTTTCAATTGACGAAATCGTTACCGAACTGGGCGAGTTGCGCAAGAAGATTGCGGAGTACGAAAGCATTCTGGCGTCCGAAAATAAGCTGCGTAGCGTGATCGTGAAAGAGTTGGAAGAAGTCCGCAAGCAATACGGCGACGCCCGCCGCACCATGATCGAGGATGAAACTGCCGAGATCACACTGGAAGATTTGATCGCCGACGAACAAGTGGCGGTAACGGTGAGCCACACCGGATACATGAAACGGACGCCGATCTCCACCTATCGCCAGCAGCGGCGT
The DNA here is from genome assembly GCA_025356095.1 of Acidobacteriaceae bacterium. GTDB lineage: Bacteria > Acidobacteriota > Terriglobia > Terriglobales > Acidobacteriaceae > JANXUR01. The sequence goes on along the minus strand of JANXUR010000031.1, from coordinate 39,014 downwards.
GGCGGCACTGGACGCATGGGTATGAAGACGCGCGACGAAGACTTCGTCGAGCATTTGTTTGTGGCGTCCACGCACGCCTATATGTTGATCTTTACCAATCGCGGGCGCGTGTACTGGTTGAAGGTGTATGAGGTGCCAGACATCAGCGCGGCGGGCAAGGGCAAGCATGTGAGCAACTTGGTGGCGCTGCAACCGGGCGAAACCGTACGCTCCATGGTGGCCACTCGCGACTTGACTGAAGAGGGCCGCAACGTCTTCTTCGCCACGCGCAAAGGCACGGTAAAGCGCACCGAATTGAAGGATTTTTCGCACGTGATGGCGCGTGGCATCATCGCCATTGGCATTGACGAAGACGACGAACTGGTGGCCGCGCAACTCACCGACGGCAATCAGATCGCCTTCCTCGCATCGCATAAAGGCATGGCCATTCGCTTTGAAGAAGGCGATGTGCGCACCATGGGCCGCGCAGCGTATGGCGTCCGTGGCATGGATATCGCCGACAAAGATCATATTGTTGGTATGGCGATTACCCCGAAAGCTGGCAACGGCAAGAAGGGTAAAGACTCCAAGGTAGAGATGCCGAGCCTGATTCTTTCAGTCACGGAAAATGGCTACGGCAAACGCACGCCGGTGGAAAGCTACCGCCTACAAACCCGCGGAGGCAAAGGCGTGATCAATGTGAAGACCACCGAGAAGAATGGCCGCGTCAGCGGCATCATGCTGGTGAGCGAAGAGTCCGAAGCAATGCTGATTAGCCAGTATGGCAAGATCATCCGCATAGACACCAAGACGATTCGCGAGGCAGGCCGCAGCACCCAAGGCGTTCGCCTGCTGCATCTGGAACCGGGCGACAAGGTGGCCGCAGCGGTAGTGATTCCGCCGGATGAGCGCGAAGAAGAAGCGCTGACGCTGCTGCAGTGAAGGTGTGCCTAAGATGTCCAAGATGGTTGGAAGTCCCGCAACCGCCTGAGGAGGCCGTTTAGGCTATTTGCATGGTTGCCTGCGTCGGACGGGTTCCAACTAGACGCAACGAAGTGTGACAAGCGTCCGTTGTAGTTGGGGCCGATCTTGCTGGTGCTTTGATCGCGTGGGCAAATATCTTTGCGCACGTCGCGGTTTCGTGATTTTCTCGCGATATTGATCAAAGTTAATTTGGGGTTCTGCAAGTCCTCGACGGTGCTCGGGATTAGCCGATTATCAACGCGTAGAAAGTCAGCCAGCCGGAATTTGTCGGCCAATAGCCAGGCTTCGACTTGTCGAACGGCTACACGGAAAATCAAATTTGGCTTCAGTCCTTGCGGCAACCACTCCTGAATCAATGCGGGAGGGTAAGGGTTTGCATCCAAGTCTGTCAGGACGAGGTACGGGACAGCTTTCGCAGCAAGGTTGAACCCGCCGATATTCTTGCGAATGTACCCGAATCCGCCGCGGCTATACACTACCTGTGTATGGAAATGGGGAAAGTCCGCTAGGACTCTGCGTATCACCTGTTCCGTCAGTTCATCCTCCACCACGAGGTTGAGTGGAACGGTCTGGCTCATTGGAAGAGGTCAAGCTGGGACAGGGTTTGAGGGTCAGTGCGAGGCAGTACTGCATCGCCTACGCTCAGGCCACCGTCAAGAAGGTCCTTAACTTCCGCTATGGCGGAGGCTACTTGCACTGTGGTTCCTTGATCGCCAGGGGTGAGCAAGAGCACTTCTTCGGCACCGATACCATGATCCGAGAGAAGATCGGGACTGTGGGTACTAACAAGAATCTGGCGCTGGCGTTGACGCTGTAATCGGTACATCAAAGCGGGCAGCTTGCGAACAATCCCGGCGTTCAGTGAAAGCTCGGGTTCCTCGAGGAGCAGCAATGAGTCGCCATCGAGGACTGACCAGAGGAGCCCTATCAACCTCAGCGTACCGTCGGAGAACTGGTCTTCGCGCTGCTTCGCCCCCTGCGGACGCCAGTGCTGATAGACCGCTTCTAGATGTGGAACACCAGTATCGTCTTTCACGTCTTCCAATTTTTTCAATTGAGGGACGGCAACGCGAAGCGCCTCTTGTATTTTTGCTAAGCGGGCTTTACGTGTCCGCCCGACGGTTCGCGATACCCTGTCTAAGAATCCGCGACCAAAAGGATCTCCCGGCATGCCGGGACCGGAGAAGGCACCAGGATGGCGGAGCAGCTGCGGCACAAGGTGCAGGTAGCTGACTGCCTCGAAGAATTTAGCGAGCTCACGAAAGCTGGAGTTAGCAATGATCTGTTCCAAATGAGTCTGAGTCAGGCGGAGGGAGTCAGAACTATCCTCGACGTCAGGGCGCTTCAAGAGTATGGTGCCGTCCTTCTGAACCCGTTCGTACGCAACGATCGGCTGCCTATGTCCCCTCGCCTCCTGCTTGATGCCTAGAGCATAGGTCCAAGAAGTCTTGTTTTCCACGAGTTCCAGCTCGATTTCGATATCCGGGTAGCGCCGAGCCGCTAGACAACGTAGTTCGGATACTCCGCCGCGCTCTTCCACAGCCTTTTGCAGTCCACCTCCGGGCTTGGCAACATCCCGCAGAAAGGCGAAGACGTCGAGCAGATTGGATTTTCCCGAAGCGTTGGGCCCGGCGATAAAGACGCGCGAGCCGAGGGCGACGTCCACTGTCTTGAAGTTCCGCCAGTTCTTGAGCACCAGACGCGTTACTTGCATGGCAATCCTCGAGTCTCACCATCATCCGCAACTGAACCCCTACTGCAAAAAGCGGGTGGGCTGGCCGTTGATGCGGGGGCGAATTCGTTAGAATAGTGGCGTGTCTCTTACTCCCATCATCGGGTATGCCGCTGCAACGCTCAGCACGGTCTCGTTTGTGCCACAGGTGTGGAAGACGTGGAAGTCGCGCACGGCGCAAGACCTGTCGCTGGCCATGCTGTTGACGTTCTCGCTTGGCGTGTTGCTCTGGCTGGTGTATGGACTTGCGATTGGAGCCACGCCGGTGGTGGTGGCCAACGCGGTGACGCTGGTGTTGGCGCTGGCGCTGGTGGCGATGAAGCTGACCTTCACCCGGTAGCACGTAGTCTGCTGCTTTCGCCTGTGATACACCTATAGTTTGAACCTCTCAACGGGCATCTTTCTATTTTTCGCAGGAGCGCTGGGCGCGGCCATTAACTCGGTGGCGGGCGGCGGCGGTTTTGTGGCGCTGCCGGCGCTGATGTTTGCTGGTGTGAATCCTATCGCCGCGAATGCCACGCAAACCATGGCACTGTTCATGGGAATCACTGCCAGTGGCGGCTCCTACTTGCAGCGGCTCAGCACTCCCTGGCGCATCTTTGGCCCGCTGTTGGTTGCCAGTTTTGCGGGGGGGCTGGTGGGGGGCATTCTGCTATTGCGAACGCCCGCCGCGCTCTTCCTCAATATTTTGCCGTGGCTGCTGCTCTCGGCGATGCTTCTGTTTTTGTTTGGCGGAAAGGTGATTGGCAAGCGCTCGAACGCGTTTCATCGTGATGCCACGCTCATTGCAATTGCCGGGGCTACGCTCTTCGAGCTGTTTGTTTCTATTTACGGGGGATACTTTGGCGGCGGGCTGGGCATTATGAATCTGGCGATGCTGGCCATGCTCGGGCTCGACGATATCCATGACATGAACGCGATCAAGACGGTGTTGGGGGCAGCCATCAACGGCGTGGCCACGGCACTGTTTTTGCTGAAGGGAGCCATCATCTGGCGTGAAGGTTTGTGGATGATGGCGGGTGCGGTCTGTGGAGGCTGGCTGGGGGCGCATTATGCACAGAAGCTGCCGCCCGTGCTGGTGCGCAGGTTTGTGAGCATCATCGGCATAAGCATGACCATTTATTTTTTCTGGAGGGCATACGCGTAACTGCTTTGCTCGGCGACGGGTTCTTGAGCCGCCGGTGGTGCATCTTATGATTGAGGTTGATTTTGCGGAACAAGTACCGAAAGACTTGAAATGAACGTAGGTGCTGCCGGAGGGCAGCTCGAGGAAGGGAGAGAACGCTTATGGCATTCCCCATCAAAATTTGTGTAGTCTGCGAAGAAGAGTTTGAACTGAAGCCGGGCAAACCGGGCTTCGCCAACCAATGCCCGGAGTGTAGCGCCGAGGCCGAAAACGCGGCCCGCCAAGAGGGCATAGCCTCGCTGGATCGGGAGAATTCCAGCGCGGTGAATGAAGCGCGCAGGCAAGCCATGCGCCAACTGCTCTACAGCAAGGATAGTTAAACCGTAGGTGGAATAGCATGGAGCACAACGCAAAAATTTGTTCGAGAACTCATAGGAGAACAACATGACTGACGCGAATGATTTTGGGGTGAACCGACGAGAGTTTGTGCAAGCAGCACTGGCAACAGCGGCAGTGGCAGCAATGCCCGGTATGGCGAATGCGTTTGCCATGGAAACTGGCGATAGGGCGTCGGTGTTGGGTGAGATTCCTAAGCAGCACGCGGCCAATGTGAAGCGCCTGCAGGAGTGGATTGCGCTGCCCTCCATTGCGGCGGAGAACCGTAACTACCCGCAGGGGCCGGAGTATATGGCGCAACTGGCACGGGAGGCTGGCTTTACTGGCGTGGAGATTATCCCCACCACCGGTAAGCCGGGCGTGTTTGGATTGCTGGATTCGGGTGCGGCGACCACGGTCGGCATCTACTTTATGTATGACGTGAAGCAGTTTGTGCCCGAAGAGTGGTCCTCCCCACCGCTCGAAGGCCGCATTGTTGAAAAAGACGGTTTGGGCAAAGTCTGTGTGGGTCGAGGCGCGGTGAACCAGAAGGGGCCGGAGACGGCATTTCTCGGCGCATTGCATGCCTTCAAAGCCTCGGGCAAAAAGCTGCCGGTGAACCTAGTGCTGGTGTGTGAGGGCGAAGAAGAGATTGGCTCGCCGCACTTTGCCGAAGTCGTGCGCCATCCCAAAGTCATGGCCGAGCTTGGCAAGTGTATCGGCGTCTTTATGCCCTACGCTTCGCAGGGGGCGGATGGCAGCGCAGAGATTACGCTGGGCGCAAAAGGGGTCGTGGAGCTAGAGCTGGTTTCTACGGGAGAAAAGTGGGGACGCGGTCCCTCGCATGACGTGCACTCCAGCCTGGAAGCGCAGGTAGATAGTCCGACATGGCACCTGGTGCAGGCACTGAATACGCTAGTGATGGCCGATGGTCACACGCCTGCCGTGGCAGGGTTTTTCGACAAAGCCAAGCCGCTGAGTGAGGAGCAGCGCAAGATGCTGGAGGCCGTGGCCGCAATCCCGGGGAGCGAGGCGCTCGCCAAAAAGCAGCTGGGGGTGCAACACTGGGCAAAAGACGCCAACTGGCTGGATTCGCTGATCCGGCTGGAGTCGCAGCCCACCATTAATATTGAAGGGTTAGTGGCGGGCTATACCGGGCCCGGCGGCAAGACGGTGCTGCCGCATCGCGCGGTGGCCAAAATTGATATGCGGTTGGTGCCAGACATGACCGCGCTGGGGACGCTGGATCTGCTGAAGGCGCATCTGGCGAAGCACGGCTTCGGCGACATCGAAGTGAACATGAGTGGTGGCTATGACCCGACGCAGACGGATGCGAGCAGCAAACTGATTCAGGCGCAGGTGGCGGTCTACAAACAGCGCGGATTGAGTCCGCTGCTATGGCCGCGCTCAGCGGGATCCTGGCCGGGATGGGTATTCACCTCCGCGCCTCTGAACCTGCCCGCAGGCCACTTTGGCCTAGGACATGGCACCGGTGCCCACGCGCCCAATGAGTATTACCTGATTGATTCGACCAACCCCAAAGTGGAAGGCATGGATGGCGCGGTGGCATCGTTTGTGGAGTATTTGTACGCGCTGGCATAGGGGGGACTGCCCTTAGGGGGGCGGGCATCTCGCCCGTCTAGTGATTTCGCGTAAAAAACCCCGCCCAAGCGGAGCTTGGACGGGGCACCCCTAGTGGGGAGAGTTGCTTGGATCGCCGATTTACAGCTACATCTTCGTTTTCATCGGCTTCGTCATCGGCTTCGTCATCGGCTTTTTGGCCGGAGCTGCGGGAGTTACTGGCGGGGGCGGGGCATCTGAGCTGAACGAATCTACCACGCACTTCCAACTGCCATCGGCCTGCTTGCGCCAGACCTCAGTCATCTTGCCGTTTTCGCTGGCCTTGCCACCTTTACCGTCGTCCCAGCTCATCTGGTAGGTGCCATAGAGGTAGCCGAGTTCGCCAGACTTTGCCACCTCGACCTTGGTTGCCTTCCAGCCGATGGTCAGGCCGGGCAGCGCCAACAGCGGTTCAATATTTTTGCGAATGTCGGCTGGGGTTGTGGCCGAGGGTACATTCCCGGGCAGCAGCACCGCATCGGCGGTGTAGTACGACATCCAAGTGTCAATGGACTTGGTTTGCGCGGAGGCTGACCAAGCTTCATCGGCCTTCTGCAACGCTGCGGCATCGGCCGCGCTAGTATCAGCAGGAGTGGGGTTGCAGGCTAGCGTTACCAGACAAAACCCCAATGCCAGCGCCGCTGCCAGCCACTTCATATTTAACTTGTTTGACTTGTTTGACTTGTTTAACTTGCGCATTGGTTCCTCATTCTGCTTGCGGAGTTGCCGTTCTATTTGAGTTTTGCTGCCCCATCCTCATGCCACGTTGCATGCCACGTCAGTTGCGGGATCAGGATGGGCCCCACCATCTTACTGCTTGCCCTTGCCCAATAGAGCCTGGCCGGGGAACACACCTTCCACCAGTTTGCCTTCGTCCACTACGAGAGTACCGCCGACCAGCACATACTTCATGCCAACGCTGGGTTCCATGGGCTTCTGATAGCTGGAACGGTCGCTGACAGTTTTAGGGTCGAAAACTACAATGTCGGCATCGGCACCCTCTTGCAGGCGGCCTTTGCGGCGCGCATCGGGGGTAGCTTTCTCCAGCCGTTGGGCAGGCATAAGGCTCATCTTGCGGATCGCGTCCATGAGCGTGATGTTGCCGCGCTCGCGCACGTAGCGCGCGAGCACACGACAATAAGTTCCGGCGTTGCGCGGGTGCCCCGGTCCTCCATCGCTGGCAATCATCACCAGTGGGTTTGGAATCTCCTGGTCCACCATCTCCTCGGTGTTGCCCCATAGCAGCACCTCTTGCGGCGCGCCCTTGTGCAGTTCGTTGAAGCGGGTCTCGGTGAGTCGCTCGCCGGTGCCGGGGAGCTGGATCGCGTCATAGTCCACGCCCAGCTTCTCTTTCCAGCCGGGGTTGAACAGGGCCGAAGTGATGCCCGTCATGCCAGCGGCGTAGGGATAGGCCTCGGTGGTGACGTCGAGGCCGCGGGCGCGCGCCCCAGCAATCATGCTCAGGCATTCCAGCCCATCTTTGGCGCAACTGCTGTTCATGTGGACGATGTGGAGGGAGGCACCCGAGATGGCGGCCGCGCTGATTACCTCGCCGATGGACTCGATGCTGGAGCCGGGTTCTACCCTCCCGAAGCTGCGCACGTGGGTAAAGACGGGCAATCCGTGCGAGGCCGCCTCGCGGAACATTTCTATAACCTCATAACGGGTCGCGCCCGGCACATACTGGATTCCCATGCCGACGCCGAGTGCGCCGAGTGAAATTTCATGCGCCAGCCGTTCGCGCATGGCGGCAATCTGCGCCGGAGTGGCATGGTCGTCTGTGGCCTGGCCGGCGGTGGGAGTCAATTCCTGGGTTGGGGTGCCGAAAGCCAAGGCTCGCGCGGCGACATGGCTGGCGGTGGAGCCATAGTGGATTAGCGACTTGCCCTGCTTTTCGGCGAGGAACGGGGCGAGGTCGGGAACGCCAATCTCCATCTCGAGTGCGGTAGTCACGCCATCCATGGCCTTGACGCGCTGCGAAGTGAGCTCCTGCCCATGCTGATGCAGGTCAATGAATCCCGGGGCTACTACGAGGCCGGAGGCGTCGAGGGTGCGTTTTCCGTTGAGAGGTTCGATGCTGATGCGCACCACGCGCCCGTGGCTGATGCCGAGGTTGCGAACGGCATCGAGACCGGTTTCGGGGTCCATCACGCGACCGCCCGAGATCACGACATCGTAGGCTGGCGGAGGCGCTTGAGCGAGGCCGCTGGCGGTGAACAGTCCAAGGGCACAGAGCGAGGGAAGCAGACGGTGAAAACCTTTCATTCAGGGACCTCGGGGAAAACAGGAAAATGCAGCGCGGGAGAAGTGTAGGGTGGGTTGGTTGGGCGGGTCAAGTTGGGCGGGTCAAGTTGCTTGGGCGGTCAAATGGAACGGCTTGGTTTGACGCGCGTCCCCCCCGCCCGCTACAATTAAGAGGTTTGCCTGTACATCCTGCCCCGTTCTGGGGTGGTGTGCGCCCTAGTCTTTATCGTTCCCTCTGGCTGATTTAAGCGGGACGCGACAGAAGCAAAGCGCGATCGAACAGCAAGCAGCATAGCGAACGCAGGCAGTTGAGCCCCGGCGGGCGAGTTTTTGCCGTAGTTTCGGCATGGCAGCAGAGTAGGAGCCGGGGTGGCGAATCTTTTTGGAGGCACGATCTATGTACGCGGTGATCCGCGCTGGTGGTAAGCAGTACCGGGTGGCGGCCGGGGATGTGATTCAGGTCGAGAAGGTAGAGACCGAAGAGGGTGTGCAGGAAGTGGCCTGCGAAGTACTGGCAGTTTCCTCTGGTGACGGCGTGATCTCCAAAGCGGGCGAAGATGCCCGTGTGGTGGGTGAGATTGTAGAAGAGGGCCGCGGCAAGAAGATTATCGTCTTCCATTACAAGCGGACCAAGCAGTACAAGCGCCTGCGCGGACATCGGCAGCCGTTTACGGCACTGCGCATCACAGAGATTGGCTTCGGCGGCAATACGGTAAAGGCTCCGGCAGTGGCGGCCAAGAAGGCCAAACTGGAAGAGACAGGCACCGAGCTGGACCAGAAGACCAAGCGGCATCAGGCAGTAAAGGCGGCTCCGACCGGCCATGCTGCTAAAAAGAAGGCATTGCGCACGTTGACTCGTGCGGTAGCGCGCGCCGCCAAGCAGTAGCGGCGGCTCGCGGCAGTCACAGCGACTGCCAGTTCAAAATGGGCAAGGAAGATTTGATTTCAGCAGGTCGAGGGTTGAGTTATGGCACATAAAAAAGGACAAGGAACTTCCCGCAACGGGCGCGATTCAAACGCGCAGCGGCTGGGAATCAAGGCATTCGGCGGGCAGCTGGTGCCGGGTGGAACCATCATCGTGCGGCAGCGCGGCACCAAGCTAAAGCCCGGCGTGAATGTAGGCCGGGGCAAGGACGACACCTTGTTTGCCAAGATTACGGGACACTTGGTGTTCCGCGATCGCGGGCAATTGGGCAAGTTTGTTTCGGTAACGCCGTTGGCCGTGGAGTTGGCCGGGGAAGCGGTCGCCGCGAATTAGCTTTTGGGTTTCGCATCGCGTTGCAGGCTGACATTCTCAGCCGCAATGCGCGATGCGCTTACAATCATTTCCGCAGCAGCAGCCTCGTCCTGCCCGGACGGGGCGTTGTTTTTGTAGCGGGAGGCTAGGTCGGCAGCGAAACGCTCCTCAAAGTAGTGCCCTAGCAGTCATCAGCAAGCAGTCATCAGCAATCAGTCCTAAGCAGCAGTCAGCCGTTTTCATGTTCATTGATTTGGCAAAAATTCGCGTAAGCGCTGGCAACGGCGGCAACGGATGCATGGCCTTCCGGCGGGAGAAGTTCGTCCCCTTTGGCGGGCCCTCTGGCGGCGACGGCGGCGATGGTGGCGACGTGATTATGATCGCCAGCGAGCGCCACAACACGCTGGTGCATTTCCGGTTCAATCCAGAATACAAGGCGCAACGCGGACGCCACGGAGAAGGCTCGAACAAGAAGGGCAAAGAGGGGGTTGACGTCATCCTCAGAGTGCCGGTGGGCACGGTCGTTTTCGATGAAGACACCGGGGAGCAGGTGCATGACTTTACCCGGCCTGATGAAAAGCTGATTATCGCCAAAGGTGGACGAGGCGGACGCGGCAACGCGCGTTTCGCCACTTCGACCCATCAGGCTCCGCGAGAGTTTGAAATGGGCCGCGAAGGCGAAGAGCGCAACCTGCGGCTAGAGCTGAAGCTGCTCGCCGATGTGGGTTTGATTGGCTTCCCGAATGTGGGCAAGTCCACGTTGATTTCGCGCATCTCCGCCGCCAAGCCGAAGATTGCGAACTATCCTTTTACCACCTTGCAGCCGAACCTGGGCGTAGCTGTGGTGGGGCAAGAGCCTGATGCCCGCAGCTATGTAGTGGCGGATATCCCCGGGCTGATTGAAGGTGCGCATGAAGGTGCAGGGCTTGGTATCCAGTTCTTGCGGCACATTGAGCGAACCCGGGTGCTGGCGCATCTGGTGGATGTTTCGGACTCCAGCGGGCGCGACGACGTGACCAAGGACGTGAAGGTGATCAGCAGTGAGTTGAAGAATTATGGTGACGCGCATCTGGAAGACCGGCCGGTGCTGATGGTAGCGACCAAGGTGGATGCGGCGAATCCCGAGAAGCTGAAGAAGCTGCGGGCCTTAGCCAAGCGGCGCAAGCTTCCACTGTTTGAGATTTCAGCCGTAAGCGGCGAAGGCATTGAGGCGCTGAAGTTCGCGCTGGCCGATGCGGTGGATGAAAATCGCGCGGCGGAGAAGTTGGCGGGTCAGGACGAAGTGCCGTTTACGCCGATGGGGCAAAGCAAGCGCTAGGACCGACGGGCCGGGCAGGCCGTCACTTTACGGGTACGCTTTCTGGGGATTTTCACCGGACTGTCATAACAAATGCTTGCCAAAACTGAATTTCGCGGCGACACTTGCGTCAGGAGATTGACGATGGCAGCCCCGGCATGAATATTGCCCTGTTTGGCGGCACCTTCGATCCGATTCACCGCGGCCACCTTGCGCTGGCCCATGCGGCGCGGGAGCGCTTCCGGCTGCATGCGGTGCATTTCATCCCTTCGCATCTACCGCCTCACAAGCAAAAGCGTCCGCTGACGCCGTTTGTGCACCGTTACGCGATGGTTGCGCTGGCCACAGCGGGGACGACGAAAGAAGAAAAAGCGTTTGTACCCTCACTGCTAGAAGCCCCGCCTTCGCTGTTGGGTCGCGCGGCGGCGGACGATGCGCAGGCGAACTACTCAATTGATACGGTACGGCGAGTGATGGGCGGCAAGAAGCCAGCCGACAAGCTGTTCTTTCTGATTGGCATTGACGCATTTCTTGAGATTGGCAAGTGGCGCGAGCCCGAAGAGTTGCTGGATTGCTGCGAGTTTATCGTGGCGAGTCGTCCGGGCTTTTCGCTGCGGGATGTGGCGCGGGCGTTGCCCGCATCGTTGCAACTGGCCGATCACGTGACCAAGCCATTTGCCAAAGAGCCCGCCCGCGGGTCGCTGATGTTGCGGGGAGCAACGATTCACCTATTAGAAAGCTTGCACCACAAGGTTTCATCCACCGAAGTACGCGCGGCCGCCGCTCAGGGTAAACCACTGGGACGGTGGCTTGACCCTTCGGTGGCGAGCTACATTCGCAAGACCGGACTCTACTTAGACTGCAACAAAGCACGCTAAACAGGAGGGTTGACCCAACCGATGGCAATGCACGCGACTAACTTGGCAAGTATGGCGGTAAACCCATTCCCGGTGTGGCTCCGGCAGTGGTTACAATAGTAGATAGCGGAAATACAAAGGCGTTCGCAACTGAATTCATGACGAAAACTCAAACACTCAAACAGATCCTTCCGGCGCTCAAGGCTTTCGACGAAAAGAAAGCACTTGATGCGTGTGTATTACAGATGGACCTTTCTGCCGGGGCGTTTACGGACTACATTCTGCTGGCGAGTGGCAGCAATCCCCGGCAAGTGCAGGCGATTGCCGACGCAGTGGAAGAAAACCTGAAGAATGCGGGCAACCGCGCCAACCACACCGAAGGCTATAACCAAGCCGAATGGATCATGCTGGACTACGTGGATTTTGTGGTCTGCGTATTCAGCGACCGGGCGCGGCGGTACTACGACCTGGAGCGCTTGTGGAAGTCGGCGCAACGGATGACGGTAGAAGAGGTGATGGCGGCTGCGAAACCCAGGCTCAAGGTGCGAGCGCAGGCAGCGAATGCTCCGGCGAAGGCCAAATCGGTGGCAAAGGCTGCTCCGAAAGTTGCAGCGAAGGTGGCAAAGTCAGCCAAGGCTGCGGTAAAGAAAGTGGCAACGAAGGCAGGCAAAACGAAGCTAGCGGTGGCGAAGAAGCCAGCCAAGCCAAGGGCGAAAAAAGCATAGCGTTAGCCAGTGTTTTCAGGCGTAACACCAAGAACGCCCCAAACTGCTGGGGAGGAATACAATCAAGGGCGCCAGCAGGTCATAACTGAGCGCAATAGGTTGCAGCAAAAAAGAGAAGCCGCTCACCCCGTGGGCGGCTTCTTACTCTAATTTCTTCTGGGCCAGCAGCTTGGGTGCGGCGCAGCAGAATGAGCATTCTGGATTCTCCGAGTGAAAGTTCGTATTGCCTGGATTGGTCGCACGAAAGATGTGGCCGTGCAGTCGCTTACTGCGGAGTACCTGAAGCGCATCAAGCAATATGCTGATGTAGATGCGCTCTCGCTGAACGGCGAAGAGGCGCTGCTGAAACTGCTGCCCCGCACCGCGAGCCAGCCTGCGTCATCTCTGGTCGCGCTCGACCGCAGCGGGATACAGTTGAGCTCCGAAGAGTTGGCGCAGTTCATGGAACGGCATCAGAACACCAATCCGCAGCCACTTTTGTTTGCCATCGGTGCTGCGAACGGCCTTGGAGGGGAGACCCTGCAAAAGGCATCCTTGGTGCTGTCACTGGGCAAGATGACGCTGCCGCACGAGCTGGCGCGGGTGGTGCTGCTGGAACAGGTGTACCGCGGATTCACCATCCTGAAGGGGCATCCCTACCACAGCGGGCACTAACCTCCGCGCGCATTCGCTTCCAGCGCGCGCACCCGATAGAATAAGAGGTATCCCTGATCAGCCTTGGACCAGCATTGGATCGGCCTTTTGACGACTTTATGAGTGAACTTCGGCGCGGTCTGATTATTGTGAACACCGGCCCGGGCAAGGGCAAAACCACGGCGGCGATGGGCACGGGCCTGCGCGCGGTGGGCTGCGGCATGAAGGTGCTGATGCTGCAATTCCTGAAGGGTTCGTGGCACTACGGCGAGCTGGACGCGGTGCAATCCTTTGGCGGCAACTTCGTTATCAAGCAACTGGGCCGTGGCTTTGTGAAGGTCGGCGGGGCGGAAACTGATCCGGAGGACATTCGTATGGTGGAAGAGGCGTGGGCCGAAAGTGCGGCTGCCATTCTTTCGGGCGAGTGGGATTTGGTGATTCTCGACGAGATCAATTACGCGATGAGCTATGGGATGCTCGACCCGGAAAAAGTGGCTGAAGTGCTGCGGCGCAAGCCGGAGCAGGTGCACGTGATCTTGACGGGACGCAGCGCGCATCCGACAATCGTGGAACTGGCCGATACGGTCACTGAGATGAAACAAGTGAAGCACGCCTATGAAAAAGGCGTGATGGCGCAGCGGGGCATTGAGTATTAGAGGCAGCGAGTATTAGGGGCAGCGAGTATTAGAGGCATGGGTCAGCCGCCAGCGGTTGGCGCGTACCATCAAGCGCTGACGGCGGAAAGCTACCGCGGAAAGCTAACCGCTGACAGCCGGGAAAATTTCTATGAGTTGGTTTAAACGAGAATCACCCGGCCTGGAGCCGGCAGACGCGTCGGCTGAGGGCAGCGGGAAGAAGGTTCGCACTGAGGGCCTGTGGGTGAAGTGTGACCGTTGCCGCCAGATCCTTTGGAAAAAGGAGCTGGAAGATAACTTCAACGTTTGCACCAAATGCGACCGCCACTTCCGGATAGACGCGCGCACCCGGTTGGCGCAACTGCTGGATGAAGGCCAATACGAAATTGACGACGCCAACCTGAGTTCAACCGATCCGCTGAAGTTTGTGGACTTGAAGTCGTATGCTGGCCGGCTGAAGAAGGCACAGGAAGATACTGGGCTGCGCGACGCAGTGATCAACGCACGCGGCAAGCTGAATGGCCGCCCGGTGATCGTCAGTGCGATGGAGTATGGATTCATCGGCGGCAGCATGGGTTCGGTGGTGGGCGAAGTGATTACCCGCGCCGTGGAACGAGCTGAAGAGTTGCGGCAACCGCTGATTATTATTTCGGCGTCAGGCGGCGCGCGCATGATGGAAGGCGTGATTAGCCTGATGCAGTTGGCAAAAATCTCAAGCGCGCTGGCGCGGCTGGACGATGCCGGCGTGCCTTATATTTCTGTGCTCACTGACCCGACGACTGGCGGCATTACTGCGTCATTCGCGATGCTGGGTGACCTGAACATTGCCGAGCCGGACGCGCTGATCGGTTTTGCCGGCCCCCGCGTGATTGAGCAGACGATTCGTCAGAAGCTGCCGGAAGGCTTTCAGCGCAGTGAATTTCTGGTGCAGCATGGGATGCTCGACGCGGTGGTGCATCGCAAGCAGATGAAAAGCTACATCGCGCGCGCGCTGGACTTTATGGCGGTGGCGTAAAGCGGTTTCGGGCTTCAAGTTTCCAGTTTCAGGCCGCGAGCATCCCAAATTGCTTCCAACTGCAAGGCGGCGTCTCATCCCAATGTTTTGCAGTTCATACCATTTTTAATGTGGTTGTGGAACCTGTGGAAGATGAGGCGAGAGCGCGTCTAGAATCATCAAAGCACCACCTCCCAAATGACTTCATACGATTCCGCAGTTTCCTCGATGAGCGCGCTGGGTCATGAGCTGGCCGGCACGCCCTCCAACAAATTTGATCTCGCACATATGCGGCTGTTGCTTTCCGCGTTGGGCGATCCGCAGGCCACGTTTCCGGCGGTGCTGATTGCCGGGACGAATGGCAAAGGCTCAACGGCCGCTACGCTGGCTTCGATTCTTTGCGCCGCTGGATATCGCACCGGGCTGTACACTTCGCCGCATCTGGTGCGGCTGAATGAGCGCATTCGCATTCTCGCGAAACCCGGCAGCGAAGCGAATGCAGCCAGCAGCGGCACGGTTAGCGGCACGGTTAGCGACACGATCGGCGCCACGATAAGCGGCACGATCAGCGACGACGCTTTTGCGGCTGCTCATGCCAAGGTGGATGACGTCGCTGAAAGATTGGTGGCGGAGGGTGTGCTGCCGTGGCATCCCAGTTTTTTTGAAATGATGACGGCGATTGCGTTTGTGCACTTTGCGTCCGCTACCGAGGGTGCCAAGCCAATTGACATCGCCGTGCTGGAAGTCGGCCTGGGCGGGCGGCTCGACGCAACCAACGTGGCGGGGCCGCTGATTAGCATCCTTGCCGATATCGCGCTCGACCATCAACAGTGGCTGGGCAATACCATTGGCGAAATTGCGCGCGAGAAGTGCGGCATTATTCGCGAGGGCGGCGTGGTGGTGACGCTGCCGCAGCTTTCCGAGGCGAATGACGTAATTGGCAAAACGATTATGGAGCATCAGGCGCGGGGGGTGAGCGCGGTGCAGTTTGTGCCGCCCGTGTCGCCGAATGCGGCGCAGGTGTGGGACCGGCAAAGCTTTTCGCCGAACGGCGACCGGGACCAGCGAGGCGACCGTCCTCCCCACACGAACACCTATCGCTATCCGCTGCAATGGCAAGGCACTGAGTTGCTGGTGGAGACCCCGCTGATTGGGCGGCATCAATTGCGCAATGTGGCGCTGGCGCTGGCGGCGGCAGATGAGCTCACGCGACTGGGTTTTCCCGTCGCTCCGGCGCAGGTGGAACAAGGTGTGCGAGAGACGCAGTGGCCCGGACGCTTCCAATTGGTGCGCGGCGCGTCTCTTGATGATGCGCTCTTCACTGCGACGGATTCCGCTACAGCCGACTTCCCCGAACTGGCGAACGTCCCCGCCCACCTTCGCCCCGACTTCTTATTCGACGTGGCGCACAATCCGGCAGGCGCGTGGGCGTTGCGGTCGGCGCTCTCTGAGCGCTTTGAAGACCAGCCGTTCACGCTCATTTTCGGCGCGATGCGCGACAAAGCGATTGGCGAGATGGCGGAGGTGATCTTTCCGGTGGCGGATCGTATTTTGACGGCCACGGCGAACAACCCGCGCGCGGCCACGGGCGACGAGATTCGCACCGCATCCGGCCGGCTCGCCGACCGCGTGGAAGCGGTTCACAGCATAAAAGAGGCGCTTCACGCCGTGATGGAGCCTTCCAGCCCTCCGCGCTTGGTGGTGGTCAGCGGTTCCATTTACATTGTTGGAGAGGCATTGCGAGCGCTGCGGGTTCGACTTTGACCTGCGGCAAGGTAACGCCCCTTCAAGAATCGCTTAGGTGCTCCAGCCTGTGCCAACATTGAATACCTTTTCCACACCGGTGGAAAGCGAGGTGGAAAGTGTCGCGGAGTCTGCGACCACGCCTTCCTCCGCCTTGGCGGCGGCTGGCGTTCCTGTGGTGAAAAATAGCTCCGAAAAATATTGGGGAAGATGGCATTGGCTCAGCCGTCTGCGCTCATATTTTATTTACGATCCGCTGATCTGGAGCTACACCATCGTTTGTGCGATTGTGTCGCTGACGCTCTCGTTCTTCGACCGCGATAGCCGGATGCAGCACTTCATGGCACGCACCTGGTCGTGGCTGATCATAAAGACGATTGTTTCGCCCGTGACGGTGCATGGCTGGGAGCGCGTGGACACCACCAAGGGCAACCTTTACGCGGTGAATCATTCTTCGGCCCTCGATATTCCGGTGGTGTACGCGAACCTGCCGTTTCAGTTTCGCATTCTGGCCAAAACGGAGATCTTCCGCTATCCCTTTCTGGGTTGGCACCTGCGGCGCAGTGGGCAACTAGAGATTAATCCTGACAAACCCAGCGTCAGCAGCGTGCGCATTGCCGTGAAGACACTAAAAGACGGCATGCCAGTGGTAATCTTCCCCGAAGGTGGCCGCACCGCGACGGGGCAGATCAAACCCTTCTACGACGGCGCGTTCTTTATGGCGATCGCCGCACAGGCGGATATTGTGCCAGTGGCACTGATTGGGTTGTTTGAAATGTTGCCGATGAACACCTTCCACATCCAGAGCCGCCCGCTGGAGGTGCTGATTGGTGAGCCGATTTCCACCAAGGGCTACACCACGCGCGACCTGCAGGTAGTGGCAGCCAAGGTAAAGGCCGCGCTGGAAGACTTGTATTACTCGCGGGCTGAAACGCCGGATCCGCGGTAAAGCGACTTCCTGACGAAAAAACCCATGTCTCGAACAGCTCGAGACATGGGTACCCGAAATGCGACTGAGATTTTTGAAAACGGCCGCCTACTTGGTTTCGTTCGGAGCAGCCGGGTGGTGTGACGCTTCGCTCGCCTTCTTGCTACCCTCGTCGTTAGGCACCACGTTGCCAGTGATGTGCTCCAGCTTGTCGAGCCATTCATCCATTTGATCGGGATCCACGTTTAGTTGCACTACCGTGGCGTCATCCTTATCGAGCGCTACCACCAGCAATTCCACCTTGTCGCTGGTCGAGTTGGCATAGACGAACGACGCTTCCCCATCTCGTGACCAAGTGCGCACAAACGGCTTCCACTCCGGGCCAAAGTGTTCGCTGATCATGTGCTGCACGTCTGGCCCGAAGACTTCGTGCTTGGGGTGGAAGTCTTCAAAGGTTGCCAGCTTCAGCGTATGCACGCCCTTGGGCTTGGCAAAAAACATCACCATGCCGAGCATGGGAATGCGGGTGTGGTGCACACCATACTGCTTTTCAATGTCATGCACCAGGCCGTTGAAGTCGTGGTGGTTGGCGAAGGCGCTGGTGGTGACGCTGGCGACCAAGAGCGCT
The DNA here is from genome assembly GCA_025356095.1 of Acidobacteriaceae bacterium. Classification (GTDB taxonomy): domain Bacteria; phylum Acidobacteriota; class Terriglobia; order Terriglobales; family Acidobacteriaceae; genus JANXUR01. The sequence continues at coordinate 21,277 of JANXUR010000031.1, read as the reverse complement.
GCAATCACCAGAAAGCTTGCCACGCGAGCGATTGTTGCAGGGGAGCGGCGGGCTGCGGATTTCGCCATGGCTACTTCCCCTTCTGCGCGTGCGGTTTGCCCGTCATTTTGGGAATGCCGAACTCGCCGCTCAGGCCGGAGATCTGGTCGGGGTCAATCAGGCCGACGAGGTTGACGATGGTGAGCTCGTGCGGGTCGGCGGCGATGACGACCAGTCCGTTGACTTGGCCATTTTCCATCTTCACGTAGACGTCAGCATTGTCACCCTCCTTCTTGCTGCGGACTCCGACCATGTGCTGCCACACCGGGCCCTGTAACTGGCTGCGGATCTCTTCCACGACGCTCAGTGAGTATTCCCCTTCTTTTTCAAACTCGTAACTGCGAACGTAAATCCCCTTCAGGTTTTGAATAATGCGTTTAGCTTCAGCGTCATCTTCCTTGTCTTTATCCATGAACTTAGAGGCCCACTTGAGCATGGGGCCATCGAGAGTTACGTCCACAGTTTCTTTGGCTTTAGCGGCCAGATTTTCCAGGCTGACGGGGAACTTGATGTCTTGCGCGCCAGCGGGTAGAGCGATGCTGGTGGCGGCGAGAACGGCGGTGGCGATCTTTAGGGGCAACTTGTGGAACATAGTGTTTCCTCCGTGGTGCCAAACAAGTGCAAAAGCAGAAATCCGAAAAACTTGGTGGGAAAAGGCGAATGGTAAATCTCTAGTTGGTGCTGTCGTCTGTTGACATTTGGCTCACGTGCATTTGCACCTGATGCAGCTTGTTGCTGGTGATGCGCAGAGCGAGCATTACTTTGTTGCGCGCGGCTTCGCCCTGGGCACGCTCTTGCTGCTCGGCGTGGTAGCGCACGCCAACCGATGCGGCAACCAACACTGCCGCCGCCGCAGCAAAGCGCAAGCCGGGCATGGCGAAAGTACGCCTGCGTGCGGAGGCGGAGGCAGATGAGGCCCCTGCTTGGCGCCGCGTTGCTTCCGCCAGCACCCGCTCGGCAAAGCCCGCTGGGGCGTCTTCGCGCTGCAGGGTACGACGCAGCAGTGCGTCCAGGGAAATGTCAGCAATTTCAGGCGCAGTCATTTCGTTTCTCCGCAACTCTTGCTGGGGCAACTCGGGATTCACTGTGAACCTCCCGTGCTTTCTTGCTTCAATTTCGATTCGGTCATACGCGTGAGCTTTTCCCGGAGCAGCAGCAACGATCGCCGAAGATGGCTGCGAACCGTGGCAGCGGGCATGGTCAGCGTCTGTGCGATCTCTTCCGCAGTCAACTCTTCTTGATAGTGCAGAACCACGATCATGCGCGGAGCGGCGGGTAGCGAACCGATGGCCTGCCACAGCCGCGCTTCGAGCATTCCATCGCGTTCGCGTGCCGGAGCGGCAGGCTCGGGCGAATCTTCCAGCGGCACCGTTTCAGGCCGCTTGCGGCGCACGGCGTCGAGGCAACGATGGCTGGTGACGCGCCGCAGCCAGAAGGTAACGTGTTCTGCGCTGGCCAGCGAATCAAGTGTATGGTGCAGTTGCAGGAAAACTTCCTGCGCCAAATCTTCGGCTGCGCTGCGGTCGCGCAAAAAGCGTAGCGCAATGCTGAATACCATCGCCTGATGCTGGCGAAGCAGGCCAGAAAACTCCAGCCCAGCACGGTCAGCAGCGGCTGAGAGCGGCAACGGCTTGGCGAAGTTGGCAAGGGCGGGCGTCATGATTTCTGCTCTATTCAGTAATACGCAGGTGCGGGGCGGGATGATGCAAAAACTTTGCACAGGCCAAAGGTACGGCCCAAGTGCTGACTGGGCCAATGAATTGAGCCACTGAATTGAGTCCTTGACAAGGCCTTGCCGGGTCGGTAGGCTCCATTCTCGATTACTATGAGCGGTAGTACGATTCGCTTGCGGTTCGGGCGCCCTGCTTTGCTTACCCCGTCCGGTAGCCTCAGGCGGGTTTCATCCCAAGTTCCAATATGCCGGAGGAAGTCATGACTCAGCTCTCACCCGTACCTGGCCAGCGCGCCGCCAACCGTGCCGCCAAGCTCACAAAAAAGCTCACAACCAAGCTCGCAACCTTTTCCGTATTCGTGGTTTTTGCCGTCCTGCTCACACAGCTTTCCTTGAATGCACAGCTGCCTACCACCAAGCTGAGCACAGACACCTTTCACAACACCACCAGTGCTCACGCTACAGAAGTGGAACCCTCCACTTTCTCGAATGGCTTAACCATTGTTACCGCTTTCCAGATTGGCCGGTTTACCGACGGCGGAGCTTCAGACATCGGTTTTTCCACGTCGAAAGATGGTGGCAGCACTTGGACTTTTGGCAACCTTCCGGGCATCACCAAGCTGGAGGGCAGCGGCACCTACGATCGGGCTAGCGATCCCTCGGTGACCTATGATGCCAAGCACAAGAAGTGGCTGGTTGCGACGTTGCCGATTCTGGAAGCGGGTGGTGTGCGCGGCGCGGCCGTGCTGGTCAGCTCCTCCACCGATGGCATCACTTGGGCTAACCCAGCAGTGGTAGCCACCACCACCCAGTATTTTGACAAGGATTGGATTACTTGCGACAACACTGCTACTAGTCCTTTCTATGGCAACTGTTATGCCGAGTGGGACAACTTCGACCAGAGTGACACCATCTACATGAGCACATCCTCCGATGGAGGCGCGACTTGGGGGGCGGCGCTGAAGACGGCGAACTCTGCGGCGGGCAATGGCGCGGTGCCGCTGGTGCAGCCCAACGGCACGGTGATTGTCCCTACGGGCGACGCCTTCCGCACCAACGTATTGGCCTATACCTCCACCAACGGTGGCGCCAGTTGGACCAAGACGGTGACGGTTTCGTTCATTTCGGATCACGCACCTGCGGGTGGCATTCGCGCTCTGCCGTTGATTGCGGCAGCGACGGATTCTGCCGGCAAGGTGTATGTGGTTTGGCAGGATTGCCGCTTTAGCTCTGGCTGCCTGAAGAATGATCTGGTGATGAGTACGTCCACCGATGGCGTCACCTGGAGTGCGGTGAGCCGCATTCCGGTTGACCCACAGAGCAGCGCGGTAGATCACTTCACTCCAGGGTTGGCGATTGCTCCCGGCACGTCTGGTGCTACTGCGAAGCTGAACCTCACCTACTACTACTATTCTTCTACCAACTGCAAAGCGACCACCTGCAAGTTGTATGTGGGATATGTGAACTCCACCTCGGGCGGAGCCACATGGACGCGCGGCAAGCAGATTGCCGGGCCCATGACGGTCACCTGGCTACCCAGCACGACGCAGGGCAACATGGCCGCCGACTTCCTCTCCGGGGCCTACGCCGAGGGTAATGCACACGGCGTGTTTGCCGCAGCCAACGCCAATGTGGGTAGTGTTTACGACGAAGCGATGTACACTACCGCGAGCGGCGTACAGGATGACCCGAATGCTCCGGTGTATTCGTCGAAGAACGATAAGCCGGTGAAGCATCCGCATTCCAGTCACCCCAAGTATGGGTTGGCCAAGGACTAAGCCGCAGACGGGCAATGATGGTAGGTGATGGGCAGTGATGGTAAGTGCTCGTGAAGTGCTCGTGAATGATGGTAGTAATTGATCGTCAGCGATAGCTTGTAGGCAAAACGGCCGCCCGAAATTCCCCAAGGGAGATCGGGCGGCCGTTTGCTGCACTCCGCACCCCTCCGTTAGACTCAAAATCATCCCGCAATTCGTTGTAAAGCATGGCAAATAGTGGATTCCGTTAGAAAAGGCTCACCGTTATGTCAGATTCGCCTATGTCAGATTCGCCACAAATGATTCAGATCACTCTTCCCGATGGCAGCGCACGTTCCGTCGCCGCTGGCACTACCGCGCTGGATGTGGCTCGTTCCATCAGCCCGCGCCTAGCCGATGCCGCACTGGTCGCCAAGGCGAGTGACCGCCTGATTGACCTGACCCTGCCGCTGACCAGCGACACGCCGCTGCGCATTCTGACGGAAAAAGATCCAGAAGCGCTCGAGGTCTTCCACCATTCGTCCGCGCACTTGCTGGCGGCCGCTGTGCTGGAGCTGTTTCCCGAGACCAAGCTGGGTCATGGCCCTGCCACCGAGAATGGTTTTTTTTACGATTTCTATCGCGAAACGCCGTTCACTCCAGAAGACTTGGAAAAGCTGGAAAAGAAGATGCAGCAGTTGGTGGAACAGAACATTCCCTACGCCAGCGAGCACCTGCCGCGCGAGGAGTGGCTTGCCCGCTTCAAGGCGGATGGCGACTTTATGAAGTGCCACTTCATTGAACAGTTCACCCAGCCCGGTGAGCCGATTTCGATTTACCGCACCGGTAAATTTGTGGATTTTTGCCGCGGGCCGCACATTCCTGCGACCGGTCGGGTGAAAGCATTCAAGCTGCTGAGCGTGGCGGGAGCTTACTGGCTGGGCGACAAGAACAACCAGCAGTTGCAGCGCATCTATGGCACGTCGTTCTACACGAAGAAGGATATGGACGCTTACTTCGCGCGGCTGGAAGAAGCCAAGAAGCGCGACCATCGCCTGCTCGGCCAGCAGCTTGACCTGTTTTCTATTCAGGAGATTGCTGGCCCCGGCCTCATCTTCTGGCATCCCAAGGGCGGCATCATCCGCAAGACGATGGAAGACTGGATGCGGGACGAGTATTTGAAGCGCGGCTACTCGCTGGTCTACACTCCGCACGCAATGCGTCGCTCGCTGTGGCAAACCAGCGGCCACGAAGGCCACTACGCGCAAAATATGTTCGACGTGATGGAACTGGATGACGCCGAATACCGGCTGAAGCCGATGAACTGTCCCGGCCACATCCTGATTTACGCCAACTCGCCCAAGAGCTATCGTGACCTGCCAGTGCGCTATGGCGAGCTCGGCACGGTGTATCGCTATGAGTTGAGCGGCACCATGCACGGGCTGACGCGTGTCCGCGGCTTTACGCAGGATGATGCCCACATCTTTTGCACACCGCAGCAGATTGAAGACGAAGTGGTAGCCTGTGTCGAATTCGCGCAGGCCGTGCTCAACGCCTTCGGATTCAAAGAATTCACGGTCGAGCTTTCCACGTGGGACTCAAACGATCGCGAGAAGTATTTGGGTAGCGACGAGCAATGGGCGCTGGCCACCCACTCGCTGGAAAATGCCTTGGCGCGGCTGAACATTTCGCACACCCTCATCCCCGGTGAGGCGGCGTTTTATGGACCCAAGATTGACGTAAAGCTGAAGGACGCGATTGGCCGTGTATGGCAGCTTTCTACCGTGCAGTTTGACTTTACGTTGCCCGAACGCTTCAAGCTGGAGTACGTAGGGGAAGACGGTGCCCGCCACCAGCCAGTGATGGTGCATCGTGCCCTGTTTGGCAGCATCGAGCGCTTCTTTGGCGTACTCATCGAACACTACGCCGGCGCCTTTCCGGTGTGGCTCGCACCGGTGCAGGTGGTGATGATTCCAATCGCCGAACGCCACGCGGACTATGCGAACAAAGTAGCCGCCGACCTGAAGACTGCCGGTGTGCGGGTAGAAGTAGACGCCCGTAACGAAAAGATGAATGGCAAGATCCGCGAACACGCCATGCAAAAAGTGCCGTATCAACTGGTGGTGGGAGACAAAGAAGCCGAAGCGGGCACAGTAAACATCCGCACCCGGGGCAAAGACAAAACCACCGACATGAGCGTGGCAGAGTTTGTGGCCAAGGTGAAGCGCGAGATCGCGGAGAAGGTTACGGAGTAGGGGGAAGTGATGACACACATCATACCAATAAGTCCAACCGAAACGGAGCTGTTTGGATCATTGGAGTTATCGTTAATCCCGCTCGAATATCGGGAGTACTATCGCGCAAGGCGAATTAATTTTATTGCAGGCATCACCAATTTCCCTCAGGCTTGGGATCTTTATCAACGCCTCGACGGAATCTTCATGCGGGAGTTCAGCGATCTCGAGCAGAACCTTGACGCCGCTTTGCGCCTGCCACTTGCCCTTTATATTAATGCGGACGCCAAGATCCGAGTCGGCATCGAACTTGCTTTCGGGGACTGCATGGCGGAGTCGAGATCGATTCTTCGGGATGCGGTCGAGTTTGTTGCGCACGCACATCGTCTCGCCTTGCATCCTGAGCTGCAAGAGATTTGGATCAAGAGGGATCAGGATGCGAATGCGCGCGAGAAGTACGATTCGGAGTTTTGGCATTACAAGGAACAGAAGCTGTTCCACGGGCTTGGCGAATTGTTTAAACTCTGGAAGCGTTGGTCAGAGTTGGGTTCGCACGCTAATCTCGCCGCGATGACTAATCGATTGTCCTCCACTTCTGACGGGACGCGGCACAGTTTCTCGGTCCGATTCACGGGAAGTATTGATAGGGATCTATGGACCAAAGAGCTTTTTAGCATGTTGCTAACATGTTTCACGATGGAGGGCACGTTTTATTGGGATTTTGATTCGCGACTCAAGCTTGATGACGGCTTACGGCAAATGAGAGACGAATCCCAGTCAAGAAAAGAAACACTACGAGCGCAGTTGATCAGTAATTTCAAGATTGGTCCGCCTGGCGTTGTTTACAAGCCGAAACCGTCCATAGTGTGGCCATAAATTCCGCTACAAGAGAAGACCCCACAGTCGTCATCGAGATCGTAACTGGAATCGCCGCGCAACTCTCCGCTGGGTAACAAATCAAGGTGGCATGACGAATGGGTCGCTGCGAGAGCGGTTCCGTTTGCCCGTAAGCAAGAGCGCCATCGCTTCACAGGTCATCAAGGCCGCACTAGACCAAGGTCGCATCAAGCCGGATCAGACGACGAGAGCGTCACGAAAGTTTGCCCGATATTTGCCGTTCTGGGCGTGATTTTCATTTAAGAAGCACCCCGCATGGCAACACAAAGTTGACATTAAGCCGCTGATTGTAAACAACTTACTTATTTAAGCGTTACCCCTTAATACGGTGCAATAGGATCGTTGGATCAATCATGTCTTCCAGAATGGTAGACTAAAGTCTACCGAGGTAGAATATTTGCCTCACCACGATTCCACTGCGCAACTCCGCACTTCCACGACGCCTACTGCACCACTACCGCCTTTTCTTTCTCCGGCACACACATCACGGTTTGCAGGCCTATCGCACAGCGATGTTCTTCGCCGTCGCGGAGCACGAACACATCGAACTCAACCACAGTGAGGGTGCGGCCGTGCTTTACCACGCGGGCGTGGGCGGTGATCATTTCTCCATTCGCCGGAGCAATCAGGTTGATCTTGAACTCAACGCTGAGCACATTGCTGCGGGGGGGAAAGAGCGTGAAGGCGGCGTAGCCGCCAGCCGAGTCCGCGATGGTGGCGGTGATGCCTGCGTGAAAGTAGCCATGTTGCTGCGTCAGATTCTCGCGATAGGGCAATGCAATCGCGCACTCACCGGGAGCAAGGTGAATCAGGCGAGCCTCCAGCAGGTTCATCACCTGCTGCTTGGCAAAATTTTCGCGGACGCGCGAGAGGAAGTCAGGATCGAGTGGCGAGTGGAGCTTCATGAATTCATTCTAGATTGTGTGGCACCCAAAGTCGCCGCTCAAGCCTGCTTCCATCCAGCTTACCTCGGCTGCGGGGTGAAGAGGGCAAAGCCCGCGCCTTGGGGGTCGTCGAGGATCGTTATCGTCCCCACCTTTTCGATGACCATAGGGCCCATGTGTACCTTGGCACCGAGCGCCACAGCCTTTTCCGTAGAAGCAGCGCAGTCTGTCGCCTGAAAGTAGAGCATCCAGTGGGCGGGCACACCGGGCGGCATGTGCTCGCTGGGGGGCATTCCGCCAATCAATGTCTCGCCATTCTTGATGTGCAGATAGCCGTGATGGCCGGGGGTGGTTTCATCCACCAGATAGCTCCACCCAAACACATCGGTGTAGAACTGGCTAGCTTTGGGCACGTCGCGGGTCATTAAATCAGCCCAGCAAAGCGTCCCGTGAACGCCCGTTATGCCGATGCCAGTGTGGTCGCGATCTTCCCAAATGCAAAAAGTCGCGCCCGTGGAATCGGCTGCCACGGCCATGCGGCCATAAGTCATTACGTCAAAAGGGCCGCTGCGCAGAAGGCCGCCGGCAGCGGTGACCTTGGCGGCAGCTTCATCCACGTTGGCCACATTGATGTAGAGCATCCAATGCGGCGGGACGCCCATCGCTTTCAACTCGGGCCGCAGCGTACAGGCGGCACTTGTGTTCTGGCCTTCCAAGCTGAACATGGTGTAAAAATCGCCCGGGCCCATCGGCGAATCGAAAATCTTCCACCCGAACAATTCCGAGTAAAAAAGTTTGGCGGCGTCCTGATCGGTGGTGGCCAGCTCGGCCCAGCAGAAAACTCCGGGAGCGTGTTTTTCAATATGTGCCATGTGCCGAATTATAAAGGGAACGAGCACCGCAGATTGCTAACTGTAGAAAATTTCATCGCGGATTGTTGGGGCATAGGGCGGATAAGTTCCGGCCCGACCGTCCGGGTTGCGATAGGATAGCTGCCAAGTCTGCGAGGACCGTAGCAAAGATCGGCACCATGGCGGCGTCGCTATTCGCAGGGGTTGCGGGGAGCTGGGTAATGCTGCGCCCTCTGAAGGGTGGGCAGTCGCTGGTGGAGGTGCAAGTCGGCTCATCCAGCGCTGTTTAGTTTTGCGCGAACGCCTGTTTGGTACCGGGCTGCGTCAGGTAGAAGACGACGGCTATGCGCAGAATCACCGCCAGAGACGCCACGAGAATACTCAGCGGATTCCCGCCCGCGAGCGCAGCGGCCGCGCGCGGCAACACCAGAGCCGCGCTGATTGCAGCCAAAGCCATGCAGAGCAGACGCGCCCAGTCCATCAACTTCCACAGCCCCACTGCGTTTAGTAGAAACAACGCCGCTGCGATGAGGAAGACGATCGGCCCGCGCAACACCATTTCACCCAACAGATCTGCGCCCGACATGAGCGAGACAGCGTTGGAGTTGTGCAGTCGCAGTCCTGCGATTACCAGCAGGTAGAGTCCGCTGGTGGAGCTGAGCAATGCCAGCACCAACACTAGCAGAGGCCGCTCGGGCCGCTGCCAACGCAGAGAGCCGGGTGATCCCGGCTCGGTTTTTGATGGGGGTTTCAAGTCTGCGATTTAGCTATCGCTCTTGGAAGCAGGCTTGGAGGCAGACTTAGGCTCGCCGCTTGACGAAGCAGACGCCGAGGACGAACCGGCGCCGCCCGACGATCGAGAATCAGACGATCGAGAATCAGACGACCTAGAATCAGACGACCTAGAATCCGGCGACCCCGACCCGCCTGATGACGAGGAGTCACTGGCAGAGGCAGAGGCGGACTCGGACTTACTCTCGGAGTTACCTTGAGAAGAGCTTCCGCTATCGCCCGAACCACTGGGCTTGGCTTCCTTGGGTGGTTTGGAAAGCGGCGTGGAAAGCGGCTTTCCGACTTTGTAGTCCGTGTGGTAGAAGCCTGTACCCTTGAATTGCACGGCGGGAGCGGAGATCAACTGTTCAATCTCGCCGCCGCACTTTTCGCACACCGTGGGATGCGCGTCAGAAAATTGCATGATGCGCTCGAAGCGATTGCCACACTGCTTGCAGTGGAACTCGTAAAGCGGCATAGTCTCCTGAGACAGATTCCTTACAAATCAACAACTTGGCAACGACTTGGCAAGGAATGGCGCGATGAAATCCGCGAAGCTCCATTCTAGAAGGTGGCTGGAAAGCACGTCAATGCGCCCACTACCTGCCCACTACCTGCGTGCGGGCCGTGCATCCGGCGCCGTCAAAGGGTATTCTTAGGTTTGTGACCGTGTCTACCACCCCTACTATTTGTCCGCTCTGCCATGGCTCGGGCTGGAAGCCGGTTCGGGTGGATGGCATTGAACGGGTCACTCGCTGCGACTGCCAACTGAAATCCCGCCCGGAGCGTCTGCTCAAGCAGGCGCGCATTCCAAAACGGTATGAGCATTGTGAGCTCACGGAATTCTTCACTGACCATGACGGTGCACATCCTGCGGTGGGTCGTGCGCTGCTGAGCGCGAAGGCTTTTGTGGCAGAATATCCGGTTGAGAAAACGGGGCTGTTGCTTACCGGCCCCATCGGCGTGGGTAAAACGCACATTGCAGTTGGCACCATGCAGGAACTGATGCGCAACAAAGCCATCGGCTGCCTTTTTTACGATTATCGCGAGCTGCTCAAGGAGATTCAAAACTCCTATAACGCATCGGTGCAAGCAACGGAGCTGGAGGTGCTGCGTCCGGTGTTTGAAACCGAAGTGCTGGTGCTGGACGAACTGGGTGCGGTCAAGCCCAGCGAGTGGGTGTGGGATACCGTCAGCCTCATCCTAAATACCCGTTACAACGACAACCGCACCACGATCATCACTACCAACTACGACGACAAACTGGCGGGCAGCGATGGGGGAGTGCAGGGCGCCGCCCGCAAGGAAACTCTGGGCGACCGCATTGGTGACCGTATGCTTTCACGATTGCACGAAATGTGCCGCACCCTGCGGCTGGATGGGTCCGACTTCCGCGAAAAATATAGGAATGCCAGCTTTCGGTAGAAGCGTGGTGGCCTTGGTGCTTGCCATAAATCTGCGTCGGGGCGGTACAATTTGCCGGTGACACACGCCAGCCTTCTTGACCGCAGACTCATCTTCGCACCGCAGCATGATGAGCTATTTTTCCGCGCGATTCCGGCGGCGGCGGCGGTATTTGTGCTGCGCCCCCTTGCGGCTGGCAGTGTTGGAGTCACAGGAACGCCCCCCGCAGGTGCCGAGCCCTATGTTTCTAAAACGGCCAATCTGCGCCAGCGCCTACAGCGGCTGCTGGGCGAGCCGGAATTTGGTTCGCGCAAGCTGAGCTTGCGGGGCGTTGCTGCTTCGGTGGAGTTCTCGCTGGTGGGGTCAGAGTTTGAGACCAGCTTTCTGCTGTACCAAGTGCTGCGGCGCGAGTTTGCCAAAAGCTACGAGCGACGGTTGCGGCTGCGGCCTGCGCCGCTGATTAAACTGCACTTGGGCAATGCGTATCCCCGGGCATCGGTGACCACGCGGCTGGGGCGGATTGGTGACGGGGCGCGAGGTGGCTCCCAGGAAAGTTCGCAGGGCAGGTCGCGGTACTACGGGCCGTTTTATTCACGCAGCGCGGCAGAAGCATTCTTGAACGATTCACTCGACTTTTTTTTGCTGCGCCGCTGCGTAGAAGAGCTTGACCCCGACCCCGCCTTCCCCGGCTGCATTTATTCCGAGATGAAGATGTGTCTGGCACCCTGCTACCAAGGCTGCACCGATGCGGCGTACTCGGCAGAGGCAGCGCGAGTGCAGGCCTACTTTGCCAGCGGCGGGCGGTCGTTGTTGCGCGAGTGGGAGGCCGTGCGCGATGCGGCCTCCGCTGATCTCGACTTTGAGAAAGCTTCGGCGATTCACGCGCGCATGGAAAAGTTGAAGGCCGTGGCCGGCCCACTGGCAGAGATTGTGCGGCACATTGATCAACTGAATGGGCTCATAATTCAGCGCTCGGCAAAAGAAGGCTGCGTGGCGCTATTTGCGATTGAGTCTGGACGAATTCGCGGGCCGATTCACTTTGCCATTCAACTGGAATCAGAAGTCGAGGCACTGGGGATTGTGAAGCCGGAGATTGGCGCTGACGGTCTACCGGTGAAGCTGGCGGCGGCGGTGAAGCCAGCACGGGGTGCAGCGCGGGGTTCGGGGCGGGGTGCGGCGCAACCGCGCTCGCTGGAAGCTCGCGTAGAGCAGTGCCTGGTGCAAGCTTCACCGCTCGGCCCGGCGACTGCCATAGAAACCATGGAGCATCTGGCGTTGCTGCGGCGTTGGTTCTACCGTGGCTCGCGCGTGGGTGAAGTCTTTTTCGCGGACGGGAAAAATGAAAAAAGCGAACTACCCATGCGCCGCATCGTGCGCGGCTTGGGGCGCGTGTTTCGCGGCGAAGCCAGTGAAACGATTCATCCCGTGGATACGCCTTCTGCGCCTGAGCCAATCCAGCCCTTGTAATGTGGTGCGAATCCGCCAAGGCATTGCCGCCGCCCACTTACGCTGCGGCTTTCGCACTCCGCTTGCGAAAGACTACTCGTACGCCATCGCGCCAGCGCTCGTCTATGCCCAGCAGTAACCACTCAATTTTCGGAGAGAAATATCGCAGGATTGTGTCGGTTGCGGGATGCACGTGCAACGCGGGCGCGGCCATGAACAGCAGCGGAGGCAGCGGCGAAAGTTCGCGCCCGGCAAAGTAACCCAGGCGGGTGAACTCGCCGCGCTGGTTGTGCCATTGCACGCGCGCCCAGTAGTCGAGACCTTGCAGGGGCAGGTGAAGGTCATCGTCGGCTTTCAGTTCGATCACGGCAAGCCGCGACTCGCGCGTCATGGTGAGTACGTCGAGCATGGCGCGGTCGGCGGCAGCGAAGGCTGGCATCTGCGAATAGACGAAGCGCGGGTCGAGCCGTTCATCCAACAGGCTGACGTCGCGAGAGATTAGCGACTCCAGCCAGCGCTCGCTGGCGGCACGAAAGTAAGGATGTGTGCGTGGGCCTTCGCTGTGCCGGACCTCGGCGATGCTATGCAGCAGAGTGACGAATTGCGCGCGATTGTGCTCCCCGAGTACGGTCTCTTCCGCGCCCATGCCAAAAACAATCTCTGCCGCGCCGCGAAAGTCATTGGCCGCGCCCACAGACCAGCGTGCGCGCGCGAAGGTGAGTCCGTGGCAGCGGAAGGCCGCTTCGGTGGTGGAAAGCGGAATGACTTCGGTTTCGCTCAGCACGCTGCGTACCTGAACGATGGCCTCGGCCAGTCGGTCGGCGAGCACCTCTGCAGGAATGCACGCCACGAGCCGCGTTTGCAGGTTACCGCAGTCGTGCCAGTCCAGCTCGCGCAAGCCGTCGTCGCGTTCGCCCAGATCGTATAGCTCGAACTTCGCTGCTTCGTGATGTAGATGCATCATGCGTTCACGGGTGCGGTCGGTGGTACCGCGCGGCAGAATCAGCTTGAGCCCCTGCACCACCGTTCGAGCCGACTTTTGACGGCAGCAGTCAAGCCACAGGATGCCGAAGGTGAGCGCGGCATCCACCGCGCCCTGGGATTCGAGCGCATTCACGCCCAGCACCGCCCATGCGCTGCTGCCGCGCTGCAGCAATCCGCGCGCGTGAACGGGGCCGAAGGATTTTTCCAGGTCCGACGCAATGCGCAGGTCGGTGAGTGTATAGTCGGCGAATTCGCGGCCCAGCACTTTGCGCAGGCGCTCGCGATACAAGCGCCGCTCGGTTTGCCGTGCTTGCGGCGGGCGTCGGTCGTTGCGGGAGCAAATCTCCACGCGCGAGGGCCGCGACTGGCCCATCTTCATCACGGCGAGCCGCAGAATAGTGCCGCGCAACTCGGCTTCCACTACGCGACGCACGGTGTTGCGCTCTTCTGACCAAATGTGCAGCAGGCAGCGGCCGTGTTCTTCACTCACCGAATATTTGGCGTGGCGCAGATGAAACAGTAATACGCCATCCTCCAGCACCGCCGCGTCGGGTGACGCCGCCAGAAACAGCCGCAGATCGCGGGCCAGCACCTCAACGCCCATCTCACCACTATGTGCGCGACCCACTGCCGCGTCTGTGACGGATGAACATTGGGGGAGGCAAGAGAGGGGAGGCAAGAGGGAGCAGCCAACCAGGCGCAGCCAAGAGGACGGCTCAACGCTCAATCTCTCAACGCTCAATCTCTCAACGATGCGAAAAAGCCTGCCGCGCTATTGTGGCAGGCCCATTTTTTTCACCAGCGCCACGTATCGCGGGTCGGTGCGCAGAAAGTTGAACGAAAGATCCACTAAAAGGTAGTGAATGGCGAGGTTATGATCCTGATAGCCTGTGTTGAGCCACTGCAAGGCATGATCCTTGTCGCCCAGGTCTGCGTACATCCTTGCGATTCTATAGGCTGAGACGTAGTTCGACTTTCGGTTGTATTGCGCAACCGTCACCGGAATGCCCCGCCGCATCGCCTCCGGCCAACCGCCGGAGTGGAACCCTGCGTCCAACACTGCCGCGAACTCCGCCCCGTCCTTGTCCGCCGTCACTGCGGCAAACTCCTTGAACTCCTGAATCGCCTGCGGATACTTGTGATGCCTCCACAACGCCTCCGCGAATTCGCTATGCGCATTGGAGGAGTCCGGGTTGTCGGCGACCAGTCTGGTGAAGAGGGCTTCCGCTTTGTCATACTGCCGCGCGTGGCTATAAGCGTGCGCCTCCGCCCAGCCGATGGCGACTGCGAGCGGATCCAACTGGCGGGCGCGAGTGGCTTCCTCGATAGCTTCCTGCGCGCGGCTGGGTATGCCAGTGAAAATCTGCGCCAGCCACTGACGGGCGGTGGCGTCACCCGGGTCAAGCGCAATGGCCCGGCGCAACTCGGCCTCGCCGCCCACAAAGTCATAGAGAAAGTCCGCTTTGTAAGCGCCAAGTGTGGCGTGCGGACGGGCCAGCGACGGGTCAAGCTCAATCGCCTTTTCCGCAGCAGCCGCCGCCTTCGGCAGCACATCGTTCGTCAATGCTGGCCCCAATCCGCCCTGCGCAAGGTAAGTGTCCGCCAATCCAGAGTAGGCCAGCGCGTAGGTGGGGTCCTGTTCAATGGCCTGCTGGAAGTATTGAACCGCCTTTCCCAGCTCTGCTAGGTTGCGCCTGCCCCAAACGTAGCGCCCCTTCACGTAGAGCGCGTAGGCCTCAGGATTCTGCGTGCCCTGCTTCGCCACCTGCTGCTTTTCGCTGCCACTAAGCTTTGACCGCAGTTTGCTGGCGATGTCACCCGCAATCTGCTCTTGCAGCGCAAGAACCTCGCTGGCTTTGCGTTGATAATGCTCGCCCCATATCTCGGTGTTGTCGTGAACGTTGGTCAGCTCGGCGCTTACTTCAAGGTTGTCGCCATGCTGCGCCACGCGGCCGGTGAGCAGCGCGTCCACCGTAAGATCGCTACCCACCTTTTGGACGTCAATCTCCTTGCCCTTGTAGCGGAACACCGAGCTGCGCGACTTGACCTTCAGGTCCGGCACCCGGGTCAGGCTCGACATCAGCGACTCGGTGAGGCCGTCGCTCACATAGGTGTTGTCCGCGGAGCTGGCGTCGCTGGCAAACGGCATCACGGCGATGGATTCGATGGCCGAACTGGCAGCCTTGCCCCGCCAATAAAAATATCCGCCCGCCACGAGCGCCACCAGCAACGTTGCGGCCGCTGCCAGGGCCCACTTGGGCGGTGCGGCTGCCCGAGCGGCAGTGACCGGCCGTGAGGCCAATGTTTGACCGGAGTCCATATCCCGCTTCAGGCGTTGTAGATCGGCGCGCATCTCCGCGGCGCTTTGGTAACGCAGCGCGCGGTCCTTTTCCAGTGACTTGCCGATGATTCGTTCCAGCTCTGCGGGCACGTGAGGATTGAGCCGCACGGGGGTGATGGGCGCGCGGTTCAGGATGGCGTCAAACACCACGCCGCTAGTCTCCCCGGGAAATGGGAGCGCGCCCGTGGCCATTTCATACAGCACCACGCCAAAGCTGAACAAGTCGCTGCGGCGGTCAAGCTCCTTGCCGCGCACCTGCTCCGGTGACATATACGCGACGGTGCCAAGGGTGGAACCCGGATCGGTCACATGCTGGTCCCGATTCGCCGTCGCGGCCGTCGCCGTGTTGCCCGAACTCTGGGTCGCTGGTGTTACTTTGGCTAGGCCAAAGTCGAGCACCTTGGCGTGGCCGCGCTTGGTGACGAAGAGGTTCGCTGGCTTGATGTCGCGATGGATGATGTTTTCCGCGTGCGCCGCGTCGAGCGCGTCGGCGATGTCAATCGCCAGCGTCAGCAGGTCGTCCATCTCCATCGGCTGGTCGCCGATGCGATGCTTCAGCGTCACGCCGTCCAGAAACTCCATGGCGATAAAGCGCCGGCTCTGGCCTTCGCTCGCATCCTCGGGCGCGGGCTCGCCAATTTCATAGATGATGCAGATGTTGGGATGGTTCAACGCGGATGCTGCCCGCGCCTCACGACGAAAGCGCTCCAGCGCCATGGGGTCGGCGGCAACATCGTCTGGCAAAAACTTCAGGGCCACAAAGCGGCCCAGCGAAGTGTCTTCCGCCTTGTAGACGACGCCCATGCCTCCGCCACCCAGCTTTTCGACGATGTGGTAGCGCGAGATGGATTGACCGATCATAGATGTGCGGATGGCTCGGGGCGCGGCAGCCCTAGCTTGGCCTAGATTCTACATGACGCAGCGTTCGCGCAAGCGCCAGCCCCGCCTGCCCGTAACTTCCTTTCCGCAGCCAAAGTGACTCCCCGTGCGCCACCCATCAGGCCGTGAAATAATGGATGTAGAGGAGAACGCGCCAGCTTGCCGCTTTTGCCGGGCCCGGCGCATCTAAATCCTGTGGCCACAACATTGAACATCCCAAATTCGCGCTTCTTCTTTCACCGCTATGGCTTCGCCGAGGCGGATCTGGAAAAGTATCTTTCCGCTGCGCTTTCTGCAGGTGGCGACTACGCCGACCTTTACTTTGAGTACCTTTCGTCTACCTCCTTGAGCGTGGATGAGTCGCTGGTGAAGTCGGCCTCGCAGGGCATCTCGGCCGGGTGCGGGGTGCGTGTAATTTCTGGCGAACGCACCGGCTACGCGTATACCGATGACCTTTCGCCCGAGCGCATTTTGCATGCGGCGCGGACGGCGGCGCTGATTGCCAGCGCTCCAGCCAAACAGACTTCCGCAGCTTTTCAGCAGAAGCCTGCGCGCAGCTTGTATCCGGTCACGCTGCCTTCGGTGAATGCCGATATTCTTGCCAAAGTGGATTTACTCATGCGCGCCGACAAGGCCGCGCGTGCCTATGATCCGCGCATTGTGGAAGTCCGCGTGGGCTTCGCCGATGAGCAGCGCAACATTTTGGTAGTCGGTTCCGATGGCGCGTTGGCAGAAGATTCTCAACCCTTGGCGCGCTTGAATGTAAACTGCATCGCAAAAACTGAAGCTGGCATTTCCGCGCGCGGTTCGGCAGGTGGCGGCGGACGCGTGGCGCTCGATTACTTCAGTACAGACGCCAGTCCAGAGCACTTTGCGAACGATGCCGCGCGGCAAGCTATTCTGCAACTTGATGCCCGCGAAGCTCCGGCGGGAGATATGGAAGTAGTACTCGGCCCCGGGTGGCCCGGCGTACTACTGCATGAGGCCGTAGGCCATGGCCTTGAAGCCGACTTTAATCGCAAACAGACCTCCGCATTTGCCGGACTGATGGGCAAGCGCGTGGCCAGCGATAAGTGCACCATCGTAGATAACGGTACCATGCCGTGGCGTCGCGGTTCGCTCAATGTGGATGACGAAGGCAACACCCCGCAGAACACCGTGCTGATTGAAAATGGCATATTGAAGAATTATTTGAGCGACAAGCTATCCTCTAAGTTGATGGGCATCCATAACACAGGCAATGGTCGTCGCGAGAGTTACGAACATATCCCCATGCCGCGTATGACCAACACTTACATGTTGGCGGGGCAGGATGACCCGCACGATATTATTCGTTCCGTGAAGAATGGCTTATATGCCGTCAATTTCGGCGGCGGCCAAGTAGATATCACTAACGGCAAATTCGTTTTTTCTGCCTCGGAAGCGTACTTGATTGAAGACGGTAAGATTACAGCACCTGTGCGCGGCGCAACCCTCATCGGCAATGGGCCAGACGTACTGACCCGGGTAAGCATGGTAGGCCACGACCTGAAGCTTGACGAAGGTATTGGCACCTGCGGTAAAGATGGGCAAGCCGTGCCCGTGGGCGTGGGCATTCCAACGGTGAAGATAGATCGCCTGACCGTTGGGGGCACTGCCAAGCGTGAAGCACCACCGCTGATGCAGTAAGTTATCGAGGTACCTTCACTGTTCCAAAGGTACTTGGGGTACTTGGGGTAGTTGGGTTTGCCCTGGGGTTTCCTCTTTGTATTCTGTGGTTAGAATTGTTCGAATAAGCCAATTATGCCGACCGCAACTGAGAACGCAACTACTACTGACCTGAAGCAACTTACCGCTGATATCGTGAAGCGCGCCATGCAGGGCGGAGCCACTGCCGCCGAATGCGTGGCCAAAGAAGGTGATGAGTTCTCCACCGTCGTGCGCATGGGCGAAGTGGAAACCTTGAAAGAAGCGGGCTCACGTGCCCTTGGCGTACGCGTGTTCTTCGGCCAGCGCGCCGCTTCCACCCACACCAGCGACTTTTCCGCCGAAGGCATTCGCACGCTAGTGGAGTCCGCGCTCGCGCTATCGAAGATTACTTCGGAAGATCCGTTCGGCGGCTTGCCAGAGGCCTCGCTGCTCGGCTCCCTGCCCGGCGATCTTGACTTATATAGTGACGATGTTTACTCGCTGCCGAGTGCCGACCGCATTGCCTACGCACGCCGCGCCGAAAAAGCCGCGCTTGATTTCGATGTACGCATCAAGAACTCCGATGGCGGCTCATTCGACGCGGGTACGGGCCGCAAGGTACTGGCTAACTCGCTCGGCTTTGTCGGCGAGTATCGCCGTTCATCGTGTTCCGTTGCTGCGGTGCCCATCGCCATGACGGACGACGGCGCCATGCAGCGCGATTACTGGTATGCGGTTTCGCGCAGCCTGGCGGGTCTAGAGTCGCCGGAAAAAGTAGGCCGCATCGCTGCCGAGCGCACGGTGCGCCGACTGGGCGCGCGTCGGGTAAAAACCGCGCAGGTGCCGGTAGTGTTTGACCCCATGGTTTCCAGTTCGATTCTCGGCCACATCTATGAAGGTGTAAATGGCGACTCGGTCTATCGAGGCGCGTCGTTCTTGGCAGGCAAACTGGGTGAAAAGATCGCTGCGGAAAATGTTACTGTGATTGACGACGGCACCATTGTCGGCGGCTTCGGCAGCAGCCCGTTTGATGGCGAAGGTGTTCCATCGCGCCGCAAAGCGATTATTGAGCGCGGCATACTCACGAACTACTTACTGAATACTTACACTGCGAAAAAGCTTAACATGACGACCACCGCAAACGCCTCACGCGGGTTAGCCGGTACGCCGGGTATTGGTGTGGGGAACTTTTTTCTGCAAGCCGGGGTCAAGACTCCGCAGCAGATTATTGCAGACATCCCCGACGGGCTATACGTCACAGAGTTTCTCGGCCAAGGCGTCAACTTAGTCACCGGCGACTACTCGCGGGGAGTAAGTGGCTTGTGGATTCG
Source organism: Acidobacteriaceae bacterium (assembly GCA_025356095.1). Taxonomy (GTDB): domain Bacteria; phylum Acidobacteriota; class Terriglobia; order Terriglobales; family Acidobacteriaceae; genus JANXUR01. The sequence continues at coordinate 2,140 of JANXUR010000031.1, read as the reverse complement.
CAATGGCGAGCTGACCTTTCCGGTGGAAGAGATCACGGTGGCGGGCAACTTAAAAGATATGTTCTTTCACATCTCTGAAATCGCCAACGATCTTGAATTCCGGGGCAGCGTGGCGGCGCCCACGTTGCGCATAGATGGCTTGACCGTGGCGGGTGAGTAACGAATGGCATTGCTCGATACTAATCCGGTGCAAGAAAAGCGCAAGCTGAATCTGGGCGTGGTGATTGCCGTGACCTCGCTGGTTGTGCTGGTCGCGGTGCTGTACTTTGTGCGCAGCTCGCCTCGACCTACTACTGCGCCCGATTCTTACGCAGCCAGTCTCAAGATCAGCGACATTAAGATGAGTACCGCTGATAACTTTGCGGGCACTTCAGTTACTTACGTAGACGGCACCATCGCCAACACCGGCTCGCAAACTGTAACTGCGGCGACCGTAGAAGCTACCTTCTTCGACAGTCAGAAGCAGATGTGCCAACGCGACATTCTGCCCCTGCACGTGCTTAAGGCCAGTAACCTGTATGACGACATTGTAGATCTGGAAAAGACGCCGCTCGGTCCTGGCGATGCCAAATCCTTTCGCCTCACCTTCGAACACATTTCTGTCGAGTGGGCACAAAGCTACCCGCAAATCCGCGCCATGAGCGTCACCGCCAAGTAGGCGCGGTTTCCGGTTTCAAGTTTCAGAGCCAAACTGTGTCGTCCTCGGGGGCACTCCCGTACTCTGTGCCTCTGTGGTGCAGGCGGTGGTTCCCCGCGCCCGCACCCACCCGGCCTGTTGCCTTACAATCAACTTATGCCCGATGCTGCAAAAATTCGGCTGACAGAGTACGCCAAGGCGGCGGGTTGAGCTTCCAAGCTTAGTCCAGCGGCGCTGGACCAGGTGCTTGGGAAATTAGCCCGGCAACATGACCCAAATGTTTTAGTTGGTTTTGACACGGCGGACGACGCCGGGGTCTACCGGCTGACGGATTCGCTCGCCCTGGTTCAGACTGTGGACTTCTTCACCCCTGTCGTCGACGACCCCTACACCTTCGGCCAGATCGCCGCTACCAACTCGCTGAGCGATGTGTACGCCATGGGCGGCGAGCCTCGCACCGCGCTCGCAATGGTTTGCTTCCCCGAAAAGGCCGACCTCGCCATCCTCGAACGTATTCTCGCCGGTGGGCTTTCCAAGATGATCGAAGCCGGATGCAGCGTCATCGGCGGCCACAGCGTGCGCGACGACGAAGTGAAGTTTGGCTACGCCGTGACTGGAGTGATTGATATCAGCGACCCTAGTCGCATCTACACCAACAGTGGCGCACAACCCGGCGACCGCCTGCTGCTCACCAAAGCCCTCGGCACCGGCGTCATCGCAACGGCGATTAAGCGCGGCGAGGCGCAGCCGGAGTGGACGGATGCCGCCATCGCTTCCATGACCACACTGAACAAGGCGGCGGCAGAGGTGATTCGGCGCGGCCGGGTGCTGCCCGATGGCTCCACGCGGCCGTGGGCGGTGCATGCCCTCACCGACGTCACTGGCTTTGGCCTCATCGGCCACCTGCGCGAAATGGTACTGGGCAGTGGCGTGGGTGCGCGGATTTATGCCGACAGGATTCCGCTGCTGCCCGGCGCCATCGAGTGTGTACAGCGCGGCTTCGTCCCCGCCGGACTCCACTCCAACCGCGCCTTCGCCGAGTGCATCGTGGAATATGAAGGGGTGGACCCCGCGTCCGAACTCGCTACCCTGCTCTTCGACCCGCAAACCGCCGGCGGCCTGCTGATCGCCGTGGGGGAAGAGGATGCGGAGGGGATGAAAACAGCATTGTCTGCCCTCGGGTCAAAGGCTTCCCAGGTCGGATCAACCTCTGATTCCGCCAAATTAGGCATTGTGGTTGCCTGATTGGCAGTGAATCCACCTAGACTAAATCGGCTGGCCGCGCTGGGCGAGTTGCCTTGATCGTATCCGCTATTGCACGACACGCAGAGATGAGAAGCGCCCATTCAAGCACGTGAATTTGATGCTCATCTGCGTCCGGTATATTGACTTCAAACACATACCGCCACGAGTTAAAGAGGTTTGCCGAGCTTTCCAGTAGAGGCTCGAGTTCCAAGAGTTCAACGTCTGAATTGTTCCATTCTGGTCTCCAAGCACTTCTTT
>JANXUR010000026.1 GCA_025356095.1 Acidobacteriaceae bacterium | reverse complement strand
AACCAGCAACTCGTGAGTGAGTTGGACGACGACGAACTCGCCCGCATCCGCAACAAGGAGATCGGCTTCGTCTTCCAGACCTTCAACCTATTGGCCCGCGCCACCGCGCTGCATAATGTTGAACTGCCGCTGATCTATGCTGGCATCCCAGCAGCCGAGCGACTGGAGCGCGCTAAAGCTACGCTCGATTCCGTCGGCATGGGCTCACGCATGAGCCACAAGCCCAACGAACTCTCTGGCGGACAGCGCCAGCGCGTTGCCATTGCGCGCGCACTGGTGAACCGGCCTTCCATTCTGCTGGCCGATGAACCAACCGGCAACCTCGACTCCCAAACTGGCGTGGAGATTATGGCGCTGTTTGACCGCCTGCAGGAGCAGGGCAACACCATTGTGCTGGTAACCCACGAACACGACATCTCCGAGTACGCCCACCGCGTCATCTACATCAAGGACGGCAAGGTGGCGGGGGACGAAGTGAACGCGACGCGACGCCAGAAGTAAAAAGCACCTATAAGGTCAATCTTCGTCTGAATAACAAAGGGCCTCCGCGCACAGCGTAGGCCCTTTGTTGTTGCGGTTCGTTTTACCGCCCAGTGCCTTGCAGCGCAATCTTCTGCGGGCTTCCCGCCGCATTGTCAGCAATTGAGATCTTGCCGGTCCGAATCCCGCTTTTCGTGGGTCGGAAGGTCACACTGATTGTGCAACTGGTATTGATCGCAAGACTCTTGCCACAATCATTGGTCTGGGTGAACTCCGGGTTGGCTACTGTGAAGCTGGTGACGCTTAAGTCAGCATTGCCGGTATTCGTGAGGGTCACTTCCATTGGTGGGCTGGTGGTTCCCAACCCTTGGATGCCAAATGTGACCTTGGTCGCTGAGAGCGTCGCCTTCGGCGCGTGAGACGTTTCGTTAATAAAGATCGTTACTGCACTACCGCTGTCTGCTGCGACTAAATCGGGATTGCCATCTTGATTAAAATCACCAACCGCCAAGGAGCGGAAGTCGCCGCCAATTCCCCTACTTCGTGTTAGAGCTGGCTGAAATGTGCCATCACCGTTGCCGAGGAATGTGCTGACCGCCGAGGTGCCTGCGATGACAAAATCAAGATGCTGATCTCCATTGATGTCCGCCACTGCGCCTGCTACGGCACCCGATGTGCCTACATACGCCGTAGCCGCCGCAAGCGTCCCGTTGCCATTCCCCAACAAAACATCCATAGCGTCCGTTCCGCCAGAATTGTTGACAACGGCGACATCCAGATTGCCGTCTCCATTCAGGTCAACAAGGGTAGCTAGCCACGGCGAAACTCCGGCATCGTACGCAACCGGCGGTTGAAAAGTGCCGTCGCCGACTCCCAACAAAACCTCAAGATCGTTGCCACTGGGTACGATCAAGTCTGGAATATTGTCACTGTTCAAATCCCCAACTGAAATGCTTATAGGGGCTGTTCCGGCTGCTATCACTTGGGGAGGTTGGAAAGTCCCATCAGCGTTGCCGAGCAGGATTGTGACTGAGGCAGTACCCTGGCCATCCTGGGCACGCGGCAGATTGGCGGCAACCAAATCAAGATTGCCATCTCGGTTAAGGTCTGCAGTTGTTACATAGTAGGGATGGTCATCTCTCGAGTAGTTCACTCTTACAGGCGCCTGAAAAGTGCCATCGCCATTCCCGAATAAAATGACAATCGTCCCAGGAGGGTCGCCTACAAATCCAGAGTAGCTGGTAAGAGCTATATCAGCGAAGCCGTCATGGTTGAAGTCACCCGCAACTAGCGAGGTTGGCCCGCTGCCCCCGGCAGAGGTGTACGAACCACCACGAGTAAATGTGCCGTCGTTATTGCCGAACAGAATTGTTAATAGCCCCGGATCCCCGCCGTCGGCTACGGCGACATCAGAGATCCCGTCGCGGTTGAAGTCACCAACAATAGCCGCAACTGGCCCGTTACCGGGAAAACCAGCAATCTGCGTCGCCTTGAATGAAACACTAGCCCTAGCCGGTACAATGGACATAGAGACCACTAGTGTAACGAGGAAAGCCTTAGCGAACAAGCACTGTAACTCTTTCATTCTCATTCTCCTGATTTGCCAAAGCTCGCCAATACCAACGCAGGGTACCAGATCGCGCTCAGTTCGTAGTGTCATATTTACAGGTGAGCGCAACTGTGACGTTACCGATTCCTGCGACTCCGTTCGCGTTGATTACAGCCCTAAATTGATCACCGGCTCCAAAAGTTAAGCCATTGTTCGGGGTGGAACCCTTCGAAGCAGTACGATTGTTGGCGGCAAGCGAAAGATCGGATGTGTAGAGATTTGTCCACGTGATTGTGCCCGTATTACAGTTAGCTGTACATTTCTGCACGTTGTAGGAACTGGAACTTGCTGTGGCAGGCGAATCGGCCACAACTCTTATGTCCGAACAAGAAACGTCGTTCACACCTTCCGGCATAACCAATACTTGAGGCCGTCCGCCATTTGCGACACCACTCTGGGCTCCTGCGTAGAACCAACTAAGCGTCTGCACTGACCTGTGGTCGTGATCGCTACGAGCAAGAGCGGCAGATATTCCTTGGTTACTTGGGCCGACGCCCGCACCTGCACCTGAGGCCACGACCGTAAACCCGCTGTCAGCTAGATCTCCTGTGCTATTCGTGCCCTGTACTAAGTGATTAGCTGAGAGGCCAGATGCTGGTGCAAACGCTCGAAAGCCAAATGCACCGCCATTGCGCGACTCTTTGAAGACGTTTGCGCCACTGTCGAAATATTCTTTGGCGGCACCGGAAGCGCTCAACGATGGAGCAGATTCCCCACTGAGCGTAAGATCCATTGGAATCTGGCTACCCTGCGCTGGGCTGAGTAAGATAGCCTTCCCGATCGCAGTAGCATCGCCACTGAGTGGAGTCGAGACTAAATTAAAGTAAGTCGAGATAGCCACCGGCTCAACATTTGCGTTTATTACAACACCATTTGCAAATTCGCTAATTGCGCCCGCAATTATCGTCCCACCGGTATGATCAATCGCCAATGACGTAGCACTGATTGAGACACCTGTTCCTTGGTGGATATACGAGGCAGTTGTCTGTTCTAAAATGGCGTACCCTTGAAATACCGAGGTGCTCTGCAAAGCGATACCAGTATCACAGTCTTTAATATGAGTACCGAATAGTCCCCACTCTCCACCATTGTTTGTCGAAGCGTTCGGAAATGAAGCCCCGATATCAAGGCCAATTGCTCCCAGTGGTGGCGTACCTGCTAGACCGCAGGTAATATCGCCGCTATAAAGATTAATCGATGAGGTTAGTCCATTAGTCTGTATCGGAAACTTCGTATTTGAAGTTGTCAGATTTATGATCGTACCAAATTGCGTGAAGGCAGGAGTTGTAAATCCGAAAGGGTTAATACAGAAACCACCCTTGAAGTCTTGGCAACGAACCGAGTCTAAGACAAAATGCTCAGTCGCGTAGAGTCGAATAGCTCCTGCCGTGGGGGTACTTAACCCACTGGCGTCTTTGAACTCAATGTCGCTAATCTTCAAGCCTTCATATGAGCTCGCGCCCGCAGAATCTCCCACAACCAGCGTAATGGAGCCGGCGGTCCCGCTTACGAGCTGACTGCAAGCAGACCCGACGCCTGAAACAAGACACTGCCCTTTCAGTGTCACACCGAGCCTCGTAATGTCAATCACAACTCCCCGCGTTAATCCACTGACCAGCGTACCCACAATCTTGTACGATCCCAGAGGAAAAAACACCGTACAACCGAGCGGTGCTGCATTAGGGCAAGCGTTGATCGCAGCCTGAATACTAGCAGTATCGTCCGTCGTTCCATCGCCCTTGGCACCATAGGCCTTTACGTCAATCCATGGGCTTGGCCCGCTAAAAGTTGTACCGGGAGCAACCTGGGCCATTGCAAAATCAACGCCCGCGCCAAGCGCGATGAGAAGTGTCCATGCGGCAATGGCAATCAGAATGCAGGGGGGGGTAATGTGTAGAACGCGACACTGACGACGGAAGAGCATAACCATCTCCACAGGAAAAGAATTTTCGCCCGAAGGCCCCTGGGGTCGCGGTGGGAACCGCTTGGCCTGAGTACAACACAAACCGGTTGCCGCGTCAAGAAATATCTTCCAAGCCGCTACACATCCGGCTCATCCCCACGCTCTTGCATCTCCGGCGCAGGCAATGGGTCGTCAGGTCTCGCCACTAGCACATAGAAGGTCGGCAGGTAAACCAAGCTGATGAATAACTCTAGAATTAGCCCGCCAACAATCACGATAGCGAAGGGCCGCTGCGAGTCCGAGCCAATCTCATGCGACATCGCCGCTGGCAACAGGCCGAGCCCCGCCACTAACATCGTCATCATAATAGGCCGCAAGCGCAACGTTGCGCCTTCTCGTGCAGCGCTTTCAATATGGTGCCCACGCGCCCGCAACTGGTTCATGTACTCCAGCATGATGACGCCCGTTTGCACGGAAACACCCATCAGCGCCAAAAAACCTAATCCTGATGACACCGAGAACTGCGTGCCTGTGGCAAGCAGCGCTAACATGCCACCAAGTGGCGCGAGTGCCACAACCGAGAGAATCAGCGCCGACCATTTCAGCGAGCGGAACGCCGAATGCAAAATCACAAGAATGATCATGAGCGTAATCGGGACAATAATCGACAGCCGTCGGTTGGCACGCTGGGCGCTCTCGAATTCGCCGGTCCACACTAAGTGATAGTTTTCTGGAAGTTTCACCTGTGCTTCCACCGCTTGCATCGCGGCCCGCACCGCGCTGCCTAAGTCACGCCCGCGTACACTGTACTTAATCGCAATATAGCGTCGGTTGCCCTCGCGGTAAATGTTGGAAGCGCCATCCTCTAACTTAACTGCGCACACTTGACTCAGTGCAACCCGCTCCCCTGACGGTGCCACGATGCGGATGTTTCCGATATCTTCCGGAGTCCGACGGTACTGCTCCTGATAGCGTACCGTCAGGTCATAACGTTGGTCGCCCACTAGCACTTGCGATACCGCTTTACCACCAACCGCAGCCTCTACCGCATCCTGGACGTCACTTACATTCAACCCAAAGCGGCCGGCCGCATGGCGGTCAATCTCCAGGTTTACATTGGGCTGGCCTGTTACTTGGAACGTGCCTAAGTCCGCAACCCCAGCTACCCGGCTCATTACATCTTGTATCTCCTCAGCTTTGGCCTCCAGCGTCTTCAGGTCGGCACCATACATCTTTACTGCCAGTTGCCCTTTGACCCCGCTAACCGCCTCTTCTACGTTGTCCGAAATCGGCTGGGAGAAATTCCAATCCACACCAGGAATCTTGTTGAGTTCATCGTCCATCGCCGCGATCAACTCTTCTTTTGAGTGAAATTGGGGCCGCCAACGTTCGCGGGGAATCAGATCCACGAAGTATTCCGTATTGAAAAACCCAGAAGAATCGCTGCCGTCATCCGGCCTTCCCGTTTGCCCAAGAACCTGCCGCACTTCGGGGAACTGGGCCAATACCGCACGCGCCTTCCGCGAGAGCTCTATGCCAGTACTTGGGCCGGTGCTGGGAGGCAGCGTACCGCGTACCCATACTGCCCCTTCATCCAAATGCGGAAGGAACTCCGAGCCAATAAGGCCTCCGAATGCCAGAACCAACATGGATGCTAGAAGTCCAATGGCAGACACTAACACCAACTTACGATGATGGAAGCACCAATCTAAGGTGCGTGCATATCGCGCATGCAGCCAAGTCAAGATTGGGTTCCGCCACTCGCGATAGTCCCCTTTCAGGAGATAACTCGCAAATATCGGCGCAATCACTAGCGCGTACACCAATGCCCCTAGCAGCGCGAATGCAACAGTCCACGCCATGGGGCGGAATAAGCGGCCTTCCACTCGCTGCAAGGTAAAAATCGGTAAGTAAGTAGTGATAATAATGAGCCGTGCAAAAAAGATGGGCCGCTGCACCTCATGCGCGGCGGCGCGCAGAATCTCCATCACGCTTCGCTTCTTACCAGCTCCCTCCAGATGCCGAACAATGTTCTCAATCATCACGACCGATCCATCCACCACCATGCCGAAATCCAGTGCGCCCAGCGAAAGCAAGTTGGCGGGGATCTGGTTGAGATTCAGCAGGATGGAAGCGAACAGCAGGGCGAACGGAATCGTGATGACCACTATGATAGTACTTCGAGCATTTCCTAGAAAAAAGAACAGCACCACAGTAACCAACGCCATGCCATTTACAAGATTGCGCATGACGGTGCTAGTGGTGAACTTTACTAAATCGCTGCGGTCGAGATGGGGGACAATCCTAATTCCTGGCGGTAAGCCATTTGAATTTAGCTCTTGAATCTTGGCATGCAGTGCCGTCAGCGTTGCGTCCGCCTCCGCGCCCTTGCGTAGCAAAACGATCCCCTCAACTACATCATCATCGCTCAACACCTTGCCATCTTCGTGGCGAATGCTCTTTCCTAATTGACCGAGCCGTACTTTCGCACCTTGGACGACCGTCGCGACATCTGCCACACGAACCGGAGTGCCCCCCTGCGTCTTTACTACAATAGCCCCGATGTCGTCAGTGGAGTTGACTAAGCCGACCGCACGCACATTCAGGGCCTGCTGACCGCGCTCCACAAAGCCACCACCTGCATTGATGTTGTTGCTGGCAATTGCCTGTTCCACTTGAGCAAGGGTTAGGCCATAGCTCACCAATTTATTCGGGTCCACCTGTACTTGATATTCTCGGGTGGGGCCTCCAAAGATGTTTACGTCCACCACATTCGGAACTGTCTTCAACTGATTACTCACAAACCAGTCCTGCAGTGTCTTCAACTCCATCACGTCATACTTGGGGTTTGTGCTTTGCAGAGTGTAAAAATATACCTGCCCCGTGGGGCTGTAGTCAGGACCTATGTTGGCATTAACGCCCGTGGGCAAGGTGACCTGCTGCAGGCGGTCCAACACTTCCTGCCGCGCACGCAATGTAGTTATGTCATCGTCGTACACCATCGTAACCACCGATAGGCCCGCGAGAGATATTGACCGCTGGGTAGTCATGTGACCCACACCGATCAGCGAGTATTCAAGTGGCACGGTAATCTGCTGCTCTACTTCCTCCGCCGCGTGCCCCGGCCATTGAGTAATAATTTGTACATACGTGTCAGCTACATCAGGATAGGCCTCAATCGGCAGGGCGCGAAACGCGAATATGCCCCACACAAAAACGCCAATTGCGACGAGCAGCATGAGCAATCGGTTCTGCAACGAAAAATCAATGAGCTTATGAATCATTGCTTACTTCTCCGTGACTGCGGCGGAAAACTCCAGCGCGTCTGCGGCCACAGTGTCGCCCGAGACTAGGCCAGTGGCGATTTGCAACATGTTGTCTGGAGCCGGGGCACTATGCACTTCTAATTTGCGAAAATGAGTTGCGTCTTGCTGACGAAAGACCCAGTCTTTGTCGTGCAAACGGAGAACCGCAGTTGCGGGTACAGTTACTTGAGGCACTGTTTTTGTTGAGTAGAATCGGACTGCGGCGAACATACCCGGCCTTAGACGGCCGCTCGCATTATCGAGCTCCACCCTTGCCTTGGCGGATCGGGTATTCGGGTCGAGTACGTGAGAAATATCACTTACCCGGCCCCGAGCCACATATTCAGGGAAGGCGGTAAAGTGCAGTTCCGCCACATCGCCAACATTCACGGCACCTAAGTCTTTTTCGAAAACATCACACAACACCCATACTCTAGACAAGTCCGCGAGGGTAAGTAAGCTTGGCGTGTTATCAAGAGTCTTGATTCCTTCTGCGATGGCTATGTTCTGCTCTACCACCGTGCCTGAGATGGATGCGCGCAGAGCGATGAGCGAACCCGGACGATCCACTGCGCCCCCCAGCAGGCGAATCCGGTCCGCGGCCGCTGCTACTTCAACCTTCGCTTTATCATCGGTGTTCTGAGCTGCTTCGAGGTCTTTGGCAGCCAGCGCACCACGATCGTATAAAGCGTGAGCACGGTCGAGCGCCTTGCGAGCTAACTCTTCATCTGCAAGCCCCTTGCGGTAGTCAGAATTAGCACTTCCCAGTTCGGCGCTGGAAAGGGTAACCAAGACTTGCCCCTTTTGAACTGAGTCGCCAAGCCTAGCCTTGATCTCGACCACCCTTCCGGAAGAAGAGGAAGTTACGTGAACCAATCGGTTTACATCGGGTGAGACGATGCCGGTCAAATCCAACAGGGAGGGCAGGCTGTGGGATTCCACCTTCACTAACTTGAATAGCTCAGGATGTGGCACGGCGATAAGAGTTGGATCATTTGTCTCGAGTGCAGTAGTGGCGGCCGGTGCTGCCTCTCGCGCGCAGCCTGCCCCCGCAACAAGCAGGAAGCTAGCGATGCAGAGCGCGATTGGTTGACAAATATTGCTTCGGAATAGCTTTCTCACGGAATCACCTCACGCCCTACGGCCAGGTTTAGCTGCGCGGCTGCTGTAAGATACGCGCCAATCAGGTTCAGATAGGTCAATTGAACGCTGCGGTACTCGCTCTCGGCGCTCAAAAATTCGAGCAAGGATGCTCCGCCGCGCTGGTAAGAATAGAGAATCGTGTCTCGGATGCGAACTGATTGCTGTAAATATTGTGCTTTGTACGAACGGACTAGCGTCTGCGTAGTTTCTAGAGTGGCATAGCCGGAGTCCACATCGCTGAGCACCTGGGCTTTTGCCGCCTCGCGAAGGTACTGGCTTCGGGTTATGTCTAACTCAGTGCGAAGCTTCTCTCCTTGGTTGCGGTCGAAGAGCCGCAGCGGGAAGGAGATGCTGCCTCCGACGGTTTGGTGCGCGTAAGGGTTATTAAAGGATGGATTATAGGTGTACCAGGTGCTCAGAGTGGGGTCAGTCGAGCCGTTTGCCAGGGCTAGCTTGTGATCTGAGGTAGCCTTCTCGACGGCCAGCAGTGCGGCTTTCAGGTCAGGTCGCTGCTCAAGTGCTGCCTTACGAAGCTCTTCACAAGAGATCTGCGTGTCACTGGAGTCGAAAGTGCCTGCTACGTTAAACTGCTCGACCGGTGTACCGTCATTCAAGAGCATAAGTAGCTGAATTTTGGCGGTGCGCAGATTCACCTCTGCCATTTGGAGGTCTGCTTGATACTGGCTCCGCTGCAACTCCAGCCTGTCAAGATCTACCTGGGCGATGTCGCCGGACTTGAAACGGCTGCGGCTGATGTCAAGGATGTGATCATAGTAGGTAAGACTCTGCTCTGCGAGATGCAGTACGCCTTTGGCTTTTAGTGTGGCGATAAATGCCCCACGAAGTTCAAAGAGTAGAGTACTCTCAAGGGCAGCGTGGTCGGATTCGGCAATCCTCCTTCCCGTCTGCGCGCTTTCGAGCCGCATCTCACGTTTACGGGCACGCTCGTGGAGATAGTTGACGCTGGCTTGATATTGAGTTCCGGCAAGGGGCTGCCACACCCCTTTATACGGGGCGACTTGCGTACCATCGCTGGAAAGTGTGAGTGTAGGGTTCGGCCGCAGAAATGCGGTGATTTGCTGGGCGGCGGCTTCGTCAATGCTTAGTTTGTCCGCTGCCAGCGTTGGGTTCTGAGCCTGAAAGCGCGCGCGCGCCACGTCCCACGTAAGTGGCTCTGCTGCATAGGCAAGGGCGCATAACACCAGCAGTGCGGAACCTGCTGCGGTCTTGCAGAAAGTAGGCATAGCAAGTACCTCATACTCTGCTCAGGCAAGTGTCGGCAGAAAAGTTCTGCTAAGGGCTAGCCTAGAGAGTGGCGAAACAGTTTGGAGAAAGAACCGGCGAGGACACGCAACCGGAATGGTCAGCTAGGCAGTAACAGGCGGAGAGCGGGGAGCTGCGGCGTGAACAAGAAAGCAACTTTGCCGCGCCGTTGCAGGCGGATCAAGCTGATAGGGCCAACGGCTTTCAAGGTTGCTATACATCGCCGTCAACAAGTACACTGCGTCAAACACCAGATGGTTTACAGTCTGATGTTTGCCAGACGCTGCGGACACCTGACGTTCTGGCCCCGACAGGTCTTCCATTTCCGCCCGCATGAGTGACAAGTCATCGCTCACCGAAATCACGGGAAACAGAATTAGAAGCAGGCAGGCAAGAGTCAGAAGTGCAAGAGTTCCGGAAGTATGCCTGGCGCGCCGTCGCCACAGTACACAGGCCGGAGCCAGCAACAACAGCCACGCCAAGTTGAGCAGAAGTTCCATCATGTCCGGATTAGCTACGGTTGCGAAGCTCCTCCACCCGTGGTCACCGATGCAGAGGTTGAAGTCGCGGGGCCTGCCGCAAAGAAGTTGTTGTCGTACAAGTTGCGGTAGACCTTACCAGCAATCTCGGCGGCTTTAGGTCCGTAAGTAGGGCGTCCGCCTTGCAAAAATACTACGAGTACAATTCCGCCGCTCGGAGTGTTGGTGTAGCTGGCAAACCAGCCAAAGCGTGTATGGTCACGCGAGCAGGTGCCGGTCTTACCTAATACGTCACTCTCAGTAAAGTTGGAGCGCAAGCTGCGCGCAGTCCCATAGAGGGTTGCACCTTCCATGCCGTCGGAAAGCTCGGGAATCAGGTGAGCAATGGGCAATTTTCGTTTTACAATAGGCTGTAGGTTGGTAACTTCGTCCTCAGTCTGGGGATGCTGCAAGTAATACAGGGTGCCGCCGTTGGCGATGGCTGCGGTTAATGCGCCTAACTGCAACGGGGTTAGCGAGATACCTTCGCCAAACGAGCACATTTTGCCAACTCCGCCCTGCTTGGCCGAGATTTCCTCTTTAGGATAGAAACCGGGTTGCTCGCCATCAATGTGCAGGCCAGCGCGTTCGCCCAAGCCGAACAATCGGGCATAGTGCTGCACGCGCTCAAAGCCTAGATCGCGCCCCAGCTTTTCAAAATACGCATTGTTGGAGTGCGCCAGTGCAGAGGTCAGATCCATGGACCAAGACTTGCCCAGGGGTACGCGCGTATCTTTTTCAACAATGCCTTCGTTCAGCGCCGCCAGTGCGGTCACCAGCTTGATCGTCGAGCAGGGCTGGCCACCGGAGGAAAGCGCCATCTTCTGGTTCACCATAGCAAGCACCCGGCCACTGTTGGGCTGGATCGCCACGACGGTTCCGTTCATATCTCCGAGGGCCAAAATCGCTGCGGCACGCACCCTGGAGTCTTCGCCAACCATACTGTCACCTGCACCGATGTCCCGAGCAAACGAGCTGGTGTCAAACCGCTCGTAAGGGCCGTGATGGCGGCGGCGACCGTGAAGCCGAGCCGCACTAGCCACTGGTGCCCTCTGCCCTGCCGACCCTGCTTTGTGGCTGCCCGATGCAGACGCTTGCGAGCGATGGCTGTGGCGCAAATGGCTCATATGCTTTTGGGCGTGCTGGCTCTCCACAACCTTGTGGCTATGGGAGTGACTTAGAGAAGTGTGGCCAATGGTCGCAGCGCTCGCCAGCGGGGTCAGCGCCAGCCCAATGCCTAGTATCCCGGCAAAAATACAGTTCTTCTTCATGGACACTCGGACCATAACTCCTTTGAAATCAACAGGCGTCTCTCGACTCTGGCATAAAATTGTATGGAATAGTCTGATGGTAAAGAGATTCCAAGGTTAACGCAAGAACAAAAGCACCAAGTCTGCGGCAAAAACCGGTAGACATCTGCCGCCCTCTGCTATTCCCTTCGACTCAGTCCTAATGTGACATTAGCAATCCGGTTGCCAGCAGATGCGCTTTTCGCGGGTTATCCGACTTACGTTCGCTTGCGCAAGAAAGCGGGCACGTCCAGGTTTTCTTCCTCGAAAAGTATGTCATTGGTGCTGTTTCGCGGAATCACCGTGGGTGCCATGGTTGCATCGTCTGAGCTAGCCCCCTGCGCTCGGTCTCCTGAGCCGCCCGCAAATACCACTTCAAATTCGGCCTCACGATGCCGTAGTTCCGCGTCGGCTTCCACTGACTCTATGGTTGGATGCGGTTCGTGCTTCGCCAGTACCGCCGCCGCCGTGCGTTGGGCGTAAACAATCGCTGGACTCCCCGCGGGCATGGAGCGCCGTTGCGGAGCCTCGCGGAAGCCGGTGGCAATCACGGTGATCTTCACCGCGTCCTTCATCTTCTCGTCCAGCACTGCGCCAAAAATGATGTTGGCATCTTCGTGCGCCGCATCGCTAATAATGGAACACGCTTGGTTGACCTCATGCAGCTTCAACGAACTGGATCCCGTGATGTTGAGCAGGATGCCGCGCGCGCCATCAATCGCACCGGCCTCCAGCAGCGGCGACGCAATGGCACGTTCTGCGGCTTCCATGGCCCGGTTTTCCCCAGTCGCGGTGGCCGTGCCCATCACGGCGAATCCCATGCCCGCCATGATGGCGCGGACGTCGGCAAAATCCCGATTGATGATGCCGGGGATGGTGATGATGTCAGAAATGCCCTGCACGCCTTGCCGCAAAATGTCGTCAGCAATGCGGAACGACTCAAAAAAGCCGGCGTCTTGCGCCACTGCCAGCAGCTTTTCATTGGGGATGACCAAGGTGGTGTCTACGGCGTCGGCCAGTTCTGCCATACCGTTGTCGGCTTGAATCATGCGCCGCTTGCCTTCAAAGGCGAATGGCTTGGTAACAACTGCTACAGTGAGCGCGCCAAGTTCGCTGGCAAGCGAGGCGATGATGGGCGCAGCACCCGTGCCCGTACCGCCGCCAAGGCCCGCAGTCACAAACACCATATCCGCACCTTCCAGCGCTTCCACCAGTTGTTCGGAGTCCTCTAGCGCGGCCTTGCGGCCGATGTCGGGCTTAGCCCCCGCGCCCAGACCGTTCGTCAGCTTCACGCCCAACTGAATCTTGACCGATGCCTTGGACATTCGCAGCGCCTGCAGGTCGGTATTGGCGACGATGAACTCCACGCCTTCCACGCCCGCTTCAATCATGCGGTTGACGGCATTGCCGCCACCACCGCCCACGCCGATCACCTTAATCACGGCGTCGTTGCGGGTTTCCTCGTTCAGACTGATGCGAAGGTCTTCGGCTCGATCGCGGCGGTGGCCAGAAATATTCTCGGGGCGGTGTGGGATATCCTGGCAATCCTGGCGATCTGGGCTATCTTGATGGTCTAGACGATCTGGGCTTTCTGGGCTTTCTGCGGGGCGAAAATTCATGGCTCACTCCTTACGGCTGACCTGCATTTATGCTTCATCGAACGACGAGTTGTGTGCCTTCTTACCAAGGCTAAACACTTATGCGCCCTTGCGGGCGAGCCACGTGCGAACTCGCTCGGACCATCCCACCGGCTCGCCCACGCGCACCAACCGCGCACGATAGGCATAGGGCACCATGCCCAGAACAGTTGCGAATTCAGGACCGCGTAACTCATCCGGCATATCTTGCAGTGGCACAGGCAACGCCAGCCGTACTGGCTTGTGCAACACCGATTCTGCAATGTCTGCAATGCCTTCCAACTGCGCTCCACCGCCGGTGAGCACGATGCCGCTGGCGCAACGGTCGAGCCAGTCGGCCTGTTGCAGATTTTTGCGCAACATTTCGAACATCTCACGGGCGCGGGCTTCTAGAATTTCGCCTAAAGCACGGCGCGGCAGCAGGCGGGCGGGGCGATCGCCGGTGGAAGGCACTTCCACCTCTTGATCCGACGGAATCAGCGTCTCCACCGCATTGCCAAAGTGACACTTGAGGCGCTCGGCAGCGGCCGTGGGGCAGGCCAGACCTAGTGCTAGGTCATTGGTAAAGTGGTCGCCCCCAATGGGCAGGCCGCTGGTATGCATGACTGCACCTTCATGGAAGATGACAAATTCGCTCGACCCTGCGCCAATATCAACCAGACACACGCCGAGCTCGCGCTCATCGGGGCCGAGTACAGAATCCGCGGCGGCCAGCGCCTCGAACACCGTGTCATCCACATGAATACTGGCGCGGTTCAGCACCGTAACCACGTTTTGCGCAATGCTCGCGCTGGCTGTGACCAAATGCACATGCGCCTCCAGCTTGCTTGCGTGGATGCCTTCGGGCACTTGGATGCCAGCCTGATCATCGCACAGAAACTGCTGCGGCAGCAGGTGCAGCACTTCACGGTCGGCGGGTAAAGAAATGGATCGTGCGGTATCCGTTGCCGCGCGCACATCTTCGCGGCGCACGTCGCGGGGTCGCGAGCCCAGGCTCAATACGCCATGGCTGTTGATGCCCTTGATGTGCGAACCGCCAATGCCGACAGTGGCCCGATCCACTACGACCTGCGCTGAGGCCTCGGCTTGCTCTGCCGCCTCATGAATGCTGGCTGCCACCTCCGCCAGATTCATAATGACGCCCTTGCGTAACCCGGCCGAGCGCGCAATGCCGTGGCCGCGATAGTGCAGCGCGCCGCCAACTACCTCCGCCACCACAATGCGGGTTTCACTACTGCCGAGGTCCACGACGGTGATTAAATTCGACTGCGTATTTGCCATACGTTTCCCTTGGTCACTTCTTCTAAATTCGCTTTATAGACTTGCTGCTGGTGAAGACTGCTGTTGCCGTCGCTCTCGTTTCTCGCATCAGCGGTGATGCCCCGCCGACGGTTTGGCTGCATGTCTTACCGGAGGTCGAGCTGTCAACTTGGGCGCGGCGTTCGCCACGACGGTTGGCGGTTTCGCGATTGCCGGGCTCTTGGTCGAATGCGCGGGTGGCGGGCTTACTGGCGGGCCAACTGCCGCACTTAGCGGCGCACTCACCGCCGCAGATGGATTTGCACTGCCGATTCCGCCCGGATTCACAATCGCTTCTCCATCCACCCGCAAGTCCACCGACTCAATGTGGGTGAATTTCTGCCGCCATTCTGCAATGTGGCCGAGGTACGTTTGGTAGCGCTCCAGAAAATTTTCTGCACCCAGATGCACTAACACTTCCCCGCCTTCGCTGGGTGCGGTCACCTTCACATCCTGCGGATCAGTGAGATTCACTTCACTTAGATCTCGCGAGTAATGCGCTCCGCTTGTATCGAGCTCATGTACCAACTGTGCAAAAATCTTCATCCGCGCGGCCCGCACGGAAAGGGGCTCGGACTCCAACATGCCGGTCACCACGGGAAAGTTGTAAGCCTTCTTGCCCGGGGGCTGCTGCAGCAGGTGGCCAGTGGCGTCGAGCAGCAGGATGCGCGAACCGATCTGCGCGAAGGCGACCGGCGTTCGCTCGGCAATCAAAATTCGCAACTGGTTCGGTGTAAAGCGCATCACCGTTGCGGTTTCGACCCACGGAATTTGTTCCAGTTGCTGCTTGCGCTCACCCAAGGGGACGAAGAAGATGTTGCGGCCGATGTCACTCCCCATCACCTGCATCACTTCGGCGCGGGTGACCGTACCATTGCCACTCAGGCTGATGTTTTCGCCGGAATCAATGCGGAAGTGCCAGTCGTGTTTGCCGTATCCGTACACGGCGTAGCAAACCAGCGCCGCTAGCACGAACAGGAGTCCGGCTAGCAAGAAGCGCCACAACCGGCGCGCAGTTCTAGGGGGAAGTGGGCTGCGGCGAACGGGAATCCGTGTCTGCCCGCGCAGAAACGGTGATTCCTCTGGCTCATCGAGCGCACGCGCAACTGCACGTGCCGACCGCGAGGGCCGGGGAGCTTCGACGAACAAGTCGTCTTCCGCGAGGGCGTTACTTTTCCTCGCCATCCGTTTTCTGGGTACCGCGGTGAATCGCCAGTATCAGAATAGTATCGGGCGGGGCCTCAGTGGAAGCGGAATTGCTCACTTTTCCACAAGGGGAACTTAGTTGGATAGCCCCAGTCAACTGGTTGCCGAGTTACGCCGTGCCTAACTCTTCCAGCACTAATGGCCCGACTTGCACCACATTGCCGGCACCCAGGGTGAGAATCGCATCGCCCGACCGGGCACTCGCCGCGGCAGCTTTCGCAGCGTCCGCGAATGACGCTGCATACGCCGCATTACTCCCTGCTGCGCGAATCGCGCCAGCCAGCGCCGCGCCACTCACGCCCTCAATCGCATTTTCGCTCGCCGCGTAGATGTCGAGCACCTGCACTGAGTCTGCTGCGGCAAAACACTGAGCGAATTGCGCCAGCAAGTCGCGAGTGCGAGTGTAGCGATGGGGCTGGAAGATCACGTGGACCCTGCCAAAGCCGCATTGGCGGGCCGCCGCCAGCGTGGCCATAATCTCCGTAGGATGGTGCCCGTAGTCATCAATCACCTTCACTCCACGCATTTCGCCACGCAGTTGAAAGCGGCGATCCACGCCACGAAAGCCGTCAAGCCCGGCTCGAATCTTGTCGGCGGAAACATCTAACCCCACGCCAACCGCCAGCGCAGCCGTGGCATTCAATACGTTGTGTTTGCCCGGAACGCTCAGGCGAAAGCGGCCCAGATCGCTGCCTCGGTAATGAACACTCCAAGTGCTAGCGAAGCCATCACTGGCGATGCTGCTGATGACGAAGTCGGAATCTTCACGGGTGCCGTAGGTGACGGTGCGCCGCCGCACGCGCGGCAGCAAGGCGCGCAGGCGATCATCGTCATTGCAAGCGATCACCATGCCGTAAAACGGCACCCGATCCATGAACTCGACAAAGGTTCTTTCCACATCGTCCATCGAACTGTAGGTATCCATGTGCTCGCGATCGAGGTTGGTGACCACCGAATGAATGGGCGAAAGCTTAAGGAACGAGCGGTCGCTTTCGTCGGCTTCTGCCACCAGATACCGCGACTTGCCCATGCGCGCGTTAGAGCCCATTGCGGCTACGCGCCCGCCAACGACGACCGTCGGGTCAAGCCCACCTTCCGCCAGCACCGCTGCCACCATCGAGGTGGTGGTCGTCTTGCCGTGCATTCCGGCGATGGCAATGCCATACTTCAGTCGCATCAACTCGGCCAGCATTTCTGCACGCTGAATCACAGGGATTTTCAGCCTGTGGGCCTCGGCAACCTCAGTGTTCATGGCCGACACCGCGGAGGTGGTCACCACCACTTCTGCTCCCGGAACGTTGGCGGCGGCGTGGCCCTCGAAGATCGTGGCGCCCAAGCTCGCCAGCCGGTCGGTGACCGTAGACTTTTTTAGGTCAGAGCCAGAGACCGGGTAGCCAAGATTCAGCAGCACCTCGGCAATACCGCTCATGCCGATGCCACCAATGCCGACGAAGTGAATGCGTTGAATGCGAGCAAACATGCTTGCGAGATTTTAGCGCAAGCGAGGCTGAATCAGTTCCACCGCCATGGCGGCGATCTCCGCAGCGGCGTTGGGATGCGCCATGGCGCGCGCGGAATTGGCCATCTGACCCAGACCACGCCGATCGCCAAGAAGGCTCACGATGCTTGTGGCCAGCACCTCCGGCGTAAGGCTCTTTTCCACGATGAGGGTGGCTGCCCCCGCCTCGACCAGGGCTTCTGCGTTGCGCGTTTGGTGATCGTCGGCTGCCGTGGGTAGGGGGATGAAGATCGCTGCCTTTCCCGCAGCAGCGATTTCTGCGACTGTGCTCGCACCCGAGCGGCAGACGATCAGATTAGCTGCGGCAAAGCGCTCAGGCATGTCGTGTAAAAAGCGGGCGATTTCTACGCGTCCCGCATCGTTTTCAGAAAGTCGGCTCAGCGCGGCTACCGCGGGGTCGAATCCGCGCTCGCCCGTTTGCCAGATAATGCGCAGATCGGGCATGGCAGCCAACAACTGCGGCAACGCCCCTGCCATTGCCGTGTTGATGGCCCGCGCGCCCTGACTGCCGCCAAAAGCCAGCAGCACAGGTTCGGCATCTTCCGCGCGCGGGGCGATTCCGAAAAATGCGCTGCGTACTGGCACACCCGTTACCTGATAACGAGGAAAGTACTTCCCGGTTTGCTCAAAATGGACCGCCGCGTTCTTGGTCCAGCGCGCCACCAGCCGATTGGCAAATCCCGGCACCAGATTTGGCTCCACCGCCAGCGTGGGTCGTGCGCTCAGTATCGCTGCTGCCATGCCAGGGCCCGAAGCGTAGCCACCGACGCCAATCACCACGGCCGCGCCGAACTCGCGCAGAATGCGGGTAGCGCCAAGAATCGCCAAGGGCAGCGCCAGCGCCGTCTTGGCGCGCGTCCTCCAGCTCACCTGATTGAGCGCGCCTACCTTCACCAGTTCAAGCGGAAAGCCAGCGGCGGGCACTAGGCGGGTTTCAATGCCGCGCGCGGTGCCCATAAAGAGCACCTCCGCACCGTGCCGGTCGCGCAACTCCTCTGCAATAGCAATGGCCGGAATCACATGACCGCCAGTGCCGCCGCCTGCAATAACGATGCGCATGGAGATAGTCTAGCTTGTGGGAATTGCTTTTGAACCTTAGTCAAGTTGCCGGGTAATGTTGAGCAGCACGCCCACGCAGCCCAGCATCACAAACAGGGACGTTCCGCCGTATGAAAGAAACGGTAGCGGAATGCCTTTCGTCGGCATTAAACCCAGCACCACGCTCATGTTGATGCAGGCTTGCAGAATCACCATCATGGTAAGGCCGGTGGCCAGATAGCGGCCAAACAGATCTTCCGTAAGCCACGCTGCCCGCACCCCACGCCACAGAAACACCACAAAAAGCGCCACAATAATAATGGTGCCAATCAGCCCCAACTCTTCGGCAGTTACGGCAAAAATAAAATCAGACGAGGCTTCTGGCAGATAGAAGAGCTTCTGCTTGCCTTCCATGTAGCCTGCGCCGGTCAGTCCGCCCGTGCCTACGGCAATCAGCGATTGCAGCACGTGGAAGCCAGCGCCTCTGGGGTCGCGCTCGGGGTGCAGAAAGGCAATCACCCGCGCCCAACGCCAAGCCACCCGCACCACAAAGAGATAGAAAAACGGTACAGCCGCCAATGCCGCATAGCCGAGATATCGCATCCGCAGGCCCGCCACGAACAAGATGCAAGTGGTGACTCCCAGACAAACCAGAGCGGTGCCAAGGTCCGGTTCCTTCAGCATCAGTGCCACCAGAAACAGGGTGGGCACCGTGGCGCGCAACAAAATGCGCCACTCGTTGACCTCCTCTTTCAACTGCGAAAGAAACCACGCTAGATACAGAATCAAGGCGGGCTTGGCTAGTTCCGAAGGCTGGAGCGAAAAGCCGGCAAGGCGGATCCAGCGGTGCGCGTTGTTCACCGCCGGAAAAAACAAGACGACAATCAGCAGCAAGGCAGTCACGCCCACTACGGGATAGATTACCGCCGTATGCTTGTAGCGGCGATAGTCAATCTGCATGGTCAGCCACATCACTGCCATGCCCAGCGAAGCCATAAAGCACTGCCGCAGCAGCGAGTAGTAGGAGTTGTGGTGCGTTGCTTGATCCAGCACCGCCGAGGCGCTGAAGACCATCACCAGACCAAGAAACACCAGCAGCGCTGTGCTGCCAAACAACCACCGATCTACGCTTACTCGCTTTGCCATAGGGAGGGACTGCCGGGACCGGGCAGGTCACGAAACGCACCGAGCGTCAGAATCAAGAAATATCACCTCGCGGTGCGAAAATGAATTGGCGAGCATGGTTCATGGGGCGGTCGAGGGTGTTCCATGGGTGTTCTGGGTGTTCTGGTTGCCACCCAATTTACGCGGTGTTTCCCTGAGCGGAGTGACGGTGGATTCGCGCCAGCAAGTCGTATTGCTCATCGCCGGGTGACCCAGACCCTCGCCTGTTCAGCACACTGACCCAAGCGGACGTCTGAGCCACTCGCCATGTAGTATTTTTCTAGCAGGGCTACGCCCGCTGAGAAGGTTCATCCCATGCGTCGCCATGTTCAAGGCTTTTTGTCTGTTTCAATCGCAGCTTTGGTTGTTTTCACTGCCATTTCATCCGCCCGCGCGGCCTCCCCGCAGCCCGGTTATCCGGTGCCGCAAATTGTCGGGCCGACGGTGCCGACAGCGGTTGCGCCGGGCGGGCCAGGCTTCACACTCCGGGTCTTTGGCGCGAACTTCATTTCCGCCTCGGTGGTCAATTGGAACGGCTCCCCCCGCGCCACCACTTACATCTCCGGCCATGAACTGGACGCCGCCCTCCTCGCTTCGGACATCACCACCAACACCGCCGGCATGATTACGGTCACCACCACCAGCCCCAACGGCCAGATCACCAGTTCAACCTACGCCCAGTTGGAAGTGCACCTGCCGACTGCGACGTTCGTGCCGGTCAACAACCCGCAGAAATTCCAGCTCATGATGCCGCCATTCTTGCTGGCGGACTGGAACCATGATGGCAACCTCGACTACGCGGGCATCAGCAGCGCCCCTTTCAAGCCGCTGGAGATCGCACCGTACTTCGGGGATCCGAGCGGTGTGCTGACGCGAGGCAAGAACGCCACCTGGAACTATTACGATTGCGCAAGCTCCTGGACGACCGGTGACTTCAACGGAGACGGTATCCTCGATCTGATCTACTACAGTGGAAGCGCTTTCCACCAATCGCTGTCACCACTACAGGTCAATCTGGGCAATGGCGACGGCACCTTCACGCCCTTCACCAGGTTTGCTGCGGAGCAGGGTCTATCTGGAGGCTTCCTGGTGGTTGGTGACTTCAATCAAGACGGCATCCTCGATATTGTGCAAAGCAAGTCAGAAGGCCTGCGGGTTTACCTTGGAAATGGGGACGGCAGCTTTCGTCGAGGAAGCTTTGTTCCAAGTGGAGCTGGTTCATTCGCCTTGTTTGCCGCAGACCTGAATGGCGATGGCAAGCTGGATCTGGTGGAGAACTCGAGCTTGCAGGGGAGTTTGTCGAATGTTCTCCGCGTACTACTGGGCAACGGCGATGGAACGTTTCAAACGGCCGCAGTGGTTGGCAGCACGGCACCAGGGTCTAGATATCCATATTTGGTGGTGACCGACCTCAACAACGACGGCATCCCGGATCTGGTATACAACGACGGAAACCTGATCACGCTTCAGCTTGGCAAGGGCGATGGCAGCTTCCAATCAGCCGTTACACTGCCTTATGGTGCATTTGGAACCCTGGCCGGCGACTTCAACTCAGATGGCAAGATCGACCTCATTACATTCGGCACCACTCCCACCAGCTTTCTTGCAGGCAACGGCGACGGGACCTTCCATCCGGCACAGAATGTAGTCCTCTTTTCAGGACAATATGCTATCCCGGGCGACCTCAACAAGGACGGGCTGTTGGACTTTGTTTCGGATGACGGCATCGTCTACTTGCAGCAATAGAGCGTGAACGGCCGAGACTTAACTTGGTGACTGCTTATTCCTGAGCAAGGCAGGATAGACGCATAAGTACCGACGGAGGCGACAATGCCATTAGAACTGCAGCAAAGACCGGACCCCAAAGCTCCAACAACTTTCAGGGAATAAAGGCGCTTGTCTGGTGGGAACATGACCGCAAACGGCACCGCTACGTACACGTATGACGGTGAGAACCGCATGACCGCCATGAACGGAGGCTCAACGTACACCTACGATGGCGACGGCAACCGGGTGAAGAAGGCGGGCACGAACGCCAAGCTGTATTGGCGAGCGGGCGGCATGGCTGCAATCGCCGAGAGCGACTTGAATGGAAACGTCTCCGAGGAGTACATTTTCTTTGGGGGCAAACGAATTGCACGCCGGGATGTGAACGTGACGCCGCAGGTGGTTCATTATTATTTCTTAGATCATCTTGGGTCTGCGAGCGCGATGTCGGATTCCACGGGTATGCAGTTGCAAGAGCAGTGCGACTTCTACCCGTTCGGCGGGCTGGCCCCGAGCGCCGCATGCACCGGCGATCCGAACACTTACAAATTCACAGGCAAGGAGCGCGACGGCGAATCCGGTATGGATGAGTTTGGTGCGCGGTACTACGCCCCCTCTATGGGTAGATTTATGATCCCGGATTGGGCAGTCAAGGCAACGAGTGTTCCTTACGCAAACTTCGGTGACCCACAGAGTTTGAATTTATATGGATATGTGGGCAACAATCCGCTTTCAAGAACCGACCCGGATGGACACCTCGACTCCCCGTGGCACTTCGGAATCACGCTCGTCGCAGCGTTGAACACTGGACACAGCTTGTGCGCAAGCGTGAAGCTTGCGTGGCAGGCGACCGCGGTAGATTTCCGAAGAGATTCGCAGGCCAAGGATGCGGCGAACGCGAATATGCATGCGATGGCTGGAAAAAAGCCCAATGGGCACTACCAAAGCCCGGCTGAGGCTAGATTGGGGACTTCACAGACCGTTGCCAACGCTGTTAAGGCTGGGCATCTCGGACTGCCACTTCATGCGGTAGAAGATCAGGCCACACCTGCTCACGACGGCAACGCATGGAACGGGTTCAAATTTGATTTGACCACGATGGAACATATCTTTGGCGACATATTTCCGAGCGCTTCGACGGTCAAGAAGGCATACTCCAACGCGGTAGGCGTTTTGAGCCCTCAACCTCAGGGCTCATCCGTATTGAATGTTACTCAAGCCTCGTCTGGTCCCCCGGCCGGCTCGATTGGGTCTCAGGCCCTCGATGATCCGCTAGACGAGTACGCTGACGCGGGTTCGCTTGGCGCAGGCATCAGCTTTTCCAGAGGTGTCGCCCACAGGGACTAAGGAGGAAGAGTGAAACTCACAGCTAAGCTGTTCTTATGTATTGGTTGCCTTTCGCTAGTGGTCGTTCTTAGGCTCATTCTGAGGACTGTTGCAATTGCAGGCATGTCCGCAGCAATTCTGCCGCTGTTGTTGATTTGGGCTGGCATGCTTAGCGGACTCGCAACGCTGGTGATTGGACAGTTACTTGTCCTGGCTCGCGCCCCGGCCTGGCCTGCGACTTCGGTTTCAAAGCCGAGATTTCAAGACCGGAAACATCTAGAGTCGAGGGGCGCGTTCACGTGGGTACTCGTTAAGAGGACTATAGCTACTTTGTCAATGCTGGTAGCTGCGGCGACTTATCAATCGGCCCACGGCCAACTTCCAACTTCGGCGGTCAAGGATGAGGAACCTGTTCAAGCTCAGTTCGCAATGGGCCCGCGTTATGCATACATCCCGGAGGGCTATTTCCTGCTTATTAGGAAGGGGACTGCGTTGGGCGCGATCCGGCTTGTGAGCATTCACCAAGACACTCTAGGAAACGGATCATCGACCTATGAATCGTATTTTCAGAGCGACGGATCTGGTTCATTTCTTACTGCGACCGTGGTAAGGCGCGCAGGCAAAATCGACATAAGACCGCTCGTGGGACTTCACCCATTCAACTGGCAGCCGGGGCAAGATAGACTCCGTGTTGGGGATTGGTGGTTTGGCTGCCCCACGCCGAGCCTGGTCAACATGTCTGGGCACTTTGCGGTGAAGGATCAGGGGTACGAATTTGCACCGACCTCTGCCAAGGATATCCATGAAGTGGACGCTCTTGATAAGCGGCTCAAGTGGTTTCGATACGACGAAAATACAGAAGTGATTATGCCGGTGGCCAGCCTTCCTAAATAAGTGGTTTTCATCCGGCGAGTATTCTGGCTTTCAAATTTGCTCAGAGCACCAGCCTCGGCCCAGCGGGTGAGATTGAGCATGTTTAGCGTATGTTCGGCCGACAACGGTTCGATCTTGGCCTACAAGAGGCGCACTTTCGTTGTGGGCGAATTTGTAATGGTCAAAGCATCCACGGTCAATAGAGTTCAATATCCCGGACGGCCTTGACCCCAAGCTATTCATTCCAAACCTCTTAGAAGCCTCCAAAATCCATAGATTTCAAGAGGCTTTGAAATCTGCTTTGGGAGCAGGATGTCGGAGGTTCGAATCCTCTCGCCCCGACCAGATTCCATTCCCCCTGATATGATTCTGCATTCCGCGACAAGGTTCGCGCTCGTGGCGCGGTCACTTCCGTGCTAGGCTGATGCTGAGAAGGCGCGAGATGCCTGCATCCCACTCAAGCGAACGGCGCGCTTGAGTGGGCCACCAGCGAGCGGGCGCAGGCGGCGGGCTGTACTCAATGAGAGATGCAAGGAGGACAAACATGAAGAGTATTGACGCAGATGAGACTGATGGATGGGGCTCGTCTATTTGGCGTGAGGGTCTCGTGAGATGTGCCTTGTTCTCTAGCGCTTTCACACTATCTTGGATGTCTGCTTCAACGACTAGGGCGGTTGTTGTACACTCAGCGGTTCGCGGCATCCTGACTGGCTTAATCGTGACAGGCGTTCTATATATGTTTGAACACTCAAGTCGAACCCGAAAACTGATCGTGGTTGCGTTATTCACCGTGGCGGCATTATTTGCTTTGGCGGCGATCTTGCGCTTTCGATGAGTTCTTCTCGCCACTGTCAGCTATATGCGACTGCTGCAGGTTTACGGCGACGACAAATACTGGGAGATTATTCCAATTGTGGCGGGTGGCCCATTCAAGCCCGCTTTTGGCTTGAGTGGGGCACGGTAGCCGTGGCCACGATGTCTATCCGTCACAGCCTTCGCCGGGCCGCTCATGGCATAGTCTTCCCATGCCGAGCCATCTCAAG
>JANXUR010000016.1 GCA_025356095.1 Acidobacteriaceae bacterium | reverse complement strand
TGGAATAGCGGCGCTTGTTAGCGGGCATCGCGGGCGCAGGACGGCTGCCCTCCCGCTGCGACCCTGCTGCACCCCCGCTTTGCGCCTCATTCTGTTCTCACCCCAGTACGGTCATCACTTCTTCCAATGGCTTTTTGCTGATGTCAGGCACTCGTGCGCCATCGGCGGGGTAGCCTACCGGAATCAGCAGATACGGCCGTTCGTGGGCTGGCCGGTTCAGCACTTTGCCGAGAAATCCCATGGGGCTGGGCGTATGCGTCAGCGTGGCCAGCCCGGCCAGATGCAGCGATGCCAGCAACAAGCCGCAGGCAATGCCCACACTCTCTTGCACGTAGTAATGCTTGCGGCGAACCTCTTCGCCACTGTTGGCGTTGGCATCGCCCACGGCAACCACCGGCGTGTAGTCAAGCCGGAAAACGACGATGAGGTACGGCGCGATTTCGAGAAACGGTTTGTGTTCGTCTGTGCCAAACGGAGCCAGCGCCTGCAGCCAGTCGTCGGGGGCGCGGTTGGTGTAAAACTCGTGCTCTTCATCTTCCGCAGCCAGGCGAATCTGCCGCTTGATCTCGGGGTCGCTCACTACAACAAATCGCCAGGGCTGTTGATTCGCACCGGAGGGCGCGGTAGCGGCGGTGCAGATGGCATTCTCAATCAGCGCGAAGGGTACGGCATCCGGTGAGAAGTCACGCACCGTGCGACGGCGCTGCATGGCGGCCAGAAATTGTGCTGAGCGCAGAAGTTGCTGCTCGGGAGAAAGCCGCTGGAAGTCGAGGGGCGTGGCGCGAAACAAATCGGTCATAGAATCGTTGTCCTGTCAGCACATATACCGGAAGAAGTAAGCAATAGCAGGCAGTGGCCCACATTGGCAGCCACATTCGCGGCGTCCCTCGGCAGTTGTACCATAATCGGGAATGAAGAAACCGACGCGAAATCAGGTGAAGGCTCCACCCAAGGCAGGGATGAGCCAGTTGGCAGCGCGGCTGGCGGCGGCGGCACCCTTGCAGCGGCTGCGTGCCGAATGCGCAGGGGAGAGATTGGCCGTCGGCGTCGCAGTCTCCGGCGGCGCGGATTCGGTTGCCTTGGTGCGTCTGACGGCAGAATGTCTCGGCAAGCGAGTGCCGTTGGCGGTGGTCCACGTAAACCATGGCCTGCGCGCAGAGGAGTCCGAGCAGGACGAAGCCTTTGTCCGTGCTCTGGCGGCCGAGCTTGGACTCGAATGCTATGGGGAGCGAGCCGACACTCAGACCCGCGCAAAAGCGGATGGTAAGGGTATTGAAGCCGCTGCTCGCGAGTTGCGTCGCGAATTCTTTGAACGGTTAGTTGCCGAGGGCAAAGTGCAGCGCATCCTCACCGCACACACGCTCGACGATCAGGCGGAAACGGTGCTGTTGCGCCTGATTCGCGGCACCGGAACCAGCGGACTGCGCGGCATTCACTCGGAACTGACGACATCCTTCCCAGACGGCTCACTCCGTGCGGCGATTCTTCGCCCGCTGTTGGCGGTAAGGCGCAGCGAGTTGCGAGCCTACCTTCAGGCAATCGGCCAGAGTTGGCGCGAGGACTCCAGCAATCTGGACCACAGCTTTACGCGGAACCGTGTGCGGCACGAGCTGATGCCACTGCTGGAAGAGCGCTTTAACCCAGAAGTGAAAGTCCGGCTGGCCGAACTTGCCGAGATCGCCGCCGAGGAAGAGCGCTGGATTGCACCGCAGGTCGCGGTGCGCTGGCGCGGCCAGTCCGCCCACACAACCAGCGAACCCCATCGTCCTCCAACCGGCACACTTGAATTGCCTGTCGCAGAGCTTGCCGTGCCAAGAGCTTTGCAACGCAGAGTGCTTAGGCAAGCCGGCAAAGAGCTAGGACTTACCCTGAGTCTGGCCAAAATTGATCGTATTCTGGCGCTGAGTCCAGACTCACCCGCAACGGTGGACTTGGGAGGTTGGCAGGTGAAGTTGTGGTCCGACGCGCTCAGGTTTGTGCGGCAAAGGCCAAGCTCGAACCGCGAAAACTCAGCCGATAGCCCTTTCGAGTACGCTCTGCCAGTTCCCGGTGAGCTTGTGGTGGCCGAAACGCGCACCATTTTTCGCGTCGAAGTGGTGAGCGATGATGGCAAAAAGCCGGTTCCAGCAGGTGCGCCGTGGTGTCTAATTCCACTGGAGGCAGCAGAAAAAGGGATCATCCTCCGCAACTGGCGGACAGGCGACCGATTTCATGCCGCCTTTTCTAAAGGGCCCAAGAAAGTGAAAGAGCTGTTGCAAACAATGCACTTATCGGCAGAATTGAAGACAGCATGGCCGGTGATTTTGTGTGGCGGTGAAATTGTTTGGGGACGCGGATTTCCACCCTCGGCTGCCTGCCTCTCCGCAGAATCAGCCAAGTGTGCCGTAAAAGTAAGCGAACTTCCGCGAAGCGAGGCGTAGGCGGGGTGAGTGGGTCAGTATGAAAAGTCAGTATGAAAACAATCTGAGGCAAGAAGTCGAACCCTTGACCTGCGGCGAACGTACTTACTATAGGAACTTGGGTCGATTTACGCCTGCTGAAAGCGGTACAATAAGCGTTTAGGCCGCTGCTTTTCGCGCCAAGAGTCAGACGGCGGATCGTCCGCTGCGTCCCATTCGGTAGCCTCTGCTCCCGAATGGCGGTCTGGGGCATCTAAAAGATTGAACGGTTGGGGAGCAATGCCCAACCACAGGAGTCGTTAGTGAATTCCACAGCTAAAACCGTATTGTTCTGGGCACTCATTCTTCTGTGCTGCTTCCTGCTTTGGCAGGTAGTTAGCACCTCCACCAAGGCCCAGAAGGAGAAGGAAATCAACTTCTCAGACCTGCTGGCCCAGGTAACGCAGACCACCGTGCAAGAAGTGACCATCAACGGCATGGAAGTGAAGGGCAAGTTTAAGGATGGCACCACCTTCCACACCACCGCCCCCACCAACTTCCCCGACATGTTCAAGCAGTTTCAGGACAAAGGCGTCACCGTGATCGTAAAAGACACGCAAAACGCTGGCTGGACCTCCTACGCCATCATGTTCCTGCCCTACCTGGTGATTATTGGGCTTTGGATCTTCTTTATGCGGCAGATGCAGAGCGGCGGCAACAAGGCCATGAGTTTTGGCCGCAGCCGTGCGCGGCTGCTCTCCATGAGCCAGAAGAAAAAGACGTTCAAAGACGTAGCTGGCGTGGAAGAGGCCAAGGAAGAGCTGAAGGAGATTATTGACTTTCTGCGCGAGCCGCAGAAGTTCCAGAAGCTGGGCGGGCGCATCCCCAAGGGCGTGCTGTTGGTGGGGCCTCCGGGAACCGGCAAGACTTTGCTGGCCCGTGCCGTTGCGGGCGAAGCCAACGTGCCGTTCTTCTCCATCTCTGGTTCCGATTTTGTGGAGATGTTTGTAGGCGTTGGTGCAAGCCGCGTGCGCGACTTGTTTGAGCAGGGCAAGAAGAATGCGCCTTGCATCATCTTTATTGACGAAATTGACGCGGTCGGCCGTCACCGTGGCGCAGGCCTCGGCGGCGGACACGATGAGCGCGAGCAGACGCTCAATCAGTTACTAGTGGAGATGGATGGCTTCGAGTCGAATGAAGGCGTAATTCTGGTGGCCGCTACCAACCGCCCGGACGTGCTGGACCCGGCTCTGCTGCGCCCCGGTCGTTTTGACCGCCGCGTAGTGGTTTCGCTGCCTGATGTGCGCGGTCGCGAAGAGATTCTGGTGGTACACACCAAGAAGGTGCCGCTGGCTGGCGATGTGGAGCTGGCAGTTCTGGCGCGCGGTACTCCGGGATTTTCTGGCGCTGACTTGGAGAATCTGGTGAATGAAGCTGCGCTGCTGGCTGCGCGCTTCAATCGCAAGGCTGTGTACATGGCCGATCTGGAACTCGCCAAAGATAAGGTGATGATGGGTTCGGAGCGGCGTTCGTTGATTTTGACCGATGAGGAAAAGCGGAACACAGCCTACCACGAAGCCGGACACGCGCTGGTAGCGGCGAAGCTGCCGCACTCGGACCCCGTCCACAAGGTCACGATTATTCCTCGTGGCATGGCACTTGGCCTGACCATGCAACTGCCAGAGACCGACCAGCACAGCTATAACCGTAAGTATCTGGAAACGCGCATCGCGATTCTGATGGGCGGACGGCTGGCGGAAGAGATTTTCTTGAACCAGATGAGCACTGGCGCGGGCAATGACATTGAACGCGCGACGGATCTGGCGCGGCGCATGGTTTGCGAGTGGGGCATGAGCCACTTAGGCCCGCTCTCCTTCGGCAAAAAAGAAGAGCAGATATTCTTGGGCCGCGAGATTTCTCAGCATCGCGACTACAGCGAAGATACCGCCATCAAGATTGACAATGAAGTCCGTCGGATGGTGGATGAAGGCTATCGCAACGCCAAGGCTATTTTGGAAGAGAACAAAGACGTGATTCATCGCATGGCCAAGGCGTTGTTGGATCGCGAATCCATTGACGGAAACGATATTGTGCTGCTGATAGAAGGCAAGGACCTGCCGCCACTGCCGCCACCCCGCACCCCGGAAGGGGGCGACGTGCAGCAGGTGCTGCGTCCAGAACCCGGGCGCGGACAAGTGAAGGGCGAAAACCCGGCTACGGCGTAAGTTGTAATGGTTCGCGGAGAAGGGATGGCTTACGAGCCATCCCTTTTCTTTTGCGGGACGTTTGAGTTAACCGCGTAGGCCGCCATTGGGTCCGCGAATTGCGAGAACGCATCACAGCGCACCACGACACGTTGTGGAGAGGTTGTGGTCGGGGTGCGATGTTTCTAGCGGCGATCTTGCCGGCCGTGGTAGATGCGGAGCACCTCGATGTGGTTGTCGCGGATACGATAGACCGCGATATAAGGCAGCGGAGGGAAAAAGAGTTCGCGGGTACCTTCCTCGCGACCCATCCTCCCGAGGTGGGGGAATTTGCGCAGCGAGCCTATGCGGGAGTAGAGCTTTTTCAGTGTGGCCTGGCGGAAGTGGGGCAGATGCTCGCTGAGGTAGGCGCCAATGTGGTCGAGGTCGGCGGCAGCAGTGGGCGTCCAGCGGATTCTAATCATGAGGCGGGCAGCCTACCCGCGAAGAAGCCGTTCAAAGCGGGCGTCCATCTCGGCTTCTTCAATGAACTTGCCCAAGTCGGCCTCGGCAAGCCCCTGCCGCACCGCCTCGCGAAAGTGCGCATCGTCATCCAGCAAATGGAGCGCGGCGTCATAGACGAGCCTTCCCACGTCCGTGCCTTTGGCGGAAGCCAGTTGCTTCAGCCGAGACTCTTGTTCGAGCGTGAGGGCAACCTGCATGGAACAAGCTTAACGCGGC
>JANXUR010000110.1 GCA_025356095.1 Acidobacteriaceae bacterium | reverse complement strand
CTACCGAGGGTGGGAAGGCGAGTCTGAACCGGATTCACCAGTTCCGAGCGAGTCGCAAACTCAAGGCCCGCGCTGGGACGAACGGCTACTCAGCCATTGGGAACTATCCGGAGTAACCGTCTATCAAAAAGGTACGCCTTTCAGCGTGATTAACGGAGCGAGCTTCACGGGAGTCGGCGTACTGGATAACGCGGGCGTCGCCAACGGTGCCGGTATCGGCTCGTATCCCGACTTGGCGGTCGGACCTATTGCGAAGCTCGCCTTCAGCCGAACTGGAAGCATCGGCCCACTGCTAAACAATCCCAACCGCTTTGTAGCTCCCCGAGGCCTTACCTTCGGCAATGCGGGACGCAACTCGCTTCATAATCCTGGGCGAACTAACTTCGATGTGGCCCTGCTTCGTCACTTCCATGTGCATGAGAGGGCAGACCTAGAGTTCCGTGCTGAGGTATTTAACCTCTTTAACCATACTCAATTCCGCGTCTACGATCCTTCGAAGGGCAACACGGCCAGCAACACCATCAATTGCTACGGGCCCGGTGCCTACAGTGCGATAGATACCAGCAGTAACCCGGTTGTTAGCTCGGGACCGAATTTAGTGGGGCCGAACTTCTCGGCGGCTGGCGGTAGCGCTGCCGTCACCACCTACCCCAACGGCGTTCCCACCACTTCGCAGGTCACCACGAACTGTGTGAATGGCAGCTCGTTTCTGCATCCGGTGGATGCGCACCGTCCTCGCACGATGCAGTTCGGACTGAAAATTTCTTTCTAGTCAAGTAGCTATTAACTTTGTTGTGGTCAAGCAGTAGAAAACCCGCAGGCAAATGAAGAGTATCGAGCGGTTAAGGAGCATGTGTGATTATCGGGCAAACATGGCAACGGCGTAGTACATCCCTGGCAGGGTTGCTGCTAGTGGCACTTGCGCTTGCATTAAGTGTGGGCTGTGGCGGTTCTAGTGGCAGCACCACGCCAACGGCTCCTTTAGGATTGCCTACACCGCCCACACCGGGCCAGACGAATAGCTATGTAGGTACTCAAGGGGCCAGTCAAGGAGCCTCTATGCCCGGTGGCGACATTTGGACAAGCGGGGTAGATCATCCCAGTAACAGTTTTTCAGCCGCTGACCTTAGCTTAGCTTCGGCTAATGCAACTGGCCTCTTCGTGAATAAGTCTGGTATCTTAAGCCTTACGCAGACTAATATCTCCCCGGCCTTTCAGGCTTTCGGCTTCGGACTTGAAATACCCGGCCGTGCAATGCTGCTGCGTCCGGGTATGGCCTCGTTTAACACCTCCATCTTTCCAGGCCCGGTGGTTGCGGCGGTCTCGGGATCGTGCCTTGCCATCAACGGCCCAGTCAACTTCCAGTTTGTAGCTCTGCCGAACGACGTTTGGTCCCCAGATACCGACGTAGCTTACGGTTCTATTACTGCGGCCACGAGTGGTAACAACTGGACGTTTTCTAACTACACTGAGAGCACTCTCGCAGGAGGTAGCGTGAGTGGAGCCACAATTACCAGCGGCACTTGTGGAACCTCAGTAGGCGGCAATGTTGTCAGCGTACCTGCCAGCGGCGGCGACCCCAATAGCACTACCATTGCGGTAGGTCCTTCGGGCTTCTTCATTCTCAAT
The DNA here is from genome assembly GCA_025356095.1 of Acidobacteriaceae bacterium. Lineage (GTDB taxonomy): Bacteria > Acidobacteriota > Terriglobia > Terriglobales > Acidobacteriaceae > JANXUR01. The sequence continues at coordinate 12,771 of JANXUR010000110.1, read as the reverse complement.
GCGGGCGGGGGCAAGCCGGGGGAAGTTGGTGTAATCACACCTTCGGCGGCGCTGAGCGCTAGCACTGTGGTAAGCGGCAAGTATCTGGGCGTTTTGTCAGAGCCCAATGGCCCGTTTGATCCCGGTACTGGTCTTCAGCTAACCAGTCAGCTTATGAGTTTCTCGTCTTCCTTTTCCAGCGCATGCGCTGCGCCCGTCTCTGCCAGCGCCATTTGCGGTGGTGCCTTCAGTTCGGATAACGTCTCGTCTTCTCCGAATACCGACACTGTGATTGACTTAGGCGCGGAAGATGCCACGAACCATGGACTTTATCGTAATGTAACAGTAACCTTGCCCGATCCAAATGATGTCTGCGCCACTGGACTCTTCGAGTGCAGCTTTCCTGCGGTGGCAGTCGCGGGTAACCCTGAAGGCAAGATTGCACTTTTCTTAATTGCGCAAGATCCGGTCAATTTCTCGCCGATGACCATCTACTTATATCAGCAGTAACCGAACACTTAGGGAGCCAGGTGACTATGCAGAACGTGCAGCGGGAAGTGTCAGATCGAGTAGTGCCGGTAGTTCTGTTGGCGCTACTGTTGGGTCTGGCGGGATGTGGCAGCAGTTCAACCCCAGTGGCGACGGCTCCCCCGCTCGCCAGTCTAAGCCCGTTGAGCGTCGCCTTTCTGAATGACGATCTGGGCCAAACCAGCGTGCCGCAGACCATCTATGTGACGAATATCGGCGGCAGCCCGCTGAGCGTGAGCAGCATCGCTGTAGCAGGCGACTTTGCTGAAACAGACACCTGCGGTACCGCTCTACTGCCGCAGGCGTTCTGCACCGTGGCCGTTACCTTTGCCGGGACTACATCTGGACCGCGTACCGGAAGCCTGACCATCAGCGATAATTCTGTGGGCAGTCCGCACACCATCACGCTTACTGGCAACACTGGTACCATCAACCGGATTCAGCACACTATCTTCATCATCAAAGAGGGTCGCAGCTTCGACCACTACTTCGGAACTTATGTGGGCGCCCAAGGAGCCATTCAGGGACTTACTTCCTATGGTGCGCTGGTACCGCTGGCGCAGGCGGCTGACCAAGCACCCTACGTCCTCGGTGATGGCTTCGCTGACACGGTGAACGCCATTGACAATGGTCGCATGGATCGTTTTGACTTAATCGCCAATGGTAACCTCAATGGCGACTTACTCCCCTTCACCCAATTTCAGCAGGCCGATATCCCGAACTACTGGAGTCTGGCGCAGACATATTCTCTCGGCGACCATATGTTCTCGGCGCTGAGCGGTCCGAGCTTCCCCAATCACTTGTATACAATTGCGGCGGACTCCGTCGGCATTACGGATAATCCCGTCAACACCAATCCGACTGACCTTACGCTGCCCCGCTGGGGCTGCGACGCAGACCCGGCCTCCACTGTGCGCAGCGAAGATACTCTGGGCAACGTCACCAGTATCTTCCCTTGTGTGGACTCGAACACGATTGTGGACTCATTACAGACCGCTGGTGTTAGCTGGAAGTATTACGCTCCCCCTCAAGGAACTTCGGGATACCAGTGGAATGCTCTGAATGCGATCAAGCACATTCGCTATGCAGCGGATGGTGTGACGGACGGTCCATTGTGGCTCAGCAACGTTGCGCCGGACACGCAGTTTGAGGCAGATGCGCTGGCAGGAAATCTACCTTCCGTAAGTTATGTGGTAGTGCCAGAGGCTGACAGCGAAAGCGCGCTGGCCAGTGTGTGCGCTGGAGAAAACCGCACCGTGGCCCAGGTAAACGCGGTAATGAACGGACCTAACTGGAACGATAGCGCCATCTTTATAGTTTGGGCTAACCACGGTGGCTACTATGACGACTTTGGTCCTTCCTTCAAAGACATCTACGGATTGGGGGCGCGAGTACCGCTGCTCGTGGTCTCTCCGTACGCACTGCAGGGCGTGATAACCCCGACACCGTTCGAGCTTAGTTCCCTGCCTGCGTTTCTGGAGAAGCGGTACCTGCTGAAGTCTCTTACCACGCGCGACAAGAAGGCGCACGATATGGAAGATGCCTTTGACTTCACGCAGCCAACTCGGCTGCCGCAACCGTTGCAGCCACGGGCCTGTCCCGCAGCGCCTACCACAGCAAAACACGGCGGCGCTGCCTTCTAGTTCGCACGTCTCTGGAAGTTTGCAGCGTAATAAGTGGATTACATACCCCACCCGTGGTTGTTAGAAGAGACAAGGGTGGGTAGAATGCGATGCTCTGAGCCATTCGTCGGCTACTCTGGCAGCCAAGTGCCAAGTAAGGTGCAGTCCCCTAACAGCTACGACTTGTTTCTTCGTAAGTACAAGTAGAGGCTCTTCCCCCTAAGCAATGCCTTTTAGCCTATGCTTCTACTAGCGGCTCTGCTGGCGTTTCGGTTGCGCCGCCAGGCAGGCTTACCAGCGCAACGCTAAGCAGAATAATCGTGGCACCGGTCAACATGCGCGCGGTGACCGCCTCGCCAGCGAAAAACCATCCTAGAAACACCGCCACTACAGGATTCACATAACAGTGCATCGCCACCCGAGCGGCGCTCTGCACCTGCAACAGCCACTGATACGAGCTGAAGGCAAAAATCGAGCCAAACAGAATCATGTAGCCCAGCCCCAGCCACGAGTGCAGCGCCACCTCTGCAGGATGCAAGCGCTCTCCGGTAAATGTGCCGACCAAAAGCAGCAAGCCTCCGCCGCACAACATTTGCATGGCGGCAAACACGGCGACATGGCAGCCATGCTTCATGCCTCGACCCACAATCGCGCCAACCGTCCACAGCAGGGCGCTCACCATCACAGCGAACAGGCCCAGCCGTGAGTTTTCGCCCTGTCCTACGCCGAACAGTAGTGCGATGCCCACCATGCCTACGGCCAGCCCCCCATAGGTGCGGCCAGAAACTCGCTTCTCTTGCCCCATTAAGCTGGCTAGCAACACCATCAGCAGCGGTTCAGAGGCGATAATCAGCGAGCACAAACCGGTGGCCACGTGGAGTTCCGCCCACGCCAGCAGGCCGTGGCCGCCAAGAAACAAGATGCCGCCCGTAACCGCCGCCTGCCACCACGCACCGAGCTTAGGGCGATACCCGCGCCATGCCATAAACCCCAACAGAATAATGCCAGCGGTCAGGTGGCGAATCCCCATAGTGAAGAGCGGGGGGATGCCGTCCAGCGCCCAGCGCAGGGCAAGGTAGGTGGATCCCCAAATAATGTAGATAGCGAAATAGGCGATGGCGAGGCGAAGCAGGGGCGGCCCCGCCGCAAAATGGCTGGAGGCGTGGATTGATGATGACTCCGAGGGTTGGGATGGGGAGCTGCCGCGCATGGAACGATTCTACCGGGCGAACGGGGCCATACCCAGATTCGGGCATTCAATGGGGAAATTTGGGAGCTGGTCAGGACAACGATGGGCTCCAAAAAATGTGCTTGACTTTTTATACTGTGTGTTACATAGTATGTGCAGTACCCTGTATGGCACACACTATTAAAAGTCACGACGCTTTAGAAAGCCTTCGCCTCGAGCTTCGCCGCGGGTGTCTCCCCCTTGCCGTGCTTTCGGCGCTGCGCGAGGAACAATATGGCTACAGCCTCCGCAAGCTGCTGGCCTCTCAAGGGCTCGAAATAGATGAAAGCACGCTGTACCCACTGCTGCGCCGACTGGAAAGCCAAGGCTTGCTGCGCAGTGAGTGGCGCGAGCAGGAAAGCCGCAAAAAGCGCTTTTACAAACTCCTTCCGATCGGCGAGAAGATCTTGCACCAGCTCACCGCCGATTGGAACGCAATTAACGTGGCCTTGGGAACAGTCATGGGGCATAAAGCTGACCCCACTGAAGTGCCTGAACCCTCATCCACATCTTCAACCATCACTTTATAGGACAATTCCCATGGATATGATTAAGCGCTACATCCAAGCTGTACACATACTGCTCCCCTCCGGCCACTCGCAAGACATCCTCGCCGAACTGGAAGAGGACATCCGCTCGCAAGTGGAGGACCAGCAGGAGCGAGTGGGAAGGCCACTCACCGACACAGAGCTTTCCGCCCTGTTGAAGCAGCGGGGGAATCCCCTGAAGGTGGCCGCCAGCTACGGACGGCAGCGATATCTCATCGGGCCAGAACTGTTCCCTGCCTACTGGCTGGTGCTGCGAGTAGCAATGGCAATCTGGACTGGAATCTGGCTGGTGGCCACGGTTGGCATGGGTGCGTTTTCTCAGGTGTTTCAGGCCACACACCCGGCGCTCGGCCTGCACCCATCGGCCCTGCCGCTGCTCGACGGCCTGCTGCAAGCGGCGATTTGGGTGACCATCGCCTTCATCGCCATTGAGCAAGCAAACGCGCACTACCGCTTTCTAGACAATTGGGATCCGGCCAAACTGCCCGATCTGGAACCAGCCAGCGACGCGCGCAACGCAGTAGCAACGCGCGTAGGTGCGGCCATTGAACTGGCCATGGTTGCCCTCGCTATCGGCTGGCTGGTGCGCGCTACAAGCTGGGATATGACGTGGAACTGGGCAGGCCTGCATTTTGCGCTGACGCCAACATGGCATCCGCTGTTCTGGGCGATGATTGCCCTTTCTGCGTATGGCATCGTGCTAAGTATGGCCAAGCTACTAGACCCGGCACGGACCTTGGCACGCGAAGTCGCATACATCATCCAAGACCTCGGTACCATCGCCTTGTTCGCAGCGTGGACCACGGCCCCAATCCTGCTGGAGATATCAGGCGGCGGGATGACAGCCGAAAAGGCCGCCGAAGCTACCCGTGCCACCAACATGGGTCTTCAAATTGGATTTCAAGTAACAGCGGTAGTGCTTGCCGTGACAACTACCATTAAGATCGCCAAGGTAATCTATCGCCACTGGTGGCGTTCCTCTCAGATAGGCAGATCCGCCGCTCAGCAGCTACTGTAACTCGCTACCCAATCCTGCGGCGGAGGCCAGACTCCGGAACACCACTTACGGCTTGGCGATCAGCGGAATGCGCAGATCGTGGCCCGACATATCAGTAGGCTGCGCAATGCCCAGCATTGCCAGCGCAGTAGGTGAAATGTCTCGAAGTGAGCCTTCGCCGTTCAGGCGGTACTTACTGGCATCCTCACTCATTAGAATCAATGGCACCGGGTTCGTAGTATGAGCCGTGTGCGGCCCGCCGGTTGCAGGGTCTATCATTTGCTCGGCGTTGCCGTGGTCAGCCGTGATGAGCATGGCTCCGCCTTCACGACGCAGCGCGGTTTCAATGCGCCCCAGTTGAGCATCTACAGTCTCTACCGCTTTAATGGTCGGCAGTAACTGGCCACTATGCCCCACCATATCGGCATTGGCAAAGTTCACAATAATCGCATCAAAGGTCTTACCCTCAATCGCCTGGATGACAGTATCGGCAATCCCCGCCGCGCTCATCTCCGGCAGCAGATCATACGTTGCCACCTTCTGTGAGGGCACGACCATGCGATCTTCCCCCGAAAACGGCTTTTCTATGCCGCCGTTGAAGAAGTAAGTGACGTGGGCATACTTCTCCGTCTCCGCCACGCGCAAGTTTCGCATCTTGGCTTCGCCCATCACGTTGGCGAGGATGTTATTCAAGTGTTCCGCCGGAATCACAATTGGGAGCGTGTACTTCTTGTCGTACTCCGTCATGCAGACGTAATGCAGTTTACTCGGCACGCGGCTGCAGGGGATGGCGATATCGAGTAAGTCTGCATCTTGTAACTCACTGCCGCCGTTGGCAGTAAGACCGCTATTGCGGGCCAGCGTACGCGTAATTTGCCGTGCGCGATCGGCCCGATAGTTAAAATTGATGCAGACATCCTCGTCGCGAATCACGCCCACCGGGGCGCCCCCGGCATCCGTACACACAAAAGGAATGATGAATTCGTCAGTGACGCCCTTGTTATAGGCCTCTTTTACGCCCGCAACCGGATCAGCGAACGCAGCCCCTTCACCCTTGCCGTTGACCATCCCATCGAAAGCCTTAAGGATGCGCTCCCAGCGGCGGTCGCGGTCCATCGCGTAATAGCGGCCACTTACTGATGCAATCTTGCCGCCAAACTCGCGCATTTTTCGCTGTAGCAACTCCAGATAGCCAGCACCGTTGGTTGGTGAAGTATCACGCCCATCCATAAAGGCATGCACGAAGACTCGCTCCACACCTTGTAGCTTGGCCATCTTCAGCAGCGCGTGCAAGTGCGCCTGCTGCGAGTGCACTCCACCATCGCTCACCAGACCGAGTAAATGGAGTGCGCGACCATTGGCTCGAGCCTTCTGCATCGCCTGCATCAAAACAGGATGCGTGAAGAACTCGCCGCTCTCTATCAGTAAATCTATGCGCGAAATATCCATGTGGACGACGCGCCCAGCACCGATGTTCAGGTGGCCAACTTCGCTATTGCCCATCTGTCCTGCCGGCAGGCCGACAGCATGGCCACTGGTTTTGATAAGAGTATTCGGAAAGTCGCGCAGATAGCGGTCATAGTTAGGCTTGCGCGCCAAAGCAATGGCGTTGCCATCTGTCTTGGGGCTATAGCCCCAGCCATCGAGAATACAGATAATAAGCGGCTTGGGTCGGATCATAGATACCTATTCTACTTATTCTCGTCGGCTTTCTCGCGGTCTGCCTTCTCTTGCTCTGCCAATGCCGCAGCTTTTGCTTCCTCTACCGCATCTTCCATAATTTTCTGGATGCGCGGCGTTTCCTGCTGCATGAACTCTGACATGACTGCCGGCATTTCATTCAGCATCTTCTGTCCGACCGGAGTCGAGTAAAACAACGTAAGCTGAACAATTTCATCGTGAGTAAAGTGATGCTGATAGACCGGCACCATGTCGCTCTCCATCTCATGGATTACGGTCTCATTCCAAATCTTGTCAAGCGGCTTCATCGCCTTCTCTACGGCTGCGTCCTGTTCATCAAGCGAGGCCGTAGGTTTCGTCTTTTGCATTTCTAGCAACACCACTTGCTTCATCTGCTTACGCATTGCATCCAGAATCTTCGCCGTCCCATTGTTGGCGTGCATCACCGCAAGAAAGCGCTCCACGTCTTCCTTGGAGGCGCCTCCATTCGCTGCCGGGGCGTCTTGCGCCCTTAATGCGACACCAGACAAGCACACACACAGAGTAAATATCGCCAGAAATTTACTAAGTTTCATATCTGCCCTCCGCGCCAAGGGCGCTCGCTGATTGCTCCATTAGTCAGCCGTGTTGCCCTGACGCAACGCGAGCCCCGACCTCGCGGCAAGGGGCTCGCGTAGGGCTCTTGCTTATCTTACTTGGCCGCCCAGCGCTTCCACGCCCAGGAAGCGCGCGCCGCTCTGCAACTCTTCTTCAATGCGCAGTAACTGGTTGTACTTAGCGATGCGGTCGGTACGCGAAGCAGATCCGGTCTTTATCTGCCCCGCGCCAGTAGCTACCGCTAAGTCTGCGATGAAAGTATCTTCCGTCTCGCCCGAACGGTGCGAGATGACCGATGTGTACTTATGCCGCCGCGCCAACTCGATGCAGTCCAAAGTTTCCGTTACTGTGCCAATCTGATTCACTTTAATCAAAATTGAGTTAGCTACGCCGCGCACAATACCGCTAGCCAGCCGGTCGGTATTCGTAACAAACAAATCGTCACCCACTAGCTGAATCTTGCTGCCCAGTTCGTCCGTCATTAGCTTCCAACCATCCCAATCGTCTTCGGCAAGGCCGTCTTCAATCGAGATAATCGGATAACGCGCGACCCAGTCAGCCCAGTACTGCACCATCTCGGCAGGTGTCTTTTCCGACTTGTCTGACTTCTTGAAAATATACTTGCCGTCCTTGAAGAATTCACTGGCCGCAGGGTCAAGCGCGATGCCAACATCCTGCCCAGGACGGAAGCCCGCGCGATGGATTGCCTCCATCACCACTTCCAGCGCCTCTTCATTCGACTTCAACGAGGGCGCAAACCCACCCTCATCACCCACAGCGGTGTTGTAGCCACGCTGCTTCAGCACGCCCTTCAGGGTGTGGAAAATCTCGACGCCCCAGCGCAGCGCTTCGCTAAAAGTCTCCGCGCCGGTGGGCATCACCATAAACTCCTGAAAGTCAACATTGTTATCGGCATGGGCACCGCCGTTGAGGATGTTCATCATCGGCACGGGCAGGATGCTGGCATTAACGCCGCCGAGGTAGCGATACAGGGGGATGCCAAGTGAATTGGCGGTGGCGCGGGTGCACGCCATGGAAACCGCCAACAGGGCATTGGCACCGAGGCGCGACTTGTTTTCTGTGCCGTCCAGTTCAATCAGGTGATGATCAATGGCGCGCTGGTCGCCTGCGTCCATCCCGGCGATCTCTTCGGCGATTTCGGTGTTAATGTTTTCCACGGCCTTAAGCACGCCCTTGCCCAGAAAGCGTTCGCTGTCGCCGTCGCGCAATTCCACAGCTTCATGCTCGCCGGTGGAGGCTCCGCTTGGCACCGCGGCACGGCCAATGGTGCCATCCATCAAGATGACTTCAGCTTCCACGGTTGGGTTGCCACGGGAATCCAGAATCTGGCGGCCACGAATATCGCTAATGTTAGTCATAACTGTCCTTTTTCGTTCACTGTTTTCGGCACTTCTAAATGATGGCAAGCACGGGGTTTAGCACAGCGTTTAGCACAGCGTTTAGCACGGCCTTTGCCCGTCGGCTTCGCATTTGTTCGAAACCACTTTCTGTGGAGAACGATTGCCGCGATTATAAATCACGCACCGGGCAACATCGCAGTGAGCCTGACCACGGTACTCAACTTGGTTCCCTGCCCAACTATGTCCCCCGTGCGGCCGCATCCCAGTCTAAGGTGAAGAGAGAGGAGTCCGCCGCCATGCCAAACCAAACCGCCACGCTGAAGTTGAAAGATGCCGCACCGAATTTCGACTTGGGCGCAGCGAACCGGGAAGGTCGGGTGAATCTGGCCGAACTGCTGTCGCGCAGCCCGGTAATTGTGGAGTTTTTACGCGGCACTTGGTGACCCACCTGCCTCAGGCGCATGGCTCAGGTGGAGTCAGCTCAACAGGAGATCGTGGAAAGCGGCGCGCAGTGGGTGTTCATCGCAGCGGAGCGCAAGGGCGTGGTCTCGGATCCGGCAAAGTATCTTACCGAGCATCCCATCTCGTTTCCCTATTTGCTCGATGAAGATCGCAAGGTGAGCAAAGCTTATGGCGTGTACCACCGTATTGGGCTGGACGCGATCAACATCGCGCATCCAGCCACTCTAGTAATAGCACCCAATGGCACGGTGCAGTACATCTATCGCGGTGATCACCAGTTTGATCGTGCACCGCTGCAACAGATTTTGGACGTGGCCCGAAAACTCTCGGCAGGCCCCGGCAGTTCGGTAGCAACCCTGCCACCCAGCAGCTAGGTAGCACCGCAAGCGACGCAAACTCGCAATTCGAAGGAGCCAACATGATCATGAAGACGAAACTGGCACTTGCAATAGTGGCTTCAGCCCTAAGCATGGCGACTTTGTTGCACGCACAATCGGCGACCGACGTCCCTGCCCCCGCCCTGCCGGATGGCACCTCGGTGAAAATGCGCCTCGATGCCGCGGTAACAACCTTTGGCAGCAAAGTCGGCGGAGACTTCACCGGTAAAGTAGACGAAGCAGTTGTCATGGACGGCAAACAGATCATCCCGTTGGGTGCGATCATCGAGGGCAAAATCACCAACCTCGCTGAACCACGCCGTATCTCTGGCTCGCCCAGCATCGGCTTGCGCGCGGATTACGTGGTGTTACCCGATGGCACTCGCTACGTAATTAGCGCGGTAGTGGTGGATACCAACACGCCAAAGACGCTGACGGTGGATGATGAGGGATTCATCCACGGCAAAGTAAGGGCGCAGGGTGACTTGACGGAAGTTGGTGTGGGTGCGGTCGGCGGCGCAGCGGTCGGCGCCATCGTCGGCGGCCCCGTGGGCGCGGCAGCGGGTCTGGCAGTGGGCGGCGGCTCCACCCTGACGCACCGCTTGATGAAGCATCATTTTGCGGCCGTGCCTGCGGGCACCATCTTGTGGCTAGAACTGCGTCGGCCGATGAGCATGATTCCAGCTCCGGCAAGCGTGACGGTCGGGCAGTAGGTGTCGGCTAGTGCTTGGCCACGCCGATCAAATCATGCTCTGGCACCAGCGGCAACTCGATCCAGCCTTCCAGCGGGAGCGCGTCAGCCGGAATGCGGTCTTTCCACAAGCTGAACCGCACGTGCACCCGCGTGGGCTGGCCCGGCACTCTGGCCTCGTCAAACCGCTCAGTGACGCCAAGCCAGTGCAGCGGCAGCCCAAACTCCACGCATTTTGCCACTGCGAGCCGCACACCAGCCTTATCAGCGGATTCCCGCTCGCCTTGCGCCACCAGATGATCGGCGGAGTCGGTTAACTGCCATGCGCCGACGCGGCCACCAGTCAGGGTCGCACCCAGACGCAGCGTGTAGTGCGGCTGGTCGGTGCCCACCGCCCATGCTTCCAAGTTCACAACGAGTTCGATCTCGGCGGAGTCGTCTGCCTCTTCCAGCCGCAACACGCCCCCCACTAAATCCAGCCGTCCATAGACGTTGGCTGCATCAATCCCGGCGTACGCGCAGTCCAGATAGAACTGCTTACCATGCATCGCGCCCCCGCTTTGGCTGGCCACGTAGTGCGCCGCGCCCACCCACTCAAAATAGCGCGAAAGCTTGCCATCCACCCGGGGATGGATATACCGCGTCAGCGGCTCGTGGCCGATATTTTCCGGTACCAGCGAAATCGGCTGCGCTAGATAATCCGGCGGAGTCGCGCCCAGCAACTGGTACACGTTCGAGAGATGCTTGCGGTAAAGTTCGTCGAAGTCGCGGTCGTTGGCGGTGGAGTGCTCCGGCCCATACCACCAGTTCCAGTCACTGCCTTCGGCGATTAGCAACTCTTCCCACGCCAGCTTGCGCTGCTCTTCGGCCACGTTTGGTGCCAGTTCGTCGTAAAGAGCGCGCGCCGACGCCAGGTACTCCCAGGAAACGTTATCCTCCGGCGCACCCACCCAAACGTTGAAGTTGGCGTGAATCCACGAACCGGGCACCAGACCCTTCAGCGGAGCAAACCCCTTCTGTCGCGAGATCGCCTCGGTAACAGTCACCGACTCAATGCTGCCATCGCTCTGCAGGGCATCATAAAAACGCCGCAGAAACTCGCGCCCCGAACGGGGGAAATACTCCCACGCATTTTCGCCGTCAAGGATGATCGGAATCATGGCATCCTGGCCTTGGGCGAGCAAGGGCTGCGCCGCCTGCCGGATGCAGTGCATCAAGTGGCCCGCCGCGTCATTGGGATTCATCCCCGAATATACAAAGCCCACTTGGTCGCTCATGCTGTGGTCGCGGAAGATCATCTTCATCTCCGCGTCAGCTTTTTCATACTGATAGATGGTGTACAGCCGCTCATGGCCGCCGGGGTTGAGCCTTCCCTGCCCGTCGCGCGTGAACCAATAATTTAAGCTGCGGGCCAGCACACCCTCGTCCGTGGCCATCCACCGGATGCCTGCGCTGTGAGCGATGGCAACCGCCTCATCGCTCACGCTGCCCTCCGACGGCCACATGCCATAAGGACGCATCCCAAAGATTTCTTCATGCCGGTCGAGGCCGCGACGAATCTGCTCGCGTGCGTCTTCGGGACGACGGAAGCGACTGCGCGGCAGCGGCAGACCCGGAGAACTCACCGCACCTTGTTCGGTGTCGCACACCAGCGGCAAAATGGGATGGTAGTAGGGCGATGTGGAAATCTCAATCCCGCCACGCTTCGCCGCTGCCGCATGCGCTGGCAGAATCCGCGACATAATCTCGCGCTCCTTGGCGATCACGAAAGCTTGATCTTCCAGCGAATAGTTGCGGCCCTTCCGCACCAACTCGGCAATCTCCGGCTCTTCCAGAACGTATTCATCGAACCACGCCAGTTGCGAAAGCACTTGCAGGTCTGTAAAGGCGCGCTCGCTGAACGACCGCTCTGCCTTTTCAGGATTTGCCCCTGTATTGCGAAAACGGTCAAATAGTTCGTGATAGCGGGGATAGCGGCCAATCAGGTGCATCGCATTGGCCTGAAACAAATTGGCTAGCGCCATCCGGCGTTCGTCGGTGGTAAGGCTGGCGGCAGGCTTGGCCGCAAGCTCAAGCAGAGGGTCACGCGCCGTTCCCGCCGCGTAGTCCTCAATCTGATCCATCAGCGAGGGGACAAGGTTGAAGGTCTGGTGGACGTCGGGAAACTCTTCCAGCAGGCGCACCATGCCGTAGTAGTCCTTCAGCCCATGCATCCGGGTCCACGGCATCCGGTATTGGTTCGTGACCAGATCTTTATAAAAGGGCTGGTGCTGGTGCCACAAAATGACAACGCGAGTCGTAGGCATGACAGGGAAAGATTAGGTTAGCACGACTAGCACGACAGAAGGATGCGGGCATTAACGAAAGACGCGGCTTCCGCCTGAAACCCTTTATGCCTCATGCTCGCCCCACGTTCTTGCGGCGCGAGCGTTGGCTGCGGAATGCCCACACTCGCCTACCTTCCGCACGGTGGTACATTAGTGGTGCAATCGAGGACGTTCGAGCATCAGCGTTCGAGCATCAGCGTTCGAGGACTAGCGTTCGAGGATCAACGACCCATGCCTAACGACATCACGCCCGCGCCCTTGCCAGTATCGGCAGTTTCCACCGTTGGCCCCGCCCGCCACGACACCTCCCTGCTGATGGAGCAGGACTTCCACCTGTTCAACGAGGGCACGCACAGCCGCATGTACGAAAAAAT
>JANXUR010000120.1 GCA_025356095.1 Acidobacteriaceae bacterium | reverse complement strand
ATTCCCTGCTAACAGGGAAATTAACAAGGAATATCGTCGGTTTTGGGCGAGGCCGGGCCCCTTCGATTCGGCGCAACTGTCTGATGTCAGGTCGGTTATGACGCGGCAAGTGGATTCAGTCCCGGAAATTAACAGGGATTTTTTTGGGGCATATCAGGGAACTATTTTCGCAGAGCAGGGAATTTGGCGAATGGAACAGGGAACTCCTTGACCGAACACAGAGTCTCAGGCACTGAGCCGATTCTGGTCGGGGCGAGAGGATTCGAACCTCCGACCGGGGTTCCCCGCAGCGCGCACTTGCGCTGTGGGGCGGGGGCATCCTGCTCCCAAAGCAGATTCCAGAGCCTATTGAAATCTATGGATTCTGGAGGCTTCCAACTGCCTTGGAATAAATGGCTTGGGGTTCATGCCATCTTGCATATTGAACTTTATTGAACTTGGATGCTCTGACCATTACAAAATCGCCCACAGAAGCTGTCGCGGCCGCGTAAATGTCATCGCGTAAATGTCATGAAGATTGGGAACCGAAGCCCAGATCGCTAAGTCATTGATTTTAAGGGTGGCGGACATTTTGGCGAACAGCAGGTCTTCTGCCGGCGATGTGTCGAGTTCGTGAGGTCCAAGCCCAGTAAAGCCTGAAGCCTTGTCAATGCCAGCGGACGACGGTTTGAGGCGTGACGAGGATCAGCGAGCGACGCCAACCCGGCCAGCTATTGCGAAGCGCAACCCAGAACAGTTTGGAGATTGGGGAGAGCCGGGTGCGAGGACGCCTGGCGTGGAGGCTAAGTAACTGCTGCCGGAGAGCCAAATTTTCCAGCACGAGATATTCTCGCGAGCGAAAGGCATCAACAAACCAGCCGAAAAGGTGCCGTAGGCATGCAAACATGGGTAAAATCATACCCGTGTTAGCTTCGAACCTGCCTACGCTAAGTTGTTGATTTCATGGGTGGCAGACATTTTGGCGAAGGACAACCCGCAAATGTACCCGCACGAGTTACAGGCTTCCATCGTACCTCGATGGACGCTATAAGGCAATAACATGTTTGTTTTCAGTGGGTTATTGCTATGGATTGGACTTCTTAGGATGCCTTAAAACGATGTAATGGCGGAGAGAGAGGGATTCGAACCCCCGGTAGGCTTTCACCTACACACGCTTTCGAGGCGCGCGCTTTCAACCACTCAGCCATCTCTCCGCAGCCAAGTCGCAGGAGTGGCCTCCGGACTTGCGGTCAAACTTTGGGTGGAACTTGTGTGAAACTGACGCCGCGCCACATCAAGCCAAAGCGACTGCGGCAAATCTGAATAGCATCAGGCTACCCAACAACATCCGCAGCAGAATCGCCAGGCTGCCAAGCCCGCTTTGCGCGAAAAAAATCTCGCATCAAATCACCGCACGGGCCGGCTAAAACGCCGCCGGAGACGTCCATCACATGATTCAGCTTGGGATGATTGACGACTTCCAGAGCCGATTCCACGGCCCCTGCTTTGGGGTCTTTCGCTCCAAACACCAGACGACTAATGCGGGAGTGGATCAACGCTCCAGCACACATGGCGCATGGCTCTATTGTAACAAACAGCGTGCAACCGCTCAGGCGATGATTGCCCAGTGCAAGTCCAGCGGCGCGCAAGGCGACGACTTCTGCATGGGCGGTGGGGTCGTGGTCTAGTAAATTGCGGTTGTAGCCCGTGGCCAGCAACTCGCCATGACGCACCACGACTGCGCCGATGGGCACTTCGCCAGCTTCTGACGCGCGGATCGCCTCGCGCAGTGCGGCCTGCATCCAGTGCTCGTCGGATTGAATTTGTTTGAGCATGGCGACGCTACTCGGCGGGCTGCTGCTGGGTCATGCAGTGCATGGCGCCGAATCCCCAAATGAAATCGCCGCTGTAGATGGGCGCAATTTCTCGGGTGGGGAAGAGTTGCGCCAGCGTATTGAGCGCGATCCGATCATTGGGGTCGTTGAAGACTGGCGCCAGCACCACTCCGTTGGCAATATAGAAATTGGCATAGCTGGCCGGGAGGCGGCGGCCCTCGAAAATCACCGGGCGCGGCATGGGTAACTCGATCACCTGCAATCGCTTACCCTCGGCGGTGCGGGCAGATTTGAGGCGGGCGAGGTTCTCCGCGAGGGGCGTGTGGTTCGCGTCGGCAGCATTCGGCTCCACGGCGGTGAGCACCGAATCTTTTGCGACGAAGCGGGAAATGTCGTCCACGTGACCATGCGTGTCGTCGCCTGCAATGCCGCTACCTAACCAGATGACCTGCTCGCACCCTACGTATTCCGCGAAGACGCGCTCGTAGTCTGCGCGTGCCATGCCCGGATTGCGCTGCTGCACTTCGCTCAGCAGGCATTCCTCGGTAGTGAGCAGCGTGCCCGCGCCGTTAGTGTCTATGCTTCCGCCTTCCAGCACCACTCGTCGGCCATTGCACATGGGCTGCACGGCGTTGCAGCCAGCCGTGTGGGCGGCGCGTGCCGCGACTTTGGCGTCGTCCGCATAGTTTGGATACTTAGCCCACCCGTTGAACTTCCAGGTGGTAGCCAGCAAGCTACATTTCTCTGCTGGTAAAGGGGACCGCGCACGCTTGGGAGATGGCGCTTGTTTCAGGAAAATGGGGCCGGAATCGCGCAGCCAGATGCGGTCCGTGGGCCAGTGGTGGAAGCGAATATCACCGGAGTCTGCATTGGCTCGGGTTAGCGTCCGCCGCGCTCTCTGCTCGGCGGCAGCATCCTGCACCACAAGTTCCACCCGCTCGTGCCGGGCGAGGTTGCGCACTATCTCCGCAAACACCCAGCGGATCGGCTCGAACTTGCCGGGCCAGTCGGCGCGATGATGCGGCCACGCAATCCATGTGGCAGCGTGCTCGTCCCACTCCGCTGGCATGCGATAGCCGTATGCGGCGGGAGTGGGAGTAGGCTCGGTTTGTGTGCGTTTAGAGGACATTGGAGGACAAGGGTCTGAAATTCAGGTTACTTTCGATGCAGCGAGTCATTTCGTAATCTGCTTACTTACTGATTCATCAATTAACTAATCTAGTAACTCAGCTAATAACTAAGCTATGAACTAATCTAGAAAACGCTTCGCTATTGGCCCATAGGCATCAATGCGGCGATCGCGCAAGAACGGCCAGTTGCGGCGGACGTCTTCCATGCGGCGCAGGTCCACGTCGCCGATCAGAATCTCTTCCTTGTCGGATGACGCCTCGGCGATAACGACGCCGAATGGGTCCGCAATAAATGACTGCCCCCAGAACTCCAACCCCTTGCCCGGCGCGGATTGGCCCATCACATTACCGGTTTCGTGACCCACACGATTCACTACACCCACGTAGATGCCATTGGCAATTGCATGCGCGCGCTGAATGGTCTTCCAAGCATCGTGCTGCTGCACACCAAATTCTGCTTTCTCGTCGGGGTGCCAGCCAATCGCCGTGGGATAGAACAGCACACTCGGGCCTTGCAATGCCGTAAGGCGCGCGCCCTCGGGATACCACTGATCCCAGCAAACCAGAGTAGCAATTCGGCCCGCGCTGGAATCGAACGCGCGAAAACCGAGGTCGCCCGGAGTGAAATAAAACTTCTCGTAGTAGAGCGGGTCATCCGGAATGTGCATCTTGCGATACTTGCCCAGAGTGCTACCGTCGCGCTCATAGATGACAGAAGTGTTGTGGTAGAGGCCGGGCGCCCGCTTTTCGAAGAGAGACGCCAGCAATACCACACCATATTTCTTGGCTGCAGCAGCCATCGCCTCGCTGGTCGGCCCGGGAATTGGCTCGGCAAGGTCGAATAGGGCGGCATCTTCACGCTGACAAAAATACTGGGTACGAAAAAGTTCGGGCAGGCACACCACGTCCGCGCCCTTGCCCGCTGCCTCGCCAATGAACTCTACCGCGCGGCGCACGTTCTCATCTGCATCCGGCGAACATGCCATTTGGATCAGCGCAATTTTGTAGCGACTCTCAGACGTCTTCGCCAGCAAGCGGTACCCCTTCCAAACCCTTCGCGAGTCATACAAACCCATTCAGAATATCAAAGACCGCCGCCGCACCAGAAAGCTGCCTCACTAGACCGCCGTTGAGCCTCAGCCCTTGACCTTGGCTCTCCACAGGCCTATAGTTCGGTGCAGATTCGGAGGTCACTATGTCCACACCCATTCCTCCCCTCCCGCACGAGCAGGAAAAGCTGCAACGCTTCGAACAATCCCACTCGAATCTCAACGCCGAGTTAGATCGCTTGATTGCTACCGTTCGGCAGCGCAATGCTAACGCCTTTCAGGGCATGAGTTCTACCGAACTGTGGAATATGGTGCAACGGCTTATGCAGTGGGAAGCCTATTATCAGGAGTGGCTTCCAGCCGCCCAGTTCATGAATGGGATTGGGGGCCCGGAATTGCTGCACCGCCTGCAAGCGGTGCAGAGCGAGCTTTCGTAGCGCCGCGCGATATTCCAGAAGATGTTTGACGATCAGCGGTTGTTTGAGGCCAAAAGTTTTGCTATCGCGGTGCAAAGCCAAAACGACTGGTTTCAGCAGGCGCAGGCGATGCATCAGCGCACCCAGGCTGCATACGACCACATGAATCAGCAGTGGAGCCAACAGTTTAACCGCCGCCGCTGAGGCGCGGCCCGCACCGCCTGTCAGCAGAATCGGCGTGCAGCATTGTCGTAGTCATTTAACATCGGAATGTTAATTTTTCACTTCGGGGATGGCACCGTCGCGGAGGGTTGCGATCTGGGTCGCGTTGTGTCACCCCGGTTATTCTTGGAGGCGTTCCCATGGCACACGACGATCACGCGGATTCCGACGGCAGCGGCATTGAACGGCATCTGCACAACCCCATTGACGACAAACTGATTCCGCTCGAACCGCTCGACCTGAACAAGGTTCACTCCATTGATGACTTAGTGCGCGCGATGTCCAAAACCGCGTTCACCGGACGCCAACTGGGCGAAGCTGCCGACGTGCTGGAGGCGATGTCGCGCGACGAAGATTGCTTTGTGGTGATGACGCTGGCAGGCGCGATGACCGTGGCCAAGCAGGGCCTTATCATCTCGGAACTGATTGATCGCGGCCTAGTGAATGCAATCGTCTCCACCGGAGCGCTGATGGCGCACGGACTGGTAGAGGCCACCGGGCGCGCCCACTTCCGCCACAATCCCGAGGTGAGCGATGAAGATCTTTATGAAGCTGGCTACAACCGCGTGTACGACACGCTCGAACCGGAGCAGAACCTCGACGACGTGGAACGGGTGGTGTTTGGGGTGCTGAATCAGTGGGATGCGAGCGAGACGTTGTGCTCGTGGAAGCTGAATCGCGCCATCGGCGCATCCTTGGCCAAGGACGCAGCAGACCGTGGCATTCTCAAGTCAGCGTACTTGAATGATGTGCCTGTATTCGTGCCCGCGTTTAGCGATTCCGAAATTGGTCTTGACTTCGCGCTCACCAACCGCAGCCGTGTGAAAGAGGCTCGTGAGCCGCTCCGCTTCAACCCCTTTGATGATTTGGAGCATTTTGCGGCCACCCTGCTGGCGCAGAAGAAGATTGGCATCATCACGATTGGAGGCGGCGTGCCGCGCAACTGGGCGCAGCAGTTCGGTCCGTTTATTGAGTTGCGCCATCGCAGGGGCGGGGAAGACCTGCCCCTGAAGCGCTATCACTATGGCCTGCGGGTCTGTCCGGAACCGGTTTACTGGGGTGGGCTTTCTGGCAGTCCTTACAGCGAAGCAATTTCGTGGGGCAAGTTTGTACCGCCTTCAGAAGGCGGCAAGTTTGGCGAAGTATTTTTGGACGCGACGGTGGGATTGCCGATTCTTGTAGCGTCGGTGCTGGAGCGGCTGGCAAAATCGCCCGGCCCCAAGCGGGGCAAACAGCGGGGCAAGCATAGCTAGGCGCGAATTGCGGCGCCAAGAGCTACAATAAAATGGGAATGTCCACAAACAACTTCAAGCGCGTCATGCGCAGAGATGCTTTCTTTGGTCTGGTGCGCGTGTCGCGCTTTTTCTTGCTCGCGGCTGTCGTGATTTCTGCCGCGCCGCTAAGCGCGCAGGGCAACTACGAGATTCAGGTCTACGGCTCCGATACCGTAGCCCCCGGCAGTACCATGTTTGAGTTGCATAGCAACTTCACCGCCGAAGGCAGCAAGACGGTGCAGGATGGCGTGCAACCCAGCAATCACGCATTTCACGAAACGTTGGAGATTACGCACGGTTTCAACGACTGGTTCGAGGTGGGGTTCTACACCTTTTCTAGCATTCAGCCCGATGGCGGATGGCAGTGGGTGGGGAACCACATTAGGCCAAGAGTGCGCGCGCCTGACTCCTGGCATTGGCCGGTTGGGGTTAGCCTTTCGGCGGAGTTTGGCTATCAGCAGCGTAGCTTTTCGCCGGACACTTGGACGCTGGAGCTGCGCCCGATCGTGGACAAGAAGCTCGGCCGCTGGTATCTCGCCTTCAACCCTGCACTCGACCGCTCATTCCACGGCCTCGGCGTGTCGCAGGGATTCACCTTTTCGCCTGCGGGCAAGGTGAGCTACGACTTCACCAAAAAGATTGCTGGCGGCGTGGAATACTACGGCTCGACCGGCAGCATCACCGGCTTTGACCCGCTCAGTCAGCAGCAGCATCAACTCTTTCCTACCATTGACCTGGACCTTGGGCCCAACTGGGAGTTCAACTTCGGCGTCGGCGTGGGCGGCACCCGCTCCACAGACCATCTGATTGTGAAGATGATTCTGGGACGGCGCTTCAACTGGGGACACAAACACTAACCTCTAGGAGTCACATTGCTTGCCCCTAGGGTGTAGGTTGTGCCAGACCCTGGCGAGACAATCGCACCATAGGCAACCAAGTTTCGTGCGTCTGCAATTCCAGCGCCGTTGCCAGAAACGAGGTTGACGCATTCCTTAATCCGCCAAAGAACATCGTTCGGGCTGCCGTTGGTGCCAACAGTGCTGCAATCCAGAATTCTCTGTGCAACGGCGGGAGTGGCCGCGAGCAGGAAAAGAAGAGCGGCGGACTTTGTGCAGCGCATGGCAACACCTCACGGGGAGGCTAACTCAGAGGCGCATGGCTGTCGATGGCACTTTAGGGCCGCTTGCGGCCACTTCGCCGGAGGAGCATAATGGCGACCGGGTGAGTAGGGCCATGCCCGCCCACTGGGAGGCGTTTATGCGGACATCTCTAGCTCTTGCATTTCTGTTGCTGCTGACCCCTATCACGGGCGCTGCCGCAACCGCGACGGTCGTTCACACCTTGCAAACCACAGAGGGGTTCGGCCCGGGGGCTGCGCCGATTCTCTACAAGGGGAATCTCTACGGAACAACCGAATCCGGTGTGCAAGGCTCGGGTAACATCTACAGGCTTTACCCGAAAATGGATGGGACCTACGCGTTTGTGAACCTGCACGAGTTCAACGGTGCTTCAGATGGACGGAATCCTTTTGGAGCCATCGCGACCGATCCTTCCGGCAACCTCTATGGGATTACCGGAACCGGCGGGAAGTACGGCGGAGGAACTGCGTGGGAGTTGGTTCGCCCGGGGAACCTTGCCGACCAGTGGACGTTTCAGGTGATTTGGAACTTCTCTCCGAATGCCATCAACGGTTTGGTGTACTACGGGGGATCGCTTTACGGGGCGGGGAACAACTTCCTGTTTCAACTTTCGCCCGTAGGGGGGGGGTGGCACTATGAGACGATCGTACAGAGCTTTGGCGTCCCGCCAAATACTCTTCCTCTCTTTACGGCGCCCGGCAACGCCTACCTTGCGAGCGGGACGACCGTCTACCAGCTAACGCTCGACACTCAGACCGGCGGATGGAATGTAACGAATCTCGGCGCGGTCTGTTCAGCCGGAACGGCCTGCCCGCAGAATGCGACCGGCGCGCTCCTGCGCAGCCCAGTCGGGAGCTTCTACGAACTAAGCACTACCGGGGGAACTTACAGCGGCGGCACCATCTTCAAGGTTACTCAAGATTCATCCGGCACTTGGAACACCGATGTGCTTCGCTCGTTCAACCCAGCCGCGGAGAACTATAAGCCCGAATACTCGATGCTGCAGATTAAGGGCAAGTACTACGGCATCTTGTATTCCAATCAAGGCGAGGTTTTTCAGGCTTACCCCTCTGCCACCAGCAAGCAATGGACGGTAAACGATCTTCTCGACGTAAGCAATGCCTCATTTGGGTATCTGTATAGCGCGCTCAGCAGCGACGGTGCCGGGAACCTCTACGGCGCGTC
>JANXUR010000092.1 GCA_025356095.1 Acidobacteriaceae bacterium | reverse complement strand
TAAATCCGCCCGGCATTGACATATGGTGCCGCCCCCCAGTATCCTAAAACCTTTGGTGCACCAGCGGTTGCCCGCCTGATTCGCTCGCGCCTCCTGCGCAGGGTTTAGTTCAGCGGACTTTTCTGCTTAAAGTTTTTTCTTTGGAGAGTTTTCGATGTCTACCTATTTCCCCAAACAGGGGGACATAGTGCGGAAGTGGCACGTTGTGGATGCCTCGGGCCAGACGCTGGGCCGATTGTCGAGCCTGGTCTCGCGCATCCTGAGCGGCAAAAACAACCCGCGCTATACGCCTTTTCTGGACACTGGCGATCACGTGATCGTGATTAACGCCGAGAAAATCAAGATCACCGGCATGAAGGCTGATCAAAAGATGTACCACCATTACACCGGGTATCCGGGTGGCATTCGCCACGAAGAGTACAAAAAGCGGCTGGTTCGCAAGCCGGAAGAGATCATCCGTGAAGCTATCCATGGCATGTTGCCCAAGAATAAGCTGGGCCGCAACATGATTGATAAGCTCATGATCTATCGCGACGACAAGCATCCCCACGAGGCGCAGAAGCCGCAGCCGTTAACGCTGCCGCTGTAGGGCGTCTACTAAATTTTGCCGGGAGCACCCTGTTTTATCGGGAATGCCCCGCAGGAATAGCGAGAAAGCAAAGCAATGGCTGAATTGGTTCAGTACTACGGAACGGGACGCCGCAAGTCGGCGGTAGCACGCGTGTTTTTGCGGCCCGGCAGCGGCGAATTCAAGGTTAACGGCAAAGGTTTCACGGAATACTTCGTGACCGAGGCGCAGCGTAGCGAAGCCAAGCGTCCGCTGCTTTCCAGCGACACGCTGGCAGCATTTAACGTGCTGTGCAACGTTTCCGGCGGCGGCGTCAACGGTCAAGCAGGTGCCGTGAGCTTGGGCATTGCCCGCGCGCTAATGGTTTTCAACGGCGAACTTCGCGGCAAGCTGAAGGCCGAAGGCCTGGTGACGCGTGATGCGCGTGGTAAAGAGCGTAAAAAGTACGGGCAGAAGGGTGCCCGCAAGCGCTTCCAGTTCAGCAAGCGGTAACAGCAGCGGTGAGGGATCAGCCGTTGGCCGTCAGTTTTTCTTGCTGGCGGCGAACCGCTGTCGGCTGTTTTTGGGTGTTAAATCTTCCCGCATACCGGTAACGGACGCGGGCTGTAGGGAATAAATCCGGCACACAGAACCACTGCCGGATGCGATTCTAAAAAGGGAGAAATTTTGGCTAACATCACCATGAAGGAACTGCTCGAAGCAGGCGTCCACTTCGGGCATCAGACCAAGCGCTGGAACCCAAAGATGAAGGAATTCATCTTCGGCGAACGTAACGGCATTTACATCATTGACCTGCAAAAGACGCTCAAGATGTTTAAGGAAGCGTCCAAGTTTATCACCGACCTCGCCGCTGAGGGCAAGACGATCATGTTCGTCGGCACCAAGCGCCAGGCGCAGGATGCCATTGCCGAAGAGGCCACCCGCTGCGGTATGTACTACGTCAACAACCGTTGGCTGGGCGGACTGCTCACCAACTGGGTGACAGTGCAGAAGTCAGTGAAGCGGCTCAAGGAGCTCGACGAGATGGCCACCGATGGCCGCTACGAGTTGCTGCCGAAAAAAGAAGTCATCTATCTAGAGCGCGAGCGCAAGCACTTGCAGCTCAATCTGGCTGGCATTAAAAGCATGAACCGCCTGCCCGATGCCATGTTTGTGGTGGATTCCAACAAAGAAGCCATCGCGGTGAAAGAAGCCCGCAAGCTCGGCATCCCCGTTGTCGCGGTCGTGGATACCAACTGCGATCCCGGCGAAGTGGATTACGTCATCCCCGGCAATGACGATGCTCTGCGCGCCATCCGCCTGTTCACGTCGAAGATCTCTGATTCGGCAATTGAAGGCGCGGCTGCCGCACACGACAAGCAGTCGGCGGAATATGCAGCGGCACAGTACGCAGCTCAGGCTGCGGCAGCCGAAGTGGCTCCGGCTCCGGTGGCTCCGGCTCCGGTGGAAGCAGCCCCGGTGGAAGTAGTCCCGGTGGAAGATGCGATTCCGGAAGAAATTAGCATGGAAGATCTGCTGGGCAAAGGCAGCGCCAAGCCGAAGCCTGTGGCGTCGGTGCCTGCGGAAGCAGCCGTGGAAGTTCCGGTTGCAGCCGACGGCCAGACCGTCTAAGCCAGGTATTTTTTTGAACGAACCCGGCCCGCGCGCGAAGGTTCGCTTGCGGGCCATTTTTCTGTTAACCACGCCGCAACGGTTGCAGATTAGCGTTTCCACCTAATTTCATTCGGCCCAAGCAGGCCCTACAGGAATCACTGATTATGTCTGAAAATGTTATTTCCGCCGCCCAGGTAAAAGAGCTCCGCGACAAAACTGGAGCACCCATGATGGATTGCAAGAAGGCGCTGACCGAGTCCAAGGGCAGCATGGACGAGGCCGTGACTCTGTTGCGCAAGCGCGGCGTCTCTGTGGCGGCCAAAAAGGCTGACCGCGCCACCAGTGAAGGTGCCGTCGCGGACTACATTCACGCGGGCGGCAAAATCGGCGTACTGGTGGAAGTGAACTGCGAGAGCGACTTTGTCGCCCGCACCGACGACTTCAAGCAACTGATTCACGACATTGCCATGCACATCGCCGCCGCCGACCCCAAGTTCATCAAGCGCGACGAAGTGACCCCCGAGGCCTTTGAGCGCGAGAAGGAAATTTATCGCGCCCAGGCCGCTGCCACCGGCAAGCCGCCCGCCGTGGTGGAAAAGATTGTCGAGGGCAAGATGGGCAAGTTCTATGAAGAGGTCTGCCTCTACGACCAGCCCTTCATCAAGGAACAGTCCACCACCATCGCGCAACTCATCGCCACCGCCGTCGGCAAGCTGGGCGAAAACATCACCGTCCGCCGCTTCGCCCGCTTCAAGGTCGGCGAAGCCACGCAGACGGTGGCCATCGCCAAGCCTGCGGAAGTGGCCGCCGAGTAGTCACGCGGCTTTCAGGTTTTTAGACCTTTAAGTTAGGCCCACGCCCTACTCATACCCGCGTACTCTGCGGACTTGAGTGGGGCGTTGCATGGTGTGGCGACTATCGCGTTTGACAGTCCTTGGACTTCTGTGCCAAGCTTTAGAAACCTTCCCCGTGGCGAGTTCGCCGCCAGCGTTGCGAGTGCTTGACCGGTTGTTCCGGAAATCTGTGAATCTGGAGGCGTCATGAGTCCCTCGCGCGTGCTCTCTCCCTCTCTCGCCGGCAATCGCGACAACTCGACGGCAGTTCTCTGGGCGTCAGAGAGTGGGCCGTACGGCTCTTATAATCCAGTCACGCATCAGACCACTGCAGCAAAGGCCGCGACGCTGTTCGGATATAGTGCCGTTCCTGGCTCAAACACGCTGACAAACAAGTTTCGGAGCGACAAACTAACGCTCCCGCCAAACACAAACCCGGGACCAGATGCGGTGAAGTTCACGGTGCCTACCATTGCTGGCGGGATGGTTTTTGTAGCTGGCGGCTCTGCAAATCCATACTATGCGCCGGGCATCGTTACGATTCCTCCGACCCCAGGCGTGAATTGCACTCCAACAGCTCAAGG
>JANXUR010000079.1 GCA_025356095.1 Acidobacteriaceae bacterium | reverse complement strand
AGCCCGAGGAGTCTGCCGCCCCACTCAAGCCAACTGCAGGCTTGAATGGGCCACCCGCCGACTGCGACGAATGGAGGCTTTCGATCAAGGAATGATTTTCACTTTATTATCAACTACGCGAATGAAGTGTTGAGAGAGGTGCTGCCATGATGATCAGGTTCAAGACTGCGCTGCTTATGGCGCTACTGATGTCACCCTTAAGGGGAGGTGGTGCAGCCCTTTCGAGCCCTAGCCTCCCCGGAAGAATGTCCCTGACCTTTCTCGGTGACATCGGTGCTGAGCAAGGGTCCTTCGCGATGACAACTTCTGCCGTCACCGTTTTCTCGGATCTCGGCATAGCACTTTCACGGCCCGACAGTAAACAGAACGAGATCCTTGACTCATCGTCGGTCACATTTCGATTTGACAATAGTGCGTGGGTGCGATCTGCGAAAGCGATTGACAAAAGTTATGCCCGCTTCCTTGATATGTGCGATCTATTCGATCAAGTGGACGTGCGGGGTCAGTTTCCGGGCGACGGCAGCAAACTGGGCCAGGACTCCGTCAAGACGGTCTTTTGGCTGAAGGATGATCGCGCCCTTGCGGTGACCGAGTCCCCATCGCCGAAGAGGCAACTGACCTTAAGGGAGGTAAGAATTCCTCTGCCCGGCACGCAGGGTGCAAAACAGCCTGAGGAAGTAAGCGCGCCGTTGGATGCTTCTCAAGCATTCTGTGGACTCCAGGTTCGGCACAACGTTGTATTCGTCTTCACGAGTGAGATAGGAGGCCGCTCCATGCATATTTGGGCTTTCAGGCACAATGCGTGAGTTGCTTAACGTAGCGTGCAGACCATCTCGCCACAGCAGCAGGTTGCGCAGGTGCAGGCCTTCTGCCGGTGGACAGCCTGTGCTTCGCCAAAATGAAAAATCGGCGGTTTGGAAGTGATTTCGGTAGCCCTGGGCCGGGTTTCTAAGGGCTAGGAGTGTCCGACCGACGAACGTTTGGCGAGCGTAGAAGCAGGTCGGAGCACGGGGAGTCCGGGCCAGATTCGCCGGCAGTACAAGTTTCGGACGCGGGCCCTGAGTCGCGTGGACTAGGCTGCAATCTCGTAACGATGATGCAATCCGCCGAGTCGAGGCAGAGCAACGACCTTGGCCGAGACTGACACCTGTGGCGCGGCAGTTCGCGAGGCAGGCGTCTGCTTCCCCAGCGTGATGTGCGTCCGGTCTTCGTTGTAATAACGGACGTAGTCGCGAACTAGATGGCGGAGATGTCGCTCGTTCATCACGATCACATGGTCGAGTAGTTCTCTTCGGATGCTTCCGACCCAACGCTCTGCAACCCCGTTTTGCCAGGGACTGCGGAAGGCCGTACGAACTGAAGTCACGCCTAGCTGTGCCTCGCCAAAATGAACAATGCCGCGCTTTCTAGACTAGCCAGAACCACTGATCATCGTCGCGGGTAGCATCCTTTCAAGCCCCAGCGATGAACTTCAGCCTATCCGGTTGTAGGCGATTCTGTGTCGGTCAAAGCCTTCAATATCCATAGAGTTCAATAGCCTCAGGCTTGAACGCCGCAACAGATTGAATCCAAAGCTCTTAGAATCTACCAAGATCAATAGACTTCAATAAGGCATGGAATCTGCTTTGGGAGCAGGATGTCGGAGGTTCGAATCCTCTCGCCCCGACCAATGTTTTTCCCGACCAATATTCTTACTGACCACGCCGCGATCGTTCGTCGCACATCG
Source organism: Acidobacteriaceae bacterium (assembly GCA_025356095.1). Taxonomy (GTDB): domain Bacteria; phylum Acidobacteriota; class Terriglobia; order Terriglobales; family Acidobacteriaceae; genus JANXUR01. The sequence goes on along the minus strand of JANXUR010000079.1, from coordinate 6,582 downwards.
AACAGCTTCTGAAACCAGCTCAGATTCAAGCGTTGTTCCCACGTCTGCCCGCTGAACTTTTCGCCCGTTCTAAGTCGGTTTTCGGGGCTGAATATGCAAAAAGTGCTTCCGCAGAATAACTCTCTGATACCAACCAAACGTGCCAGCCCTTCCGTAACTTTCGCCGACCCACGCGGGAGCCTACCATCGCAGTAGCTCTTCCCCCGCACTACCGCGCACCAGGAGAACTCTGTTTATGGATCGCCGCCGCGAATGCCGCGTGGAGTCTGTTATGCCCGTCCGCATCTGGGGACTCGATGCGTATGGCCAGCCGTTCACCCAGCAAGCTTCCGCTCGCAACGTCAGCGGCACGGGAGCGCGGCTGGAAGGCGTGTGCAGTCGGCTGAAGCCGGGCACGGCGGTGCAGATTGAATTCAATGGCCGCAAAGCCGCCTTTCTGGTGGTCTGGGTCGGGCTGCATGGGGCCCGCTATCAAAACCGCATCGGCATCCAAAACCTCGCGGGCGAAGAAGAAATCTGGGATGTCAACCTGAAGCGCTGTGTCGCCACGGCGGCTCAGGGGTAGGCGCGGACCCTAGCCGCCGCGTAAGCAGAGTGACAGGTACGGGTGGCGAATCGCTGCCATCCGCCAGACCAACCACCGCACCAGCCACCAGTGTGGTTGCCAATACAGCAAGGTAAGCCACCAGCAATGGCAGCAATGGCAGGGTCTGGCGGCTGCCCACAACTGGGGTGGCTGCATCTTCTGGGGCGTCGCTTGCCTGCTGCGCCGCCGCCATTGTGACCTACCTCACTTGCACTGGTGATTCGCGCTGCATACCCGCGCGCCCGGCAGAGCCGATGATGGCTCTTGGCCTGATTCTGCCCGGAGATCGCCAGCAGGGGATAGGGGGTGGTTTACCCTCTGCTCGTCGGTTGCAACCGGCAGCGTGCAGGCCGCGAGGAGCGATCATGCCCGCCGAGTCCCAGATCACTGCCGCCGTCGCCGTAGACGAAGTTAACCATTCCAATTTTAAGACGATGGACGGCAATGAAGCAGTCGCTCACGTGGCTTACCGCGTGAATGAAGTCATCGCAATCTACCCCATCACACCATCGTCGCCCATGGGCGAGTGGGCGGATCAGTGGGCCTCAGAAAATCTGGAAAATCTGTGGGGGTCGGTGCCCCATGTGCTGGAGATGCAAAGCGAAGGCGGCGCTGCCGGTGCAGTGCATGGCGCATTGCAGACTGGCTCACTCGCCACCACATTTACCGCCTCACAGGGCCTGCTGTTGATGATTCCCAATATGTACAAGATTGCCGGTGAACTGACTCCGGTGGTCTTCCATGTGGCGGCCCGGACGCTTGCGACCCATGCGCTTTCCATCTTCGGCGACCACAGTGACGTGATGGCCTGCCGCGCGACGGGCTGGGGCATGTTGTGCAGTGGCTCGGTGCAAGAAGCTATGGATATGGCGTGCATCTCGACCGCAGCATCGTTGCAATCGAGGCTACCCTTTATCCACTTTTTTGACGGCTTCCGCACCTCGCATGAAGTCAGCAAGATTCAGGTGCTGGAGGATGCTCAGATTCGCCACATGATTTCGGAAGACCGCGTGCTGGAACATCGCCAGCGCGGTCTCTCGCCCGATCATCCGGTATTGCGCGGCACCGCACAAAATCCGGATGTATTTTTTCAGGCGCGCGAGGCTGCGAACTCTGTGTACGCTGCGGTGCCCGCCTTGATGGAACGCGCCATGTGCCAGTTTGCGGAGGTCACCGGACGCCGTTATGAGCTGTTCGACTATATAGGTGACCCCGAAGCCGAGCGGGTGGTGATCATGATGGGCTCTGGCGCGGAAGCTGCCGAAGGCGCGGTGGAAGCGTTAAATGCTGCTGGCGAAAAGCTTGGCCTTATCAAGGTTCGGCTGTTCCGGCCGTTTGTTGGTGATCGGCTGTTGCACGCTCTGCCACCAAGCGTTCGCGCGATTACCGTTCTGGACCGCACCAAAGAACCCGGCGCTCCCGGTGAGCCGCTCTACCTCGACGTGATTCAAGCGCTGAGCGAAGGCGTACGCAGCGGTGCGCTCGACCACATGCCCGTTGTGGTGGGCGGTCGTTATGGTTTGTCTTCCAAGGAATTTACCCCTGCCATGGCCAAAGCCGTCTTCGACAATTTGCTAGACGCCTCACCGAAGAATCATTTCTCCATTGGCATCCACGACGATGTAACCCACAACAGCCTTGACTTTGATGCCCGTTTTTCCACCGAGGGCCCCGAAGTGGTACGTGCGTTGTTTTACGGCCTCGGATCGGATGGCACCGTAGGCGCAAATAAGAACTCCATCAAAATCATTGGCGAAGAGACCGACAACTACGCGCAAGGCTACTTTGTGTACGACTCCAAAAAAGCAGGCGCGATTACCGTCTCGCACTTGCGCTTTGGCCCGCATCCAGTGCGCGCACCCTACTTGATTGACCGCGCCAGTTTTGTGGCCTGTCATCAGTGGAACTTTCTGGAACGCTATGACGTGTTGAAGCCGCTGATGGAAGGCGGCGTGTTTCTGCTGAATAGTCCGTTTAAAAACGACGAAGTGTGGAACAAGTTGCCCCGCCGGCTGCAGGAACAATTGATTGCCCGCAAAGCCCACTTCTATGTGATTGACGCAGTGAAAGTGGCGGAAGCTAATGGCATGGGCAGCCGTCTCAACACGGTAATGCAGGTGTGTTTCTTCGCAATTTCGCAAGTGCTGCCGCAGCAGGAGGCGATTGCCGCCATTCGCGAATCCATCCGCCACACCTATGGCCGCAAGGGCGATGAGATCGTCAACCGTAACCTGCGCGCAGTAGATGACACGTTGGAGCACATGTACGAAGTAGCCGTGCCCGCCACCGCCACCAGCACTCTGGAAGTGGCACCGCCGTTTTCCCTGCAAGCACCGGCCTTCGAGCGTAATGTGCTCGGCGTGATGTATGCCGGCGAAGGCGAATCGTTGCCGGTCAGCGCGTTTCCGATTGACGGCACCTTCCCTACCGGCACTGGGCAGTGGGAAAAGCGCAACTTGGCCTCGGATATTCCGGTATGGGATACCGTCACCTGCATCCAATGCGGCAAGTGCGCCATGGTATGTCCGCATGCCGTCATCCGCATCAAGGTTTACGACCCCAAACATGCCGCAGGCGCACCTGCGACTTTTAAACACACGCCGGCGCGCGATAAGGAATGGGCAGGGCTCAGCTACACCATTCAAGTCGCTCCTGAAGATTGCACCGGATGCGGGATCTGCGTGGAAGTTTGCCCGGCGAAGAACAAGTCTTCCGCACGGCTCAAGGCGATCAACATGACGCCGCAACCGCCACTGCGTGAAGGTGAGAAAGCCAACTGGCAGCACTTTCTCGCCATCCCAGAGCTGGATCGCAGCCTAATCAAAATTGGCGACATTCGCCAGCAGCAGGTGCAGCAGCCGTTGTTTGAGTTCAGTGGCGCATGCGCGGGTTGCGGCGAAACTCCATACCTCAAACTGCTATCGCAACTGTTTGGCGACCGTGCGCTCATTGCCAACGCGACGGGTTGTTCTTCCATCTACGGCGGCAACCTGCCGACCACACCTTGGGCCAAGAATGCCGAGGGTCGCGGTCCGGCATGGGCGAACTCTTTATTTGAAGACAATGCCGAATTTGGCCTCGGCTTCCGCGCGTCGCTCGACCATCAGGTGGAGTTCGCGCAAGATCTGCTGCGTCGCCAATCCAGCGCGGTTGGCGAAGAGCTTGCCACCGCGATTCTGGGGGCCGCGCAAGCCGACGAAGCAGACCTGCACGAACAAAGAATGCGGATTGTGGAACTTAAGTCTCGCTTGGAGGCACTGGCTTCGCCCCCCGCCAAGCAACTGCTTTCACTCGCCGACCTGCTGGCGCGCAAAAGTGTGTGGATCGTTGGCGGCGACGGTTGGGCCTACGATATCGGGTTTGGTGGCCTCGACCACGTATTGGCCAGTGGCCGTAACGTCAACGTTCTAGTGCTCGATACCGAGGTCTATTCCAACACCGGCGGTCAGGCGTCGAAGTCCACGCCGCGCGCAGCGGTTGCCAAGTTTGCCGCTGGCGGCAAACGCCGCGGCAAGAAGGATCTCGGCCTGATCGCCATGAGCTATGGAAATGTCTATGTGGCCAGTGTGGCCATGGGCGCCAAGGACGAGCACACCCTGAAGGCGTTTCTGGAGGCGGAAGCGTATGACGGCCCCAGCCTGATCATTGCGTACTCACATTGCATCGCGCACGGCATCAACATGACCACTGCGATGAACAATCAGAAGCTTGCGGTGGAAAGCGGCCAGTGGCTGCTGTACCGTTACGACCCTCGGCATGACGCCGCAGGCGAAAGCCCGCTGCAGCTCGACTCCCGCGCGCCTACCAAGCGTTTGCAGGAGTTCATGATGAACGAGACTCGCTTCCGTATGTTGAAGCAGAGCAATCCGGAAGATGCCAGCCGCCTGTGGGATGAAGCGCAGCGCGAAGTAGCCATGCGCCGTGGACTCTATGAATATTTGTCGCAACGGCACGTGGGCGAACCGCCCGCCTCGCACTAGGCAGTGATGCGGCATGAAGCACAAAATGCGATTGCGGTTTGAAGGAGAAGAATCATGGTGGATCTAAGTACAACCTATCTGGGGCTGAAGTTGCACTCGCCCATCGTTGCCTCGCCTTCTCCGCTGTCGCTCGAACTCGACAACGTAAAGCGGATGGAGGAATCCGGGGCAGGCGCGGTCGTGCTCTACTCGCTATTCGAAGAGCAGCTACAGATGGAGAGCCTGGAACTCAGCCACCACCTCTCTGCCGGCACTGAAAGCTTTGCCGAGTCGCTCAGCTATCTGCCCGAGCCCTCCGAGTTCCGGGTCGGACCAGACGGCTATCTGGAGCATATTCGCCGCTGCAAGCAAGCCGTGCGCATCCCGGTCATCGCCAGCTTGAACGGAGCCACGCCGGGCGGCTGGCTGGACTATGCCAAGATGATCGAGCAAGCCGGGGCCGATGGCCTTGAGCTCAATCTCTACAGCATCGTCACTCATCCTCAACGCACGGCTGAAATGGTGGAGGGCGACTATGCGGCCACCGTTCGCGCCGTTACCAAGGCGTTGACCATTCCGGTCAGCGTGAAACTGAGTCCGTTCTTTACCAACCTCTCGCACTTCGCCCACCGGCTCGACGAAACCGGAATCGCTGGCCTGACCCTGTTTAACCGCTTCTACCAGCCAGACGTTGACCTCGAAAACATGGAGATTAAGCCCGGAGTGTTGTTGAGCACGCCGCAGGAGATGCGCCTGCCGCTGACCTGGATTGGCATCCTTTATGGCCGCATCAAGGCTGACTTGGCAGCCACCACCGGCATTGATCGCGGCGAAGATGTGGTAAAGATGCTGATGGTGGGCTCCACCGTCACCGAACTGTGCTCTACCCTGCTGCGCCACGGTATTAGCCACATGACGCAGATTGAAGAAGGCTTGCGGCGCTGGATGGATCTACATGAATATGCCTCCGTCAGCCAGATGCGCGGCTCACTGAGCCAGATGCACTCGCCCGACCACGCTGCTTTTGAGCGTGCGCAATATATGCGTGCAGTAAAGGGGCTGGGCCCCCTGATGCTCACCGCACAAGAAGCATGGCGCATTATTCAAGGCGCGTAAGCCTGGGTGAGAAATCTGTCTCTGGAACGGTAAGCGGGGGGTAAGGTTTGGCTGCGAGAAGTTTGGGGTGGGAGACGGGAATTGAACCCGCAACGTCCGGTGCCACAGACCGGTGCTCTGCCGAGTTGAGCTACTCCCACCGCAATATTTTGATTATACCAGCGGAGTCACCCAACCGGGCGAGCTAAGGGAGCGGGTTAGGCGACCGGGTCAGGCGAACCACTCAGGCGAACCGTGGCCAAATCCACCCAAGTCTGGTCGGCACCCTCCCGCACGAAGGTTAGCTCCTGCACCCAACCGACGCGGCTGCCTGCAAACCTCGCCCATTGTGCTTGGGCCGTGGCCCGCGCGTCGGCCACTTGGGCAAAAGTCATCGTCTTCAAAATCGTCATGTGCGGCACGTAAGGCCAGTCTTCTTTGCCGCCGAGCGCTCCGGCGTTAAATCGCTGGTGGGTGGCTTGCATCGGTTCCGCTCCTGCCAACACATGAAGAAACACGGTTGGGGTAACCGGCTCGAAGGTGTCAATCTCCCCCAACTCAACGGGAAAGGCCACCTCGGCGGCGCATTGGCGTTCGAACGCGTCTAGCAACTCCGACTCGCTGCCTTCGAGGTAGCGGGGCGGCAGAATGGAAACATGCGCCGCCGAATGCCGTAACTGCGGATGCAGCGTGTCGCGCATCTGCCGCACGAACTCCCCCACAGGATCTTGAATGTACGACACCACAGCGTAGCGAGCGGGCAGGCGAGCAAGCATGACCCAAGGATTATATGCCGCGACCGCAGTCATCGGCTGCGGGGAGTTTCTCCGCAGCGCTCAGGGCCGCTCGGGGCCGCCCCGCACCGCACCGCCCGTCCCACCCCGTCCCACCCCGCCCCAAGCCCCGCCCCGAGCCCCGTCCCACCCCGTCCCAGCCCCGTCC